>DESQ01000036.1 GCA_002361355.1 Lachnospiraceae bacterium UBA3310
GCTTTGATGCTGCCTCTTTGGGCTTTGTCATTCACAGAAAAATCATATGTCATTTAGGGAAGAAATGCAAGTGCGAAAAACCATTGGATATGGTAAAAAAGAAAGCATAAGGAAGGCGGCTGCGCGAAAAGCGTGCGGGAGGATACGTGGAATAACAAGGAATGGGGAGAGAAGGTTTATGGGAGAGAAAAAGCGGTGGTGGCAGGCCATATCTGCCTTGACATTACGCCAGTGTTCCCGAAGCAGCCGGCGGGTACGGCCGGGAAGGTGCTTGCGCCGGGAAGCCTGATTCATATGGACGGCGTGGATGTTCATACGGGAGGTGCGGTGGCTAACACCGGGCTTGTCATGAAAAAACTGGGTGGAAATGTGTGCCTGCTGGGGAAAGTCGGGAAAGATGCTTTCAGCGGCATTGTAAAAAACATTTTGAATGAATATGATGCCGGTGACGCGCTGATTGAGACGGAGAGCGCGGACACTTCCTACACGGTGGCGTTGGCGATTCCGGGCATTGACCGGATTTTTTTGCATGATCCGGGGGCGAACGACACATTTTGTAAAGAGGATTTGGATATGGAGCGAATTCACGGTGCGGATCTGTTTCATTTCGGCTATCCTACCCTCATGAAAAAAATGTATGAAAACGGTGGGGAAGAATTTCTTTTGCTGCTGCGGGCCGTAAAGAAAACAGGTGCGGCCATATCTTTGGATCTGGCGGCGATTGATCCGGATTCGGAGGCAGCGGCGCAGGACTGGCGATTGATTCTTGTACAGGCGCTTCCGCTTGTGGATTTTTTTGTGCCGAGTGTGGAGGAACTCTGTTATATGCTGGATGAAAAACGATACCGTTCCTGGAAAGAGAGAGCGGACGGCAGGGATCTAACGGAGATTTTGACCATGGCAGATATCAGTCCTCTCGGAAATCAGGCGCTTGCGATGGGGGCGAAGGCAGTTCTCATTAAGTGCGGCGCGCCGGGCATTTATTACAGGACAGGGAAGCGGGCGGATCTGCCTGCACGGGCTACATAGAGACGCTGAACCGGGGAGAGCCGGTTTTCTTCTCTTCTATTGTCATGGAAGCGCAGAAAGCCATGAAAGAGAACGTAAAAGAGGCAATGAAAATATTTGCCCTTAAGGATTAGGGGTGTAATGCGATGCCTAAATATTTCCCATATCCATACGATTGTTTATAATAGAGTGAAAAGAACTTCTAAAACTCAGCGGCAAAGACCGCTTTGTTAAGAAGATCTGTGTTTCACTCGGGAGGATGCCTGAAAAGCGGCGTTCTCCGCAGAAAAGCTTAAATATGAGATGCCGCGTAAAAGGGGAATGGAGGAAAAAATGGAGACATTAAATGTGACGACCACGAGAGATCAGGAGCAGTTTTATCGGCTTATCGACAATTTGATCAGTGCGAACAAGGAGTTTCGGATTATGATAACCGTTCCTTCGGGAGAGAAAGTTATGGAACGGAAGGAAAATATGACGGAGCTGCCAGAACTGGACAGCCGGGATCTGGAGAAAGATGTGACGGATATGATTCATGAGATTGGCGTACCTGCTCATATCAAGGGATATCAGTATCTTCGTGAAGCGATTATGATGTCGGTGGAGGATGTGGAGATGCTTGGCTCTATCACAAAAATCCTCTATCCCACCATTGCAAAAAAATATCAGACGACGCCCAGCCGGGTGGAGAGGGCAATCCGCCATGCCATCGAGGTGGCCTGGTCGAGGGGCAGGATGGAGACGCTGGATGGACTTTTCGGATACACGATCAATACGGGAAAAGGTAAGCCGACCAATTCGGAGTTTATTGCATTGATTGCGGACAAGATCCGCCTGCAGTACCGGCGTTAATAAATTTCAACGTCTGTTAAAATTCAAAATAATCCTTTTATTGCCACCTGAAATATTGTATACTATTGTTTAGGAGTTCTTGTGGACTACATGTACAAAAATGACAGGCTACAGTTGGAGGGTTGTTATGAAGAACATTTTATTTGTCGCGTCAGAAGGAGTACCTTTTATTAAAACAGGCGGGTTAGCGGATGTGGTAGGCTCACTGCCCAAGTGTATCGACAAAAGATATTTTGATGTGCGGGTGATACTTCCGAAGTATACTTGTATGAAGCAGGAAATGAAGGATAAGCTCACTTACAAGACCCACTTTTATATGGATTTTCACTGGAAAGAGGAATATGTGGGAATTTTGGAAGCGGAAGTGGACGGGGTGAAATATTACTTTGTTGATAACGAGAGCTATTTTAACGGTTTTCAGCCCTACGGAGACAACGCGCTGTTTGAGATTGAAAAGTATGCTTTTTTCTGTAAGGCAGCGCTGTGCATTCTTCCCGTAATTGATTTCAGGCCGGATCTGATCCACTGTCATGACTGGCAGACCGGTTTGATTCCGGTCTATTTGAAAGAACGTTTTCAGGGAGGAGAATTTTACCGGGGCATCAAGACGGTAATGACCATTCACAACCTGAAATTTCAGGGTAAGTGGAGCGTGAAGGAAGTAAAGGAGATCACGGGTCTGCCGGGCTACTTCTTCACGGCGGATAAGCTGGAGGCTTATAAGGATGCGAATCTCTTAAAGGGAGGTCTGGTCTATGCAGATGCC
This sequence comes from Lachnospiraceae bacterium UBA3310, assembly GCA_002361355.1. Lineage (GTDB taxonomy): Bacteria > Bacillota > Clostridia > Lachnospirales > Lachnospiraceae > UBA3282. Next base: position 2,627 of record DESQ01000036.1, read on the forward strand.
ATTACCACGGTGAGCAGCACCTACGCTGAGGAGATTAAAACGGCGTTCTACGGCGAGGGCTTAAACGGTCTGCTCTGTGCCAGGTCAGGAGATCTGCGCGGGATTGTGAACGGCATCGACTACGCAGAGTTCAATCCGGAGACGGATAAAAACATAGATTTTAAGTATAATGCGGCTAACTTCCGCAAGGAGAAGGTGAAAAATAAGCGCGCGCTTCAAGAGGAGCTGGGCTTAAATCAGGATGAAAAAGCCATGATGATCGGTATCGTGTCAAGACTGACAGGACAGAAGGGATTCGACCTGATCGCCTATATCATGGATGAACTTTGTCAGGATAATGTGCAGATCGTTGCGCTTGGCACGGGCGAGGAGCAGTATGAGAATATGTTCCGCCATTTTGACTGGAAATATCACGGGAAGGTGTCGGCTAATATCTATTATTCCGATGCTCTTTCCCATAAAATTTACGCGGCCAGCGACGCTTTCCTCATGCCTTCGCTCTTTGAGCCCTGCGGCTTGAGCCAGTTGATGTCCCTGCGCTACGGCACGGTGCCGATTGTGCGTGAGACCGGCGGATTAAAAGATACGGTACAGCCTTACAACGAGTACGAAGGTACGGGTACGGGATTTTCCTTTACGAATTATAATGCCCATGAAATGCTGGGAACGATCCGCTATGCGGAGCATATTTTCTATGACAAGAAGCGGGAGTGGAATAAGATTGTAGACAGAGCCATGGCGGCGGATTTCTCATGGAATGTCTCTGCAAAGAAATATCAGGAAATGTATGACTGGCTGATTGGATAGGGGATATGGAGCATCCGAATAAAAAGAACACGTTTGTGTTTCAGGCGGGCATTCTGGCAGCGGCCGGGATGCTCGTCAAAGTGATCAGCCTGATATACAGAAGCCCCCTACGTTCCATCATTGGCATAGAGGGAAACGGGTATTACAGCGCGGCGATCAATATCTATACAATTATATTATTGATTTCCTCCTACAGCATCCCCTCGGCGATCTCCAAGGTGATTGCCCAGAGGCTTGCCTTTAAGGAATATCGGAATGCACAGAGGGTTTTTGTCTGTGCACTTCTCTATGTCCTGATCGTGGGCGGCATAGCCTCGATTCTGACCTTTGTGGGGGCTCCCTGGATGGTGGTGAAAAATCCGAATGCGGTGATGGCGCTCAGGGTGCTTTCGCCGACTATCTTTTTTTCGGGTTTTTTGGGAGTGCTGCGCGGTTTTTTTCAGGCCCATGGCTCCATGGTGCACACATCCATCTCTCAGGTTTTAGAGCAGATTGTGAATGCGGCGGGCAGTATTCTGGCAGCCAAACTGCTGATCGGTGTGGTAGCTGACAAAGATGCCACGACGCAGGCAATTTATGGTTCTGCCGGGTCTGCCATCGGAACAGGCGCGGGCGTGTTGACGGGCCTGCTTTTCATGGCCGCAATGTACCGCTTAAACGACGGCATCATTAAGAGAAGGGTAGAGCGGGACAAAAACTGGCATGAGGAGACCTACAGGGAGATTTTCAAGGTGATTTTAACCATTGTCACTCCCTTTATTTTAAGTACCTTTATCTATAACTGCACCACAGTAGTCAACATGACGATTTACTATCATGTCATGGCCTACAAACAGGTGGATGCGGTGCTGGCGAGCAACCATTACGGTATTTTTGCGGGGCAGTCGGTTGTGGTGGTGAATATTCCGATTGCCATCGCTTCTGCCATGTCCTCCGCCATCATTCCGAGCATGGCGGCCTCCTATGTGAAGGGGACGGTGGCGCAGACCAGAAGACAGGTTTCACGGGCGATTCAAATGACCATGCTTGTCGCCATTCCGGCGGCAGTGGGGATTGCTGCGCTGCCAAAACCCATTATGCAGTTTATTTTTCCCCAGAAAGAATCTCTGGATATGGCATCCGGATTACTCGCGGCGCTTGCCGTGTCGGTTGTGCTTTACAGTCTCTCCACACTGACCAACGCGGTTTTGCAGGGGATTGGAAAGGTCAATACGCCGGTGATCCACGCGGCGGCGGCGTTGGTTATTCAGGTGGCAGGTCTGGTTGCGCTTCTGCTCTATACGGACATGGATCTCTACGCGCTGGCAGCGGCTAACGTGATCTATTCATTGGTGGTGTGTATATTAAATCAGCTCTCCGTGAGAAAACATCTGGAATATCGTATGGATGTGGTCAAATTATTTTTGAAGCCGTTTTTTGCAGCCCTTGTAATGGGAGGCGCGGTCTACGGTATTTACCATGGACTAATTCTGCTGATCCCCGTAAGCCGGGTGGTGCTTCTGATCGCCATCGGCGTGGGTGTCTGCATCTACGGCGCGGTGCTTCTTTTGATCGGCGGTGTGAGCGGTGAGGAGCTGGCAGCTTTCCCCAGGGGTTTGATGCTTGTGCATATCGCTAAAAAATTACACTTGTTACGGGATGAGACCGGCGGGAGTAAAAAGAAACGGAAAAAGAAGAAAAAAAGAAGAAGGAAGAAGAAAAAGAGGAAGAAGTCACGATGAGAAAGAGAGGGCGATGGCTGCTGCTTCTGCTGTTTCTTTTGTTTCTGGTTACGGGCTGCAGTGGTGAAGAGAAGGGCACTTTGCTAAAAATGACTTTTCTGGATACGGGAAAGTCGGACTGTATTGTGATTGAGGCGGGCGGGTGCGTGGTGGTCAATGATACGGCGGACGCGGACGATGCCGGAGCGATTTGTGCGTTTCTGGATGAGCGGCAGACAAAGCGGATTGAATATCTGATTCTGAGCCATTTCGACAAGGATCACATTGGCAGCGCTGCCAAACTGATCGGGGACTATGAGGTGGGACAGGTGTTGATGCCGGACTACGAGGAGGACTCAGAGCCCTATATGGCGCTTATGGGTGCGCTTGAGGAGACGGGTACGAGCTATGTGCGTATGCGTGAGGCCACTTCCTTTTCGCTGGAAGGGATTGTCTTCTATGTGGATGCGCCCCGTGAGGCGGTCTATGAAAACGATAATAATTATTCATTGATAACGGCTGTTATCAATGGGAATAACCGGTTTTTACTGATGGGAGATGCGCAGAAAATACGAACGGAGGAATTTTTAGAGTCTCCGGCGGCGAAAGCCCGGTATGATCTGGTCAAGATGCCCCATCATGGGGATTATAATAAGAAGCTAAAGGAACTGTTTCTGACGGCCAAACCGCGGTATGCCGTTCTTACGCCGGACGCAGAGCGGACGCGGGTGGAGGAGGAAACGCTGGCTCTTCTGGAGACCGGCCGATGCAGTGCTTTTTATACGGATGAAGGTACGATTACCGTCACATCCGACGGAAAAAACGTTGCGGTGAGTCAGGAAAGTTCTGAAAGACCGGAAATATCCGTGTCTATCGCCATGGAGTAGTTTGTGTAGTATACGACGAAGCCGGGCTTTGCGCCGGCAGGTTTTTTGACATGTTTTTTCTGGATATAGTCGATTTCCACCTTGTCCTGACCACGGCCCTTGGAATAGTAGGCGGCAAGCCTTGCGGCCTCCTCAAAGGCGCGATCCGGCACCTCGGCGCCGCCGGTCTTTAAGATGACATGGGAGCCGGGCATCTGTTTGGCGTGAAACCACCAGTCGCCGCCGGTGGCGAATTTAAAGGTGAGCTCGTCGTTCTGATAGTTATTTTTACCCACATAGATATGGAAGCCATCGCTGCTCATATAGTGGAAAGGTTTGCTGACGACTTTGGCTTTTTTTGAGCCGCCTTTCCGGTGAATGTAGCCGCTCTCAATCAGTTCTTCCCTGATTTGCACCAGATCTTCCTCGTGCAGGGCGATATCCAGAGACGCGAGAATGGATTCCAGATGTTCGATCTCTTCTTTTACCTGTACGGTCAATTCTGAGAGAGCCTCATAGGTTCGCTTCATCTTTCCGTATTTATCAAAATATTTGGTGGCATTTTCCTGCGGTGTGAGCGTGGTGTCAAGCGGAATTGTCACCGGCTCTCCCGTGTAGTAGTTGACGGCAGTAAGGGTTTTTGCGCCGTAAGCGACGTTGTAGCCGTAAGCGTTTAACAGCTCGCCATAGATTTTGTAGGTATCGCGTTTTTCAGTGTCCTGCATCTGGCGTAGCTGCAGATCATATTTTTTCACATTGCGTTCCAGGGCCGTCTGTACAATCCGCCGCAGATCCGCGGATTTCTGGCGGATGCGGGTCACCACGCCCCTCTCTGCATAGTAGCGCTCAAGCACGTCGCTGATGCTTTTAAAGGGTCGGCTTTCCTTATCACCGTAGAGGGTTAGGGGGAGGGCGGCAAACTCCAAAGGCGTCCTGCCGTCGCCTTCATAGATGATGACGGGAGAAAAGTTTCCTGCCGCAACCTGTGTCATCATGTCGGAGAGTGTGTCGCAGACAGGTTCCAGTGGGTCGCCCGCTGCTTCCGCCAGCGCTTTTGCGGGCAGGTCTGCGTCCACTCCTGCCCGGAAGCAGATCTCCTGGGCGATGATGGGGGAAAGCCCTGTGTAAGAGGTGTAGAGAGCCTTATACAGAGGCATAGGTTTAGATAACATATGTGATTTAAAATCTTCATAGGAGAGCAGGGCAGTATCATTGCCTTTTTTCGCGTACTGTAACGGGTCGGCTTTCTCCTGTGTCTGGGGAAGAAAGTAAGAACGGCCCGGCAGCACTTCCCGGACGGAACTGACAATGCCGGAGATGTGCTTGATGCTGTCTATGATTATGTCTTTATCGTCGCAGAAGATAATGTTGCTGTGTTTGCCCATGATTTCCACGATCAGCCTTTTCTGACATATATCGCCCAGTTCGTTTAAGTGTTCCAGGTGCAGATGGATGGCGCGTTCCAGACCCGGCTGGGAGATAGCGGTGATGCGGGCGTTTTGCAGATGTTTTCTAAGGAGCATACAGAAACCCGGCGCGGTCATGGGACTGGGCTTGTTGCCCTGTGTCAGGTAAACCACGGGGAGAGAAGCGTCTGCCGATAACAGGAGACGATACTGACTGCCGTTGTTTTTTATGGTGAGAAGGAGCTCGTCGCTTTCCGGCTGGGCGATTTTGTAGATGCGGCCGCCTGAAAGCAGTTCCTGTAATTCTTTTGTGATATTTGCAATGGTAATGCCGTCGAATGCCATGATATTTCCTGCCTTTTCATTGATTTCCCTGTTTTTTTCTACGCGTTCCCTACTATAGCATAAACGGCGGTTCTTTTCAATCGCCGTCAGGGCTTTCTCTTTCTTGACTATTTTTACCGTTTACACTATAATAAAAACTGTATGCGTAGGTCTTTTTGCGCGCATAAGCAGAATCAGAAGGCGAAGCATCTTCCTTCTGCTTATGCCCTACATTCAGAAGAAAGAAGATACGACTATGATCAAGAGCATGACCGGTTTCGGGAGATGTGAAGTGGCGGAAGGCACACGGAAGATTACCGTGGAGATGAAGTCTGTGAATCACCGTTATCTGGACGTTAACATCAAGATGCCGAAAAAACTGAATTTTTTTGAGACGGCAATCCGGAGTGAGCTGAAGAATTATATCCAGCGCGGGAAGGTAGATGTTTTTATCTCCTATGAGGATATGGCGGAGGCAAACGTCTGTGTGAAGTACAACAAAGACCTGGCGGCGGAATATATGAAGTATCTCTGGAAAATGGCAGAGGATTTTTCGCTGGACAACGATGTGCGCGTGTCCACCTTGTCCCGTTATCCGGAAGTGCTGACTATGGAGGAACAGACTGTCGATGAGGAGGAACTTTGGCAGTTTCTGGAGAAGGCGGTGCGGGGCGCAGCGGAGGCATTTGTGGAGACCAGGATCCGGGAGGGCGAGAATATCCGCAACGACCTGTTGTCGAAGTTAGATATCATGCTGGAGGGCGTCACGTTCATTGAGCAGCGCGCACCGCAGATCATTGCAGAGTACAGGCAAAAGCTGCGGGACAAGGTGAAAGAGCTTCTGGAGGATACCCAGATTGATGAGGGCAGGCTTTTGACGGAAGTGACAATCTTTGCGGATAAGGTGTGTGTGGACGAGGAGCTGGTACGCCTAAAGAGCCATATCACGACTACAAGGGAAAGCCTTCTGGAGGGCGGAGGCGTCGGACGGAAACTGGACTTTATTGCGCAGGAGATGAACCGGGAGGCAAACACGATCCTCTCCAAGACAACCGATCTGGAGACATCAAACAGGGCGATTGAATTGAAGACGGAGATCGAGAAGGTCAGGGAACAGATACAGAATATCGAATAGGAATAGGGATATGAGTAAACTGATTCACATAGGTTTTGGGAATGTGGTCAACACGGAGAAAATCATCGCTATTGTGAGTCCCGATTCCGCGCCGGTTAAGCGTATGGTGCAGAAGGCGAAGGAGACAGGGATGGCCATCGATGCCACACAGGGGCGTAAAACGAAGGCGGTTCTGGTGATGGAAAACAGCCAGATCGTACTTTCGGCGCTTCTTCCGGAAACCATATCGGGCAGAGCACAGACAGAGGATGGACAGACAGATGAGTCATAAGGGTATATTGATTGTGGTCTCCGGCTTTTCGGGGGCAGGTAAGGGCACTTTGATGAAGAGACTGGTGGAGGAGTATGACAGGTACGCGCTGTCGATTTCCGCCACGACCAGAGCGCCGCGTCCGGGCGAGGAGGACGGAAGGGAATATTTTTTCCTGTCCAGGGAGCAGTTTGAACGGAAGATCGCGGACAATGCGCTGATCGAGTATGCCGAATACTGCGGTAACTATTACGGAACGCCCAGAGAATATGTAGAAAAGGAACTTGCCGACGGGCGTGACGTGATTCTGGAGATTGAGATTCAGGGCGCACTTAAGATCAGGAAGCAGTATCCTGATGCGCTTTTGTTGTTCGTATCGACGCCCAGCGCAAAAGAACTGCGCCGCAGGCTTTCCGGCAGGGGTACGGAGACGGAGGAAGTCATTGACAGGAGGCTTCACCGCGCCGCACAGGAGGCGGAAGGAATTGAGGAGTATGACTACATTGTGGTAAACGACGATCTGGAGACTTGCGTGAGAGAGCTTCATGAAATCATCGACGCGGCGCATCATGCGCCGGGGCGCAATGAGGAGTTTATAGAAAAAATGAGGAGAGAACTGGAGGAAAATTGATTATGTTACATCCATCTTATGCAGATTTGATTAAGGTAGTAAACAGTGAAGTGGAGGAGGGCGAAGATCCTGTAGTGAGCAGCCGTTACTCCATCGTGATGGCTACTTCCAAGAGGGCGAGGCAGATCATTGCCGGAGACGAGGAACTGGTGGACGGAAAAGGAAAGAAACCTCTTTCCGTGGCAGTGGAGGAATTAAATCAGGGTAAAATTAAGATTTTGAACGATGAGACTGCGGAGGAGACAGAAGCGGAAGTGGCGAATACGGAAGCGGAAGCGGCGAATACAGAATCCGGAGAAGCGGATGCCCCTGCCGATGAGCAGGCTCTTGGATGATGGAAAAAAAGGTTTTTTTTATCTCTCTGGGATGTGATAAGAACCTGGTGGACTCCGAGATGATGCTCGGCATGCTGGAGGAAAACGGATTTATTTTTACCGACGATGAGAAGGAAGCGGATGTGGTGATTGTCAATACCTGCTGTTTTATCGGGGACGCCAAGGAGGAGAGCATTAACACCATCCTTGAGATGGCGGAACTTAAAAAGAACGGCAGGATTCAGGCTCTCATTGTGACAGGATGTCTGGCGCAGAGATATCAGGCTGAGATCCGGAAAGAGATCGAAGAGGTGGATGCCGTTATCGGCACCACAGCCATATCGGAGCTGCCGGCAGTTCTGGAGGAGGTTTTTGCGGGACGTGCCAGAGATCACTACCGGAGTCTTGACGATAAACCCCTTACGGACAGAAAGCGCATTGTGTCCACGGGCGGCCATTTTGCCTATCTGAAAATTGCCGAGGGATGTGATAAACATTGTACTTACTGTATTATTCCGAAAGTCCGCGGCTCTTACAGGAGCGTTCCCATGGAAAGCCTGCTGCGGGAGGCGGAGGCGCTTGCATCGCAGGGCGTGAAGGAATTGATTCTGGTAGCGCAGGAGACCACGGTTTACGGCCAGGATCTTTACGGGCATAAGGCGTTACCCGAACTTTTGCGCAGGCTTTGCCGGATTGAGGGACTTTTGTGGATCCGGGTGATGTACTGTTATCCGGAAGAGATAGACGATGCGCTGATACAGGTAATCAGGGAAGAAGAAAAGATATGCCATTATCTGGATATACCGGTTCAGCACGCTTCCGATGCCGTCTTAAAACGGATGGGCAGACGGACGGATAAGAAAGAACTCACTGCTGTAATCAATAAACTGAGGCGGGAGATTCCGGATATCTGTCTTCGCACCACACTGATTACGGGATTTCCGGGAGAGACAAAGCAGGATCATGAACAACTGCTGGACTTCGTGGAGGAGATGGCTTTTGACAGGCTGGGCGTCTTTCCCTATTCGCAGGAGGAGGATACCCCGGCGGCCGGTATGCCCGGGCAGATTTCAGACGAGCTGAAGAGGGAGCGGCTGGATGAGCTGATGGCGTTGCAGCAGGAAATCGCTTTTGACGCCGCGGCCGGTATGGAAGGACAAATCGTTGACGCCATGATCGAGGGAAAGGTGGCGGACGAGGAGGTCTATGTGGCGAGAACCTACAAGGATGCGCCGGATGTGGACGGATTTTTGTTTGTGCACACGGACAGGGAGCTTATGACCGGCGATTTCGTGCGCGTAAAGATCACGGGCTCCAATGAGTATGATTTGATGGGAGAATTGGAAGATGAATCTGCCGAATAAACTGACTATTTTTCGAGTGATATTGATCCCCTTTTTTGTACTTTTCTTATTGGCCGATATTACGCCATATGATAAGTGGATCGCGCTGGCGATCTTTATCATTGCCAGTCTGACGGACTTTTTGGACGGCCATATTGCAAGGAAGTATCATCTGGTGACTAATTTTGGAAAGTTTATGGATCCGCTGGCGGATAAACTGCTTGTCTGTTCGGCGTTAATCTGTCTGATCGAGCTTGACCGGATTCCTTCGTGGATCGTGATTGTGATTATTGCGAGGGAGTTTATTATCAGCGGTTTTCGTCTGGTTGCCTCCGACAATGGGGTTGTTATCGCGGCAAGCTATTGGGGAAAATTTAAGACGACCTTTCAGATTGTCATGATCTGTCTGATGATTGCCGATCTTGCGCCGCTTGCTCTTGTCACGCAGGTTGTGATGTGGATTGCGCTGGCGTTGACGGTGATTTCACTGGTGGATTACCTGATTAAGAATAAGAACGTTATGCAGGATACGGGTAAATAAAGACCTGACGCAAATAAATAACATATGTTTTTCTACAAAGAGGGATGATGAGACTATGACAGTTGAGATTATTGCAGTGGGTACGGAGATACTGCTGGGAAACATTGTGAACACAAATGCAGCCTATCTGGCGGAAAAGTGTGCGGCGCTGGGGCTTTCCTGCTATCATCAGGATGTGGTTGGCGACAATGAGGAGAGGCTTGCGGAGACATTAAAAATGGCGCTTTCCCGGTCGGATATCATACTTTTGTCAGGCGGGCTTGGGCCTACGCAGGATGACCTGACTAAGGAAGTGGCGGCGAAAGTCTGCGGTAAGGAATTGTATCTGCATGAACCGTCCAGGGAAGCGATCCGGCAGTTTTTTGCAGAGAGAAATCTGGAAATTACGGAGAATAACTGGAAGCAGGCCATGGTGCCGGAGGGCTGTATCGTGGTGGAAAATCCGGGCGGCACGGCGCCGGGCATTATTATGGCGGAGAACGGCAAGCACGTGGTGCTGATGCCGGGGCCTCCGGGAGAGCTGATCCCCATGTTCGAGCGTTCTATTATGCCGTATCTGGCAGGATTGGGTTCCGGGGTGATTTATTCCCAGACCGTAAAAATCTGCGGTGTGGGAGAGAGCAAGGCGGAGAGTATGGTGGAAGATCTGGTGGAAGCCCAGAACAATCCTACCATAGCGACTTACGCGAAGACCGGGGAGGTACATCTTCGGGTGACGGCAACGGCTTCGGATGAGAAGGAAGCGAAGAAGCTGGTTAAGCCGGTTGTGAAAGAATTGAAGGGGCGTTTTGGCAACCATGTCTACACCACGGACAACAACGTGACTTTAGAAAAGTCTGTGGTCGATCTGCTTATGGCGAATAAACTTACCGCCTGTACGGTGGAGTCCTGCACGGGCGGCATGCTTTCCGCAAGACTGATCAATGTGCCCGGTGTGTCTGAGGTGTTTAAGTCCGGCTATGTGACTTATTCCAATAAGTCCAAGCGCAGGCTTTTGGGAATTAAAAAGAGTAATTTGTTAAAGCATGGGGCAGTCAGTGAACAGATTGCCAGAGAGATGGCAAAGACGGCGGCGGCTCTTGCGAGAACCGACGTGAGTGTTTCTACGACCGGCATTGCCGGCCCTGACGGCGGTACGCCGGAAAAACCGGTGGGACTGGTTTACATCGGCTGTAATGTGTGTGGAAGAATTACGGTGAAGGAGTGCCGTTTCCACGGAAGCCGGGAGAAGATAAGAGAGAGTACGGTGGCCGCGGCATTATCTTTGATGCGGGAATGTATCCTGCAATACTACAGCGAAGTAACCTTTGGCGGCAAGGAAAAGTGAGGAGAAAAGAATGAACGAAGCTGATAATAACAGATCTGATAATACAGTGGAAAGACAGGAGTCTTACACAGATCCCTATGTTTCTGAGAGCAGTGCGGACATTTATACGACGCCGGAGATCGTGGAGACAGTGGAGACGGCAAACCCCGTGGAGGAGACGGCTTCTGCGGAAGTGATCGACACCCATGGACTCTTTTCGGGCAAGCAGCCGGAAAATCCCAATCCCAATTTCTATCCGAACTATGGCGGACAGCAGCCCTACGGGAATCCGTATCAGCAGGGTGGCACGTATGGCGGGCAGCAGCCCTATGAGAACCAGCAGCAGGGCGGTTCTTACGGTGGACAGCAGCCCTACGGGAATCCGTATCAGCAGAGTGGCGGTTATGGTAATCAGTCACCTTATGGATCCCCCTGTCAGCAGGGTGGTTCCTACGGCAGCCAGCCGTCTCCTTATGGGAGTGAACAACAAAACGGTGCCTATGGTGGACAACAGCCTTATGGGAATCCGTATCAGCAGGGCGGCGGCTATGGCGGACAGCCTCCTTTCGGTGGGCAGCCCCCTTATGACAACCCCTACAGCCCTTATGCGATGCCGCAGAAAAAGCAGCATGCGGGATTGATTGTGGGTATTGTTGTCGCGATAGTCATTCTTTTCCTGATAGCAGTTTTTGCGCTGGCGAACAAGGTAGTAAATCTGCTTTCTGAACAGGAGAAGAAAGAGTTACGGCGGGATGTGTATGAGTTTGATGATGATTATGACTACGAGTATGATTATGATACCGATGATGATCTTTATGATGACTACGATGACTATTTCGGCGGTGCTGATGACGATTACGATTATGATTATGATTACGACAACGACCAGTATTATACCCTTCATGACGAGATCAGGGATGATCTGAGTTATAGTGTGGAATTTAGCTATCAGGATTACGAGACGGATTACGATAATGTTTACATCTCTTCGGCCATGCCGGTTGTGATGGGAGATGATGTGACAAATCTTGCCACAATCAACGAGGAGATCCAGAAGGAAACGGACAGGGTCATCGAACTCTTTGAGGATGAGTACGAGTCTCATGTCAAAGAGAATGAAGATGCTTATTTTGAGGCTGTCCTGGAGGCCTATGTGGCATACATGGATGAGGATAAGCTGAGTATCGTATACGATGAGAGAATTTACACGGATATGGGCGGAAGCGTCGAACTGGTCAGCATAAATGTGGATATGAAGAACGGCGTTGCGCTGGACAATGAAGATATGCTTGCGATTGACGATGAGTTTTCTGTGGAGTTCCGCACAAAGAGCGACGAACAGAACGGAGAAGTAGACTCTCTCACCTATATGACGGATCAGCAGATCACGGATTACTTTAACTCCGATCATTTGATTGTGTTCTACACGCCAAAAGGTATGGAGATCGGATTTAATTATGAGGAGGGCTGGGTGACAGTCACCTATGAGGATTATGAGCAGTATTTGAAAGTGTTTTAAACCAGACAAACCAGTGGGGCACTGGCATCTGCGGATGCCGGTGCTTTCTTTTGCTTGCGCCGCCCCGCTTTTTCTGATACACTGTTCTTATCCGAGAAAGTGGAATCTGTTATGCATATGCATGTCCGGCATTTCGCCACGATTTCCATTATTTTCATATTTTACAGAGGAAGGGAGGGTAGAGTGTCATTTATGGGACAGGAAAGATGATAAGATTGTTTTATCAAATTTGAAGTTGACAAAATCGAACATCTGTTTTATCCTAAGATAAGAACAGATGTTCTAAAAGAAGGAGAGCAGACATATGGAAAGAGATGAAAGATTAAAAGCGTTGGATGCGGCCTTAGGGCAGATAGAGAGACAGTACGGAAAGGGAGCCGTTATGAAGCTGGGTGATCCCTCTGTGCAGATGAATGTGGAGACGATCCCGACAGGTTCTTTAAGCCTGGATATTGCGTTAGGACTTGGCGGAATCCCGAAGGGAAGAGTGGTTGAGATTTATGGGCCTGAGTCCAGTGGTAAGACCACGGTTACCTTACATATGATTGCTGAGGTGCAGAAGAGAGGCGGTATTGCGGGATTTATTGACGCCGAGCATGCGCTTGACCCTGTCTATGCAAAAAATATTGGTGTGGATATTGACAATCTTTATATTTCCCAGCCGGACTGTGGTGAGCAGGCACTGGAGATTACAGAGATGATGGTGCGCTCGGGAGCTGTGGATATTATTGTAGTGGACTCTGTTGCAGCGCTGGTGCCTAAGGCGGAGATTGACGGTGATATGGGTGACAGTCATGTGGGGCTGCAGGCGAGACTGATGTCACAGGCGCTCAGAAAGCTCACGGCAGTGATCAGCAAGTCAAACTGTACGGTGGTATTTATCAATCAGCTTCGTGAGAAGGTGGGCGTTATGTTTGGAAATCCGGAGACCACCACAGGCGGCCGCGCATTGAAATTCTATTCTTCCGTGAGACTGGATGTGAGAAGGATCGAGGCGCTTAAACAGGGCGGCGAGGTGATCGGGAACAGAACCCGTGTCAAGGTTGTAAAGAATAAGGTTGCACCGCCGTTTAAGGAGGCGGAGTTTGATATTATGTTCGGTGCGGGTATCTCCACAGAGGGCGATATTCTGGATCTGGCGGCTGAAAATAATATTATCAATAAGAGCGGCGCCTGGTATGCCTATGAAGGTAATAAAATCGGGCAGGGCAGAGAGAACGCGAAACAGTATCTGAAGGATAACCCGCAGGTCTGCGCTGAGGTGGAGAGAAAGGTCAGGGAACTCTTTAACCTGGAAGTAGATCCTGCGGCGGATGTGCCGGCAATGGAAGATAAGGCGGACGCCAAAACCGGGGCAAAGGCCGAAGAGAAGGCTGAAAAAAGCAAAGAATGACAGAAGAGATAGAGAAAAAGGCGGAAAGAAGTCTGAGAAAGTGTAGCAAACGGAGCAAACTATGATTGTCACGCAGATTACCGGTATTGCCAAAGGCCGTTACCGAATTTATATAGAAGAAAAGCCTGCCTTTGTGCTGTACAGAGGAGAGGTGAAACGGCTCGGAATCCAAGAGGGAGAGCCGGTTTCCGAGGAAAGCATCAGGGAAATCTGCGAGGAGATTTTGCCCGGACGTGCGAAGCGGCGTGCTATGAATTTGTTACAGAGCAGGGACTACACGGAGGCAGGATTGCGGGAGAAGCTGCGAAACGGTGATTATCCTGAGAACTGTATCGAGGAGGCTCTCAACTATGTGAAGTCCTACGGCTATGTGGATGACCGCCGTTATGCGGGAGACTATATTGCCTATCATCTGGACAGAAAGAGCAGGACGCGTATCGAGCAGGATCTTCTGAGAAAGGGAATCGGCAAAGACACGATCCGCAATGTCTTTGAGGAGTTGGAGCAGCAGGGTACAAAGCAGGATGAGGGGGCTATGATCCGCAGTCTGCTTGAAAAGAAAAAGTATGACCCCCATACGGCTACGAGACAGGAAAAACAGAGAATGTATGCTTTTCTGTATCGCAGGGGCTTTCACAGCGAGGCGATTAACAGAGCTCTTTTGCTTGACATAACATAAAATTCAGTATAAAATTAGTATGTTGTAGTTTTGCTAGCTATCGGGCTGTTGTGAATGAAAAATGACAGCCGTCAATAGATTTGGTAATGTACAATGAAAACTAAATAAGGAGGTGCTCCTGTAATGTGGCAAGTTGTGGTAGCAATAGTCGTCACACTGGTGATCGCTGTTCCGGTAGCAGCCCTGGTCGCAACCAGCTATCAGAAGAAGATGGTGGAGGCGAAGCTTGGCAATGCGGATGAGAAAGCCAGAGAGATTATTGACGAAGCTCTCAAAACTGCTGAGACGAAGAAACGCGAGTCGCTGCTTGAGGTCAAGGAAGAGTCCATTCGTACGAAGAATGAGCTGGACAAGGAAATCAAGGAACGGCGTGCCGAGGCGCAGCGTTATGAACGCCGGATACAGCAGAAGGAAGAGAACATCGACAAGAAGGCGGACGCTATTGAGAAGAAGGAAGCGAGTCTGGCGGAGAAGGAAGAAGCTCTTGCCAAGCAGCGCGAAGAAATTTCCAAACTGAGCGAACAAAGATTACAGGAACTGGAACGAATCTCAGGATTAACCTCCGAACAGGCAAAAGATTATCTGTTGAAAATTGTTGAAGATGAAGTGAAACACGAAACTGCTGTCATGGTCAAAGAGATGGAGAGCAGGGCGAAAGAGGAAGCGGACAAGAAGGCAAAAGAGTATGTCGTTACTGCCATTCAGAAATGTGCGGCAGATCATGTGTCCGAGACCACGATTTCTGTGGTGCAGCTTCCCAATGATGAGATGAAGGGCAGGATCATCGGTAGAGAGGGACGTAATATCAGAACGCTCGAAACGATGACAGGCGTGGATCTGATCATTGATGATACGCCTGAGGCAGTTATTCTGTCCGGCTTTGACCCGATCCGAAGAGAGGTAGCAAGGATCGCACTCGAAAAGCTTATTGTGGACGGGCGTATTCACCCGGCCAGAATTGAGGAGATGGTCGAGAAGGCGCAGAAGGAAGTCGAAGTCATGATCAAAGAGGAGGGCGAGGCTGCCACCCTTGAGGTCGGTGTACATGGTATCCATCCGGAGCTGGTGAGACTGCTCGGTAAGATGAAGTTCAGAACCAGTTATGGACAGAACGCCCTGAAACATTCTATTGAAGTGGCGCAACTGTCAGGTCTGCTGGCGGCAGAGATGGGGTTGGATGTCAGGATGGCAAAACGTGCGGGGTTACTGCACGATATCGGTAAAGCAGTGGATCATGAGATGGAAGGATCTCATATTCAGTTGGGAGTAGAGCTTTGCAGAAAGTATAAAGAAGGCCCAGTGGTCATCAATGCGGTGGAATCCCATCATGGAGATGTGGAGCCGCAGACGCTGATTGCATGTCTGGTACAGGCTGCCGATACGATTTCCGCGGCGAGACCGGGTGCAAGAAGAGAGACATTAGAGACATATACAACAAGATTAAAACAATTAGAAGACATCACAAACAATTTCAAAGGTGTGGATAAATCTTTTGCTATTCAGGCAGGTAGAGAGATTCGTGTAATGGTAGTTCCGGAACAGATCAGTGATTCTGATATGGTGCTGCTCGCGAGAGATATTTCCAAACAAATAGAGGCAGAATTGGAATATCCCGGACAGATCAAAGTAAATGTGATTCGCGAGAGCCGTGTCATAGACTATGCCAAATAGTACGAAAGACCCCGCAGAGTATTCTGCGGGGTTTCTTTGTGGCATTTTTACCATAAAATGGCCTTGGAAAATCATAAAATTATCCCATCTGTATACTTGAGAAAATGGAATACTTATAGTAAAATAGATATCGGTGTATGATTGTATACAATTATTCAATGATTCAAGATGGAGGAAGATATGAAAGCGTACAAAGCGATGACTAGGAAAGAACTCATGGCGCAGAAGGCAGAACTCGACAAACAGTTCGCGGATGCCAAGAGAAAAGGATTACAGCTTGATATGTCCAGAGGGAAACCGGAGCCCGCGCAGCTTGATATGGGTATGGGTATTTTAGATGCCTTAAATTCCGATTCAGATATGAAGTCCATGGAAGGTACGGATACCAGAAACTACGGTCTCCTCACCGGTATTACAGAGGCAAAGCATCTGATGGCGGATGTGATGGATGTTCCGGCGGAAAATGTAATTGTTTTTGGAAACTCCAGTCTTTCCATCATGTACGATATGATTTCGCGCTCCGTAACCCATGGCGTTATGGGATCTACGCCCTGGTGCAAATTGGATAAGATAAAATTTTTGTGTCCGGCGCCGGGCTATGACAGACATTTTGCAATCACGCAGCATTTCGGAATCGAGATGATAGTGATTCCGATGACTTCTACAGGGCCGGATATGGATCTGGTAGAAAAGTATGTGTCCGAGGATGAGGCGGTGAAGGGAATCTGGTGCGTGCCGAAGTACTCCAACCCGCAGGGGATCACCTATTCGGATGAGACGGTGAGAAGATTTGCGGCGCTTAAGCCTGCGGCGAAGGATTTCCGGATTTATTGGGATAACGCTTATGCGGTGCACCATTTATACGAGGATAAGCAGGATACGCTTCTGGAGATTCTGGGCGAGTGTGAAAAGGCCGGTAATCCGGATATGGTGTATGAGTTCTGCTCAACCTCCAAGATTTCTTTCTCTGGCGCAGGGATAGCGGCGATGGCATCTTCTCTGGCTAATTTGGAGGATGTAAAGAAGACCTTGACACTGCGGACGATCGGTTATGACAAGGTAAACCAACTGCGCCATGCCAGATATTTTAAGAATCTGGAGGGACTGCGCAATCATATGAAGAAACATGCGGACATTATCCGGCCGAAGTTTGAAGCGGTGTTCTCGGTTCTCGAGGAAGAGCTCGGCGGTCTGGAAATTGGTGAATGGACAAAACCGCTTGGCGGTTACTTCATCTCTTTTGAGGCTATGGATGGCTGTGCGAAAGAGATTGTGGCAAAGTGTAAGGAGCTAGGTGTGGTTCTGACCGGCGCTGGTGCGACTTTCCCTTACGGAAAAGACCCGAAAGACAGCAATATCCGTATTGCGCCCACGTATCCCACAGCGGAGGAAATGGCGGAAGCCACGGATGTGTTTGTGCTGTGCGTGAAGTTAGTCAGTGTGGAAAAGCTGTTGCAGGAGGTAGTTGCTGAGACGGCTTGAAAGGGCAGCCGAATCTGATGTGAGGAGTTTTGGGAAAGGGAAAAGATAAAATGGCAGACAAGAATTACGAGCGTTTAGGCAGGGAACTGGTACACAAGGGTGCGATTATTGATTATTATCAGGATACGATCCGTGTTGCCAACGGCAATATTGTCAAGTGGGATCTGATCAGCCATAAAGGCGCAGCAGCAGTGGTGGCTGTGAAGGAGGACGGAAAGCTTTTGATGGTGCGGCAGTATAGGAACGCGTTAGACAGAGAAACGCTGGAAATTCCGGCGGGAGGTTTAAACAGCGTGGATGAACCCACAGAGGCCGCCGCGGCAAGAGAACTGGAGGAGGAGACCGGTTATGTGGCGGGGAAGCTTGAACTTCTGATTACGCTGCGGACGACAGTTGCCTTTTGCAATGAGAAGATAGATGTCTATCTGGCGACGGATTTAAGGCCGGGTAAGCAGCATCTTGACGAGGATGAGTTCTTAAACGTGGAAAGCCATGATCTGGATGAGTTGGTGCAGATGATTTTTGACTGCAAGATTCAGGATGGGAAAACGGTGTCTTCTATATTGGCGTATGATAAAAAAATACACGGAAAAGAAAAGCGGTAACAAACGGATGGAAAATAGCAGAGGCCTGTTATGAATGGGATAAGAAAAAAGAAAGCTGGTGTAAGGTGTGTGTTCAAACGGCTTACACCGGCTTATATTCTTTTATTTGCATTTTGTTTTATGTTGTTTGTCTATGAACCGGTTTTGATGTACAGCACAAACAAAAATGATTTTTGGTTTGATTTTCAGATCATGATCATTCCTACAATGGTATTATTTTTTATCTTTTTAACGGCGGGCGCGGTGCTGATGACGGTGCTCTATTTTATTACCGCAATTTTTCACCATGTGGGATTTCAGATTTTTCAGTGTGGCCTGATTGCCTTGTTTGTGATTTTTCTGGCGACATATATTCAGGGCAATTTTTTGATATCGTCCCTGCCTGTGCTGACAGGAGAAACGATTGTGTGGGAAGCATATTCCAGAGAGAATATGATCACGCTGATCGTGTGGATCATGCTGGCTGTTCTTGCCGTTTTTATGGTTGTAAAATATAAGGCGGATTTGACAGTCAGGTGGGCAAAAAGAATGGCTCTTGTGATCGTCGCAGCGCTGACTGTGTCATTGATACCAGAGATGGCCGCAAACGACGCGCTTAAAAACAAGGATGCCGTTATCCTGACAGACAAGCATTTTAACGACATTTCCACAAACCGGAATTTTCTGATTCTCCTGGTGGATGCGGTTGATTATAGGGCATTTCAGCAGTTGATTGACAGCGATGAGACATATCGGGAGGTCTTCGCGGATTTTACGAATTATACGGATACCGCATCTGTATATCCCTATACGCGTGACAGCATTCCCCTCCTGTTATCGGGAGAATTGAACAGAAATAAGGAGGCTTTTGAGGCGTATTCAACCGAAGCCTATAATCATTCCAAACTGTTTTCACGATTGGACGAGGAAAACTATGATATCAATCTCTACATGGAAAAGCTGGTATGGAACGGTGAGTGTGCCGTTACAGTTCAAAACGATATCAGAAACAGTGGAATATCGCCCTGTGATAACATGAATTTCCCTGTGTTTTTCAGGGAGGAAATAAGGTACATTTTGTTTAAATATCTGCCCTATTCGTGCAAGAAGTATGCTAAAATTGAGGGGCTGGGATTTTGGCAGGCACTGGATCAGTACAGCTATTATGACAAAAACGTCTACGATGCGATTGTGAACAATCCTGATCTGGATAAGACGGATCGAAATGTCTTTCAGTTTGTCCATGTGGAGGGTGCGCATTTGCCTTTCGACATAGACGAGAATTTAAATCCGATAGAGAACGGCACTTACAAGCAGAAGATGAAAGCTACCATAAAAATGGTTGACGCTTATCTCTCGAGACTTAAGGCAAACGATACTTATGACAATTCGGTTATCATGATTATGTCGGATCACGGCTATTATGACGTGGATCATGACAGTTACGGGGAAGAGGTTTTGGAGCGGTATCACCCTATTTTACTCGTAAAGGGAATACAGGAGAGACATGGGTTTGCGGAGTCGGATCTCCCGATTTCCCATTTGGATTTTATGGATGCCTATATGGCGTTGTTAGATGGGAAAAAGGGCGGTGAAGCTTTTGATCATGTGGATACGGCGAAAAAGAGAACGATTATCTGGTACGAGTATGGAGGGGAAGACCATATGGTAGAGTACGAGCTGGATGGAAGTGACTATGAACGGCAGGATTTTAAGATGACGGGCAACGTCTACGACCGATAATATTGGGTGCATGTACACCGCCTCGAGCGCATATACATTAGGGAGAAAGTACCTGATGGCAAATCAATTGGGCAGAGGCGGTGTTTTTTTGCGCAGACAGTTTCGGATCAAGAACGGCTATCATATGACTTATTTGTTTATGATCGGTTTTTTTATGGGAATCCTGATTGTCAATCTGGGCCATGAGGCATGGATCACCAATGGCGGCCTCTTGGGGACGGATATGATGAGCCGGCTGAAAAACAGCAGACCTGCGGGAGAAAGTCTGGTGGGATATATTTTGAGGCACAGACTCTCTGCAGTCTGCGTTCTGGGTCTTGTATCCACGACCATTGTGGGAATGCCGGTTCTTTGCGCATACATCTGCTACACGGGGCTGGCGGCGGGATGTCTTCTGTCGGTGGCGGTTGTCCGCTATGGGATCAGGGGGATTTTGTTTATGGCGGGTGTGCTGTTTCCGCAGGCGATTCTGTTGATACCGGCTTATATCGGACTTTTTCTTTGGGCTGCGGATGTCAATCAGACGCTTTATGCGCCGAGGTCGCAATTGGAGGGATATGAGCGGTTCAGCCGACATTTTTATTTCAAAAAGTGCATGCAGATGGCCGGAATTGCGGCGGTTGTCATAATCGGATGCCTGTTGGAAAGTTATGTCAATCCAGGTATTCTGCATTTTGTCCTGAAAATCTTTTAAAAAATTTTTTTTGTTCATTTTACCAAGATATAGTAGACATAAAATCATATGCGGACGATATGTTGTGCCTTGTCGTAAAAATGGCGCAAATGCCCATAAATTCTAGGAAAAATCCATTTGCTTTTCTAAAAAAATCTGATTATAATGGAACTCAGACAGTGATTTGATTTACATAAAGAGAACGCACAGGAAGGATTTCCGGGCAAATGGAAAAAGAGATCGGCGCATTTATCACATATTTACATAATGTGAAGAATACCTCCGGCAACACGGAGATGTCATACAAAAGAGATTTGGAGAAGGTACTGCATTTCATGGCTTCGCGGGGTATTCATGAAGTCAAGGACGTGACTGCGCAGGATCTGGCTGACTATGTGAAATATCTGGAAGACAATAAGTTTGCCGCGGCTACTGTTTCCCGCAACATTGCATCCTTAAAAGCGTTCTATCATTATATGGTGCAGGAGGGAGTGGTGGAGGAGGATATCTCCGATAAGTTAAAGGCTCCTAAGATTGAAAAGAAGGCGCCGGAAATTATGACGCCCGACGAGGTGGTACGCCTTCTGGATCAGCCTTCTGGGGACAGCCCGAAGGAGATTCGTGATAAAGCGATGTTAGAACTTCTCTATGCAACGGGCATTCGTGTGACAGAGCTGATTACATTGACCATTTCCGATGTTAACATGCAGATGAATTTTATTCTCTGCCGTGACCGCAATAAGGAGAGGATCATTCCTTTCGGCGCAGCGGCTAAGGCGGCGATGGAGCGGTATTTAAACGGCACCAGAGAAGAGATGCTTGAAAATAAGAAGTCGGATGTGCTCTTTGCAAACTGTTCCGGACAGCCCATGAGCAGGCAGGGGTTTTGGAAGTTAATAAAGCATTACGCCAAGAAGGCGGATATTCAGGCGGATATCACCCCTCACACGTTGCGCCATTCCTTTGCGGCGCATCTGGTTGAGAATGGTGCGGATTTAAGAAGTGTGCAGGAGATGCTGGGGCATTCCGATATTTCCACCACGCAGATTTATGCGAACCTGAATCACAATCATATCAGAGAGGTGTACGCGAAGGCGCATCCGCGCGGGTAGATTGAATGAGTGTATAAAGGGAGAGCGGATGCCCTCCCTTATTCGTATTCTGCAATATCGTAAATCAGTCTTTCGGAATCTTCCCAGCCAAGACAGGGATCGGTGATGGACTTGCCATAGACGCCGTCGCCGATTTTCTGACAGCCCTCCTCAATGTAGCTTTCGATCATAACGCCTTTGACCATGTTGTGGAGGTCGCTGTTTAACTTCCGGCTGTGCATCACTTCCTTGACAATACGGATCTGCTGCGCAAACTCTTTGTTGGAGTTGCTGTGGTTCGCGTCGATCACACAGGCGGGATTGATCAGATCCTGCTCCTGATACAGCGTAAAGAGGGTATTCAAATCCTCGTAGTGATAGTTCGGGATGCTTCTGCCGTGCTTGTTGACAGAGCCGCGAAGGACGGCGTGGGCAAGAGGATTACCCCCTGTGCTGACCTCATATCCTCTGTAGGTGAAATCGTGAGGGTGCTGTGCCGCGTAGATGGAGTTTAACATGACGGAAAGTGTGCCGCTGGTAGGGTTTTTCATGCCTGCGGGTACGTCAAAGCCGCTGACCGTCATGCGGTGCTGCTGGTCTTCCACGGAACGGGCGCCAATGGCCACATAGGAGAGAATGTCCTCCACATAACCCCAGTTGTCGGGGTAGAGCATTTCGTCGGCGGCGGTCAGTCCCGTCTCCTCTATGGCGCGGATGTGCATCTTGCGCATGGCGATCAGGCCGTTTGTAAAGTTTGGCTTCTTTTCGGGATCAGGCTGGCTGACAATTCCCTTGTAGCCCTCTCCCGTGGTGCGGGGCTTGTTGGTGTAGATACGGGGAATCAGGATCAGCTTGTCCTTTACCTTCTCGTTGACCCGTGCAAGTCGGTTTACATAATCACATACCGCCTCCTCGTTGTCCGCGGAGCAGGGGCCGATAATGACGATAAATTTATTGCTTTTACCGGTGATGACATCCCGAATCTCGGCATCCCTCTGTTTTTTGAGCTGTACCAGATGCGCCGGCATGGGAAATTGCGCGCGGATCTCGTCAGGTGTCGGTAATTTTGCTACATAATGAAAAGACATGTCTTTTACTCCTCTGTAATCTGTAATCATTGATTTTTCTGGCAAAAACACCTATATTATAGTATATTGATTTAGGAATGGCAAGTGGCATGCGTTTTTCGTGAAATATGGAGCGCGGACACGGTGCAGAGCAGCGTCTGTAGGATTTGGCTGGCAAGCATACCCCAGAGATACCCCTGAATACCGAATCGCGGGATGGCAAAAAAGACGAACACAAGGCGCAGCAGGAGACTCACCACGCTGAACAGGAAGGTCTGGATGGTTTTGCCAAGTCCGTTCAGTATGCTGTTTAACATGCTGGCAATGTACATGAAAGGACACAGAAAACTCAGCGTCAGGATGAAACTGCCGGCAAGCTCCGAGCCGTAGAGCAGGCGTCCCGCCATTCTTCCGAACAGAAGAAACATGGTGGTGCAGAAGAAGCCCAGAAGCAGACAGCTTCGTATGGAGGTAAGGATGGCACGTTTTACCGCTTTGTGGTTGCCGCCGGCGTCCGCCTCGGAGACGATGGGCAAAAGCAGCACGGAGATGGAGTTGGTGACAGCGGAGGGAAACAGGATGAGGGGCAGACTCATGCCGGTAAGAACGCCGTAGACGCCAAGCGCGTCGGCATTGCTCAGTCCGTATGCCATCAGGCGGTTGGGAATATAGATTGCCTCTACGCTCTGGAGGAGATTTAGGATCAGGCGGTTGGCGGACAAGGGTACAGCGAGCTGCAAAAGCTGTCCACAGATGTGCCGGTATGTGGCGCACACGGTGGAAAGAGTCGGCGAATGTCTGGAGGGGACAGGATGTGCCGGCGGCATTTTATGGTGGGAAACGGCGGGAAATACATGGTGGGCCCGGGAAAGAATGGCCACCACAGAGACAATCATGGAGGCGCTTTCACCGATTACGAGTCCTACTACGGCAAAGCTGATCGTGGGTGTCAGGCCGTGCCTCTGACAGATGAAATAGATCAGATAGACACTGCCCACGCGGCAGACCTGTTCCGCAAGTTGGGAGAAGGCGGGGATAGCGGTCTTCCGGATGCCGTAAAAATAGCCGTTGATACAGGAGTGCACGCTGGCCATGGGAATGGAGAGGGCAATGATGCGAAGCAGCGGGGCAGTCCGCTCCTCCAGCAGAAAAGTTACGGCGATCTGGTCTGCGTACAGATAAATCACGGATGCGCAGACCGCAGAGAGGAACATGGCAAGAAGGAAACCCGTCCAGAGTGTGCGAAAGGAACTCCGGTAGTCGCGGGTAGTCGTCTCACTTGCCACATATTTGGAGATGGCGGTCTGGATTCCCGATACCGTGAGGGAGAAGGAGAGCGCCAGAACGGGGGAGATGAGCTGGTAAATGCCCATGCCCTCCGCGCCGAAAACGTTGGAGAGAAAGACCCGGTAAAAGAAGCCAATGAAGCGGCTGACCAACCCGGTCAAGGTGAGAATAAGGGTTCCGGTTATCAGAGGATGCGTCCATTTTTTTAATGTCATATAACACCGTTTCTGCATGGGATATGCTTTATGTGTATGCAGAAACGGAAGAGAATAGAATTTGTTTACGGAGAGGAGCAACACTGTGAAACGAAATAAAAAAACGGCGCTGCTATTGGGATTGACGGTATGCCTGTTTCTGGCGTGTGCTATCCAAATCGGCCGATATGCCTCGCAAAACCGAGTCCTGCTTACGGAAAACCGAGCCCTGCTTACGGAAAACAGGGAATTGTCTGTGTTTTTTCCCGCCGCCATGGCAAAGAGTCTGGCGGTAGCGGAGGGGGTACGGGCGCAGTTTGCCGGGGACGTATCCATGGAAGAAGAGCTGCTGGAGAGTAGTGGTTTTCACAAAAAGGGCGGCATTTATCTGATTGATTATAAATCTCAGTTATACGATCTGCAGAGTATGATAGAAAACGGGGAGGAGATAGAACCGGGAGTGCCTGCCGCGACGGCATCTTACCGCCTCCGGAGAGATTTGGAGGTAGAAAATATCCGCCTGTTTTCCATCGGAACGAAGGAAAAGCCCTTTGGCGGTGTTTTCGACGGGGACAGACACCGTATCACGGGCCGTTTCCGCATGGAAGACGGTGCAGAGGTGCCGGAAGAGATGCTGTTTTATGTGGATGCATCGGCAAGGATAGCGAATCTGAAGATTTATAATGATCTCAGCGGCGGAGAAGTGTTTTTAAAGGTGGAAGACCTTCAGGAATGTGAGACACTGGAAAGCGATCTGGCGGAGTGCCCGGGCTGTTCGATCCATTTGGAGATGACAGAGTGGGAACCGGATGCCGGGCGGATTGTGGAAGTGCTGCGCGGATATTGGGAAAATATGACGGAGGACGGCGCTTATGTCAGTGCGACTTTTTATCCGGATATGGACAAGAAGCCTGCCAATGCGGAGGCCTGTGCAAAGAGCGTGCAGGAAGCTCTTTGCACGCTTGCCGGAGAGGAATATGCAGGGGCAATAGGGGAGGCTTTGGCCAGAGAGGAGGGGTATCTGTGGTTCCTTCGTCTGGAACGGGTCGGAGGCCTGATCTGCTGCACCTTTGAGATCGGGGAGCCGGTATACGAACCGGATACCTATTATTATGAGGGAGATAATATTGTTTACACGAATGTGGGCTACTATATCGCCGTGAGCGGAGAGTGGGAAAGGAAGGAGATTTCCTGTCAGTGTCTACGCATTCCCTATACGCAAATGGTACATAGCAGTATCGGAACCGGCGGAACCTACCGGGTGGAGGAGGTCGACCTTAATTTTGACGGGAAACGGGATTTGTTGATTCATGAGGGGTACTCCGGCGGAAGCGGGGGAAGCTGGGGCAATTACCGCGCTGCCGTCTGGGAGGCGGAGACGGGAACTTTTGTGTATTTTTCTTCCCTGCCGGAACAGATTACCTCCCTCGAATTTGACAGCAGAAGGGTGGTAGACTCCTATCAATTAGGAGTATCCTATCAGGTTGTGGAAGTCTATGAGGTCGTAGACGGGGAATACGTCTGTACAAGAAAGCTGGTCTACCAGTCGGGGGAGTCGGACGAAGGCTATTGGGCGGAACTGTCCTATTATGAGATGGGTGAGCTTGTGGAAACCCATCGTTTATCACACGATAATGATATGGAATCGCTGATGGATGAGCGGTATCCAGATATGGATTACTGGCAGAAGGGGTAGGCTGCGGCAGTTTGTGAAGAAGCGTCGCGAACAGAAATGCTCCGGAATGGAGATTGGAATGAGAGAAAAAGTAGTAGTGGGGATGTCGGGAGGCGTGGATTCCTCCGTGGCGGCCCTCTTATTAAAGAGACAGGGATATGACGTGGTGGGAGTCACCATGCAGATCTGGCAGGAGGAGAGCCCGTCTTTGGCAGCCGAGCAGGGAGGATGCTGTGGTTTCAGCGCGGTGGAGGATGCCAGGCGTGTGGCGCAGATACTGGACATTCCCCATTATGTGATGAACTTCCGGCGGGAATTTCGGGAAAAGGTGATGGATTATTTTGTGGCGGAGTATCTGGCGGGCAGGACGCCAAATCCCTGTATCGCCTGTAACCGCTATGTGAAATGGGAGTCCATGCTGCAACGGAGTCTGGAGATCGGGGCGGATTATATCGCCACTGGCCATTACGCCGGGATTGCCAGGCTTGCAAATGGCAGATATGCCATAAAAAATGCAGCCACGGCGAAAAAAGACCAGACTTATGCGCTGTACAGCCTGACCCAGGAACAGCTTGCACACACGTTGATGCCAGTGGGGGATTATACGAAGGAGGAAATCAGACAGATTGCGGAGGAGGCAGGACTGCCCGTTGCCCATAAGCCGGACAGTCAGGAAATCTGCTTTATCCCCGACAACGATTACGCCGCTTTTATCGACAGGGAGGCGGGAGAACGCGTGCCGAAGCCCGGATGCTTTGTGACAAAAGATGGCGAGGTGCTGGGACGGCATCTGGGGATTACGCACTATACGGTGGGACAGCGCAAGGGCCTGAACCTGTCCATGGGGCATCCCGTGTTTGTGACGCAAATAAGGCCAGATA
Organism: Lachnospiraceae bacterium UBA3310; assembly: GCA_002361355.1. GTDB lineage: Bacteria > Bacillota > Clostridia > Lachnospirales > Lachnospiraceae > UBA3282. The sequence goes on from DESQ01000036.1 coordinate 29,189, forward strand.
CGGACGAGGTAGTGATTGGCGGGGCGGAGGAAGTGTTCGGGACTTCCCTTGTCTGTAACCAGATCAATTACATGGGGATGGAAGATTTACGGGGATCCAGAGAGGTGCTTGCCAAGATCCGTTACGCCCACGCGGGCGAGAAATGTGTGATTGAGAAAACGGGGGAAGATCAGATCCACTGTATGTTTCAAACGCCCGTCCGCGCCATCACGCCGGGACAGGCGGTGGTGTTTTATGAGGATGGGTATGTGCTGGGCGGTGGTATCATTTGTTCGTCATAATTTATGAAAGGCGGGCATTCTTTTTTCATAGGTGGCATAATAGCGGAATCCGCATTCTTTTAGGATATCACAGGCCCGGTCAAAGGCGTGGGCAATCTGCTCCGGCGTATGGGCATCGCTTCCCGTGGTGACGATTTCGCCGCCAAGTTCCCGGTAGCGTTTCAGAATACCGGCACAGGGGTGGGGTTCCCGAAGTCCCTTTGCCAGTCCGGCAGTGTTTACTTCGATGCCCTTCTCCATGTCAATCAGTCTGGTCAGAATTTTATCGATAATCCCGCGGTACATCTCATAGGAATAACCTGCATCTTTCTGTGGGCCGTAGCGCACCACATAGTCCAGATGGCCGTAGATATCGAAATTGCTGAATGACTTCAAATTTTCCAGAATGGATTCAAAATACGCCCGGTAGGCTTCTTCCTGTGTCCGCCCCTCATAGAAGGACGGATAATAGGGGTCTTTTCCGTTACAAAGGTGGGAGGAGCCGATCACAAAATCGTAATCGTGGGCTTTTGCAAAGGCCGCGTTTTTGCGTGTCAGATGGGGCTGCAAACCAAGTTCCACGCCGAAGCACAGATGAATCCGATCCGCATATTTTTCCCGGAGTTTCAGAAAGTCATAGAGATAGGCATCCGGGTTCAACTCAAAAAATCCTTCCGGCTCTGAGGCCGAGACGGGATAGTCGAAGTCGTTATGCTCCGTAAAGCACATTTCGGTAAGCCCCAGTTTGATGCCTCTGAGGATCATGTCTTCCATGGGTGTGTCGGAATCCCCCGAAAAGGAGGAGTGCAGATGAAAGTCGGCTGTGATTGGCATGGGAAACTCCTTTGCTTTGCATACCTGATTTTGTCATTATCAGTATAGTGGATGCAGGGAGAAAATACAATCTTTTATTCCCCCCCCCCTGAGGGGCTTTGCCTGTATCGGATATCCTGCGGCAGTATTTTTTGACTTATAGATTTTGCCGGGTGTATAATGGATGCAGATTACGGAGAAGAGGTACGGTAAAGAAGGAGGCTTATCATGGCGGTCATCGGAATTGATCTGGGAACGACAAACAGCCTGGCATGTGTCTGTCAGGACGGCAGGGCGGTTTTGATTCCCAATTCTTTAGGGGAAAAACTGACGCCCAGCGTTGTCAGCGTGGACGAAAACGGTGAGATCTGCGTGGGAGCCGTGGCAAAGGAGAGGCTGGTCTCGCATCCGGAGGCTTCGGCGGCCTCCTTTAAACGGTATATGGGGACTGACAAAGTGTTTACACTGGCGGGAAATCCGTTTACGCCGCAGGAACTTTCCTCCTTCGTCCTGCGTCAGTTAAAGGAGGATGCGGAGCGGTTCCTGGGAGAAGAGGTGACGGAGGCGGTGATCAGTGTTCCCGCCTATTTCAATGACAATCAGAGATATGCCACCAAGGAGGCCGGCAGGCTGGCAGGAATCCATGTGGAACGGCTTGTCAACGAACCTTCCGCCGCCGCCCTGACTGCCAGCCGGATCAGCGGAGAGGAAGAGGGAAGCTATCTGGTGTTTGACTTCGGGGGCGGAACGTTAGATGTGTCGGTGGTAGATTATTTTGACAATGTGATAGAGATCGTTGCCGTCAGCGGTGATAACCGTCTGGGAGGCGATGATTTTGACGAGGTCATCGCCCGCAGTTTCTGCGCCCATCACCAGATGGATTATGACAGCTTGGAACAGCAGAGGAAAGCAACGCTTCTGCGGTTGTCCGAGAAGTGCAAACGGGAGCTGACAAGACAGGATGAGACAGAACTTGTGTGGGAGGCGGAGGGGAAAAAGATGCCCCTGAGTAATCTTCTGCTTGCGGGACTTTCCCAGAACCTGTTTGACCGGATTAGTAATGTGGTCGAGACCGCTCTGCGCGACAGCGCCCGTTCTATCGAGGAGATGGATGAGATTGTTCTGGTGGGCGGATCCTCCAAAATGCCGGTGGTCTCTCTTTATCTGCAGACACAGTTGAAAAGGAAACCGGGCATGGTGGCTTCCCCGGACGAGGTGGTTGCCATGGGAGTGGGCATCTATGCGGGAATCAAGGAGCGGAAGCAGGATATCAAAGATCTGGTTTTGACGGATATCTGTCCCTTTACGCTTGGCACTAATGTGGTAAATTATGTGGATGATGATAATCCGATTATGTCTGCGGTGATAGAAAGAAACAGCGTACTTCCCTGTTCAAAGACGGACTGGTATACGAATGCCTGTGACAATCAGACAAAAATAGTCGTAGGCATCTATCAGGGAGAGGCGTTTTACTGTAATGACAATCTGCGTCTGGGCGCTATCGAGATGGATATAAAGCCGGTCAAAAAGGGACAGACCCGTCTTAGAGTGTGCTTTACATACGACATCAACGGCATTTTGGAAGTGGAGGTCACGGACTGCACAAATCCCGGACAGGAGCAGACAAAAAGGAAAGTGCTGACCAGTGAAAACCTGCGGCTGTCGGAGGAAGAAATAGAACGCCGCCTTGAGGAACTGCGGGCGTATAAGCTGATGCCCTGCGGCGGCATCCGGACGAAAATGGTGATGGCGAGAGGGGAGCGGCTGTTTTCCCAGACGCTCGGTGCAAGGAGGCAGCAGGTTACCATTATGATGCAGAAGATCCAGCAGGCTGTCGCAAGCCGGAACGATCAGTTGATTGCCAGGTGTCTGAAAGAGGCGGAGGAGGTCTTTGACCGTCTGGAGGAGTGACGGAAACGAGTGTGAGGAAAGAACAGAAGAGAAAGAAGATTTATGGATGAATATCTGGGAAATATTGGGCATAGAGCCCACTACGGACAAGAGGCGGATCAAAAAAGCCTATGCGGAGAAAACCAAAGAAATTCACCCGGAGGAGAAGCCGGAGGAGTTTAAACGGCTTCATGAGGCATATCAGGCGGCGCTTGGGTATGCGGATTATATTTCGAAAGCTAACGGGTCTGACGGCAGAGAGATACCGCTTCCCAACGCGGAGCAGGGTGCTGTGGGAAATACCGATGAGGACGCCGCCCGGCACGTTGATGAAGGTGCGGATGGAGGAATGGCGGGGCGCGCCGGTGAAAAGGCAGAGGAAGAGGACGCGCAGGAAGAGGACACCGAGCAGGGAAACCTGCGGGCTTACTTTGAGGAGAGACAGGAAAAAAACAGAAGACAGGTCGATGTGTTTTTAAAATACTGGAAAGAGTTTCGAAGCCCTTACCACAATCAGGAGTCGATGGACTGGTGGAAAGAATATCTGTCCTCAGAAGAATTTCAGGACATCCGTTATCATTCGCAGGTGCTGGAGGCGCTGGCGGACGAGATCGACGATAAATGTCTTTTGGGAATAAATGAGATAAAATGGCTCTTCTGGGAAGCTTATGGTTTTCAGGAAGGCGAGGAAACGGTCTATCAAGGGGATCAGCAGCGGCTCTATAGAAGCCTGTATCCGGCATATGAAAAACATCAGAAAAATATACAGTATGAACAGAAATGGGCGAGAAATGATAAATTCATCCGCATTTTCATAGGAATTGCTGCGGTGGCGGTTGCGATCATCTGCGTTCTGATTCCCGTGACGATTCACAGACAGCGGGAGAACGGGCGCCTTTTTCTGATTGACTATATGGCAGACCAATATCCGGAGACAGCGTTTTCTGAGCCGGAGCGGATCGATAAGGAAGACGACGGCAGCATCGTCTATACATTGCACTCTTCGGCACATCCGGATCTGGAGGTTACGGCAAAGGTGGAATATGGATATGTGGAAGGAAAGAGAGCCTATCTGGTGAAAGAAGATTACAGCCAGTTACTGTTTGAGTATTACGCCGCGCAGTACGGTCTGGAGGGCGGCCTGGTGACTTATACGGAAGGTACTTACGTAAACCCGGAAATCACAGAGTACGCTGCGCTTTTCTATTCGGACATCGGGGAAGTGGACGCTTTCTGTGAGAGAGCGGAGAAGATGTTCCGGGAGCAGGAGGAGCTGCAGACGATATCGGAGGTGGCTGTCTGTACGGAAGATGTGCTGTTTCCGGAAATCCTTTTGCAGGGCGGTGTGCCGGAATTTCCGTTTGCGGACAGGCAGGTATATGATCTCAGGACCGTCGAGGCAGAAGAACTTTCAGAAGCGCTTCGGGAAGCGTATATGACTTACATGTTTCAGTATGAATCCTGGAATATTACGACAGAACAGTACCGGGAATGGGGTGCGGCGTACGAGAAAATAAGCGGAGAGTGGGAGGATGATGACGGGGAGTGGCATGAGGTGCACGACCCTGACACAGGAGAAATGCTCTGTAAATTATTTATACCGATATATGACGGGCTGTCAGGATATTATAGCTTCGAAAATATCAGTATGCCGATGTATGTCCGCATGATAACCGTGGGAAATGCTTACTATTTCCTGCAGGATCGGGGTGCGGATCTGACCGTCGGGGAGGACGGCAGCGGCTTTTCGGTAACGTTTTATGGAAACATCACTTCCTTTGGAGATGAGCCGTCGGTGAAATTTTATGATTTGCGGGATTGTTATTAAAATTTTTTGCGATTATTTCCCAATTATTTTTGATTTACGTCTTGAATTTTTGGGACAAATTGGGTAAAATGAAATCGTTGACAAAATTTTGTCAATCTTATCCAGATATGATTGGCAAAATTATATAGTAAAGCTATAAAAAATCAATATTTTAGGAGGAACAAAAAATGGCAGTAAGAGTAGCAATCAATGGTTTTGGCCGTATCGGTCGTCTGGCATTCAGACAGATGTTTGGAGCAGCAGGTTATGAGGTTGTAGCGATCAACGATCTGACAAGCCCCAAGATGCTTGCGCATCTGTTAAAGTACGATTCTTCCCAGGGTAAATACGCTCTGGCAGATACCGTATCCGCAGGCGAGGATTCCATCACGGTTGACGGAAAGACATTAAAGATCTACAAAGAGCCCGATGCAAACAACTGCCCTTGGGGTGAACTCAAGGTTGACGTTGTTCTGGAGTGCTCCGGCTTCTATACCAGCAAAGAGAAGGCTCAGGCCCATATCAATGCAGGCGCTAGAAAGGTTGTTATCTCTGCTCCCGCAGGAAACGATCTTCCTACTATCGTATACAATGTAAACCACAAGACATTGAAGCCTTCGGATACCATCATTTCCGCAGCTTCCTGCACAACAAACTGCCTGGCTCCCATGGCTAAGGCGTTAAACGATCTGGCAACCATCAAGTCCGGTATCATGAGCACCATCCATGCTTACACAGGTGACCAGATGATCCTTGACGGCCCCCAGAGAAAGGGTGACCTGAGAAGATCCCGCGCAGGTGCAGTGAACATCGTTCCCAACAGCACAGGCGCAGCAAAGGCTATCGGCCTTGTTATCCCTGAGCTGAACGGCAAGCTGATCGGTTCTGCACAGCGTGTTCCTACCCCTACCGGTTCTACCACGATTCTGGTTGCAACCGTTGAGAAGTCCGTTACCAAGGAAGAGATCAATGCAGCTATGAAGGCAGCTTCCAACGAGTCCTTCGGTTACAACGAGGATGAGATCGTTTCTTCCGATATCGTAGGCAGCACCTATGGTTCCATCTTTGATGCGACCCAGACCATGGTAGGCGCAGACAATCTGGTACAGGTTGTTTCCTGGTATGATAACGAGAACAGCTATACTTCTCAGATGGTTCGTACCATCAAGTACTTCTCAGAGCTTGCATAAATCGAAAAGAATTGGAACGAATAAAGAGAGACAAAGAGGCTCGGCCGCTGGGCCGGGCTTCTTTTATAGGAAAGATATCTTTCCTGCCCGAAATAAAAAATATATAACAGGAGGAATTACAAATGGCATTGAATAAGAAATCGGTAGATGACATCAATGTGAAAGGCAAGCGCGTCCTTGTGAGATGTGACTTTAACGTACCTTTGAAGGAGGGTAAAATCACGGACGAGACCCGTATCGTGGCTGCGCTTCCTACGATCAAGAAACTGCTTGCCGACGGCGGCAAGGTAATCCTTTGTTCCCACCTCGGCAAGGTAAAGAACGGTCCTAATGAGGGCGAGTCCCTTGCGCCTGTAGCCGAGAGACTTTCTGAGAAACTCGGCAAGCCCGTTAATTTCGTGTCCGACTATAATGTGACCGGCGATGCGGCTACCAAAGCGGTGGCTGACATGAAGGAAGGCGACGTTGTTCTTCTGCAGAATACCCGTTTCCGCGGTAAAGAGGAGACGAAGCCCACAGAAGCTGGCGAGAACTTTGCGAAGGAGCTGGCTGACCTGGCTGACGTTTATGTGTGCGATGCTTTTGGTTCTGCTCACAGAGCGCACGCCTCTGTTGCTGTTGTGACCAAGTATATCAGCCAGAAGGGCGGCGAGAACGCGGTTGGTTATCTGATGCAGAAGGAGATCAATTTCCTTGGCAATGCGGTGGAGAATCCCGTGAGACCTTTCGTGGCTATCCTTGGCGGCGCGAAGGTTGCCGATAAGCTGAACGTAATTAACAATCTGCTTGAGAAGTGCGACACGCTGATTATCGGCGGCGGTATGGCGTTCACATTCCTGAAGGCTAAGGGTTATGAGATCGGTAACTCCCTGGTTGACGACGAGAAACTTGACTATTGTAAAGAGATGATGGCTAAGGCGGAGAAGCTTGGCAAGCAGTTACTGCTTCCTATTGATACCGGCGTTGCTTCCGGTTTCCCGAACCCCATCGACGCTCCCGTTGAAGTGACATATGTTGATTCCGACAAGATTCCTGCGGACAAGGAGGGTCTCGATATCGGGCCTAAGACGCAGGAGCAGTTTGCAAATGCAGTGAAGACGGCTAAGACGGTTGTCTGGAACGGGCCTATGGGCGTGTTTGAGAATCCGACACTGGCAAAGGGTACGATTGCGGTTGCAAAGGCACTGGCTGAGACAGACGCAACCACCATCATCGGCGGCGGTGATTCCGCAGCAGCTTGTAACCAGCTCGGTTTCGCAGACAAGATGTCCCATATTTCTACAGGCGGCGGCGCTTCCCTGGAGTTCCTTGAGGGTAAAGAGCTTCCCGGCGTAATGGCAGCAGATGATAAATAAGCCGTTCAATGTGTAGAAACTGCCATTACGCCACGTAGTAGGCAGCAGATGACAAGTGATGCGATGAGCAGAGCGAGAATGACCGGAGAAGAAAGAGGCTGTGCTTGCACCAAGCCTCTTTCGGATTCGGTCGTTTGAGGGTGCAACGCACCCGAGGAATTGCGAAGCAATTTCGAGGTTCTGCGTCTGAAATTATAAAAGATATAAGGAGAATAGAATCATGGCAAGGAAAAGAATTATCGCCGGCAACTGGAAGATGAATATGACTCCCAGCGAGGCTGTAGCGCTCTGCGCGACATTAAAGGATCTGGTAGTGAACGATGCGGTTGACGTGGTTTACTGCGTACCGGCTATTGACATTGTACCCGTGGCGGAAGCTGTAAAGGGTACTAACGTACACGTAGGCGCTGAGAACTTCTACATTGAGGACAAAGGCGCATATACGGGTGAAATCTCTGCGCCCATGTTAAAGGATGCGGGCGTTGAATATGTGATCATCGGCCACTCTGAGAGAAGAGAGTACTTCAAGGAGGACGATGCTTTCCTGAACAAGAAGGTGCTTAAGGCGTTAGAGGCCGGACTTGTGCCGATTCTTTGCTGCGGCGAGTCCTTAGAGCAGAGAGAGATGAACGTGACCATGGACTGGATCAGATTACAGATCAAGTCCGATCTGGCAGGCGTGACAGCGGATCAGGTAAAAGGTATGGTAATCGCATACGAACCCATCTGGGCTATCGGAACCGGTAAGACGGCTACTTCCGATCAGGCGCAGGAGGTATGTAAAGGTATCCGCGACTGCATCGCTGAGATGTATGACGCGGCGACTGCGGAAGCTGTGCGTATCCAGTACGGCGGCTCCATGAATGCTTCCAATGCGGCGGAATTGCTGGCAAAGCCCGATATCGACGGCGGTCTGATCGGCGGCGCGGCACTTAAGCCTGACTTTGGCAAGATTGTGAATGCGTAAGCGGTAAAACAGAAAGATAACGACAGGGAAAGAGACACTCCAATCCATAGAGTTCACAGGATTGGGGTGTTTTTTTAGGTATGTCAGAAGGAACAATGGCGCTTGGCCGGAAGTTGCGTTATAATCAAGACAGGAGGAAAATGGATGAAGAAGTATAAAGGAAAGACGGTTTATAGAGGAATTGCAACGGGGCCGGCGCTTGTGATGAAAAAGAATGTCGATTCGGTAAAGCGTTATGAAATTGCGGATGCGGAAGCCGAGATTGCAAGGGTATCGGAGGCGGCGGAGGTGCTGCAGGGGCAGATGCGGAAACTTTATGACAAAGCGGTGAGGGAAGTGGGGAAGGCGAGCGCCGAAATTTTTGAAGGATATCAGATGATGCTGGAGGACAAAGATTATCTGGATTCTATTCACAATATCATTCGTCATGAGATGGTTAATGCAGAGTATGCGGTGGCAGTTACCGGAGATCATTTTTCGGAGATGTTTTCCCATATGGATGATGAATATATGAAGGCGAGGGCGGCGGATGTAAAGGATATTTCCAACCGGTTGATCCGCAGTCTGGGCGGCAGTCAGGATGTGGGTTCTGCTTCGGCGGATCCTGTCGTTATTGTGGCGGATGATCTGTCGCCGGGTGAGATGATGCAGATGGATAAATCTAAAATACTGGCCATCGTGACTGTACGCGGGTCTGTTGATTCCCATACGGCAATTCTGGCACGGATGATGAACATTCCTGCGCTGATCGGTGTGCCCTTAGATTTGGAGGAACTGTGTTCCGGGATGATAACAGTGGTGGATGGATTTCAATCGGAAGTGACTTTTGAGCCGACAGAGGAAGAACGGGGCAGGGTGGAAAAGATAATAGAAGAGGAGCAGGAAAAGAAGAAATTGCTGCAGATGTTAAAAGGCAGGGAAAACCGTACCCTGGACGGCAGGACGATCGCTATTTATGCGAACATCGGAAGCGTGGCGGATGTGGAAGATGTGCTGGAAAATGACGCCGGGGGAATCGGATTATTCCGAAGCGAATTTTTATATCTGGAGCGCAGCGATTTCCCTTCGGAAGAGGAGCAGTTTCATGTCTATCGTCAGGTGCTGCAGAATATGGCGGAAAAGAAAGTCGTTATCCGTACGCTGGATATCGGCGCAGATAAACAGGCGGATTATTTTAATCTTGGAAAAGAGGAAAATCCGGCGTTGGGATACCGGGCAATCCGCATCTGCTTAGACAGGCCGGATATTTTTAAAACGCAGCTTCGCGCGCTGCTTCGGGCGGCGGTGTATGGCAATCTTGCTGTCATGTATCCGATGATCACATCGGTTGAGGAGGTAGAGCGGATTTATGCAGTTGTGGATGAGGTATGCAGCGAATTAAGGGAAAAGGGGATTCCGTACCGAAAGCCGGAACAGGGAATTATGATCGAGACGCCCGCGGCGGTTATGATCAGCGATGATCTGGCGCAGGTTGTAGATTTCTTTAGCATTGGAACGAATGATCTGACACAGTATACGCTGGCGGTTGACCGCCGCAGCGAGAGAATGGATGCGTATTATAATCCGCATCACAAGGCGATTCTGCGTATGATTAAAATGGTGACAGACAATGCCCATGCAGCCGGTAAATGGGTGGGAATTTGTGGCGAGCTGGGGGCTGACGTAGAACTGACAGGAGAATTTCTGCGGATGGGCGTTGATGAGTTATCGGTGGCGCCTTCCATGGTTTTGAAGGTCCGCCAGCGTGTCCGTGAGACCACGGTAAAAGAGTAAGTTACAAAAACGGTCTGATATGTTATGATTATTCATAAATGAAATTGAGGAGGAATGAAATGATATGAGCAAGATGGCGGAAGCCAGGATTAGGGTGGGGCAAATGGAGGACAGCCTTCTTGTGAAAAGGAGTCTGTTATACACATTTTTGATGGGTTTTTTTGCCCATGGCTTTGTGCTTGTAAATATCAGCGTTTCTCATGACGCTGTGTTTGACTTTTATGATGCGCTTGCAGCGCACCAGCATCAGATCGGGCTGGGGAGAATCCTGGAGCCTTTGTACAGGGAAATGACGGCTTCGGGACTGCTGATGCCGTGGAGTTTGGGAGTGACAGCTTTTTTCTGGCTGGGGATCGCCGTGTTTTTGGTCTGCAAACTGTTTGACTTATGCGGGAGAACAGAAATTTTACTGACGGCCGGAATCATGACGGTCAATATTTCCGTGACTGCCATAGCGGCAGCCTATACGCCGTGGCTTGCGGCGGACATGTTTGCTCTGCTGCTTGCTACGGCGGGCGTTTACTGCTGGTATCTTTATGTGGGACAACGCCGCATCAGAAGCCTGGTATTTGGCGCGATAGCGGTTGTTATGTCCCTCTCCATCTATCAGTGCTATCTTGCAGTGACGGTGGTGTTGATTATTTTGCTGTCCATGCAGAACCTGATCAAAAAGGACGGTGCCGTGAAGGTATTTCAGGATGGCTGCGCGGGCGTGGGCATGATAGCGGCGGGCGGAATTGTCTATTATTTTCTGATGAAGCTGGTCTGCGGTATGGCGGAAACACCGCTTGCGGAGGGCGAGTATGACAGCCTGACGAACCTGTGGGACAATCAGGAACCGGTGCTTAGGAGGCTCGCTGCCTGTTTAAAGGAAGCGGCGACGCACTTCTTTGCAAAGGATGAAAACATTTATCCCTATCAGGCGGTGTGGGCTGTCAATCTATTGATTGGCTGTGTGTGCGTTTATCTTGCTGTGCGCCTGGTGAGGCAGAAAAGAGCTGTACTTCAAAAAGGGGAATGGCTGTTACTTGTGCTTTTGACCGCGGTTCTGCCCTTTGCGGCCTATATGATGCGGCTGTTAAACCCGCATGTCCATGATTTGATGACATATGCGGTCTGGCTGTTGTATCTGATACCGCTTCTTTTGTGGAAATGGACATCCGGGGAAAAGATATCTGACAGGAAGGGATACGGTGTAACTGTGGTTTTGCTATTCCTGATCGTCTTTTCCTATATACAGACGGACAATGCGGTGTATGTGAAGAAGGAAGTGGAGAGTAAGGCAACGCTTTCCCTGATGACGGAGGTTATGGCGCTGGTAGAGCAGACGGAAGATTATGTGCCGGGCGAGACGGCGGTCACCTTTGTGGGGGATATATCGGAGGTATTGCAGGAGATTCCGGGGACGGATCGGGTGAAAGGTGTCTCCGGCTGTAATAAAACCGCGGCCATAACTTACAAGGAGACTTATCAGCCCTATTTCGACCATGTGATGCTTCGAAAAGTAAATGTTGTTTTTGACGGGATGACGGAGGAAAAACCGGAGACTGCGCAGATGCCATCCTATCCGCAGGAAGGGTATGTGCAGATGGTAGATCAGGTTGTTGTGGTGAAATGGAATTAAAAGTGAAACCAACTTCACAAGCGTGTTTTTATTTGTTAGAATAGAACTATGGGGATTGCGCTTTCGGTAAAGTATCAGAATAAAAAGCATAGACAGGAGAATGTGGTGAGATGGATTATAAAGCAGTTCCGTTTGAACAGAGGATTAAGGAGAATATCAGAAGCTATGAGATGAATAACCTGTATGCGCTTGATACGCTGACAGAATACTGTAAGTCGCTCTGCGCGGTGACGGATGCGACAGTTTTGCTCACGGAGCGTCACGGGGAAAAGATTATATCGGTCGGCGGATTCGCAGGTTTCAGGCCGGATGTGGTGGGCGACCCCGGACGTAAAGTCAGGGTTTACGGCAGAACCATAGCGCATTTGTATGCGGATACGCAGAAGGTTTCTCCCGAGAAGAGAGAAGCAGTGGAAAAGATGCTGGACGGATTTGCCAACATGCTTTCACGATGGGGCGAGGAGACTTATCTTCATACGGAGACTGCGGTTTACGCGGATGAACTGGAGCAAAAACTGAATGTGCAGCATGTGCAGACGGCGAAAGGGGAGAATGAGGATGTGCTCACCGGTGTGTACCACAAGCTGTATTTTGAGGAGCGCATGAAGGTGATAGACCGGGCGGAAGTGGCGCCTGTGGCTGTCATAAACGTGAATATTAACGACTGGAAATTTGTAAATGATCATTTTGGCGACGAGGAGAGCGACCGGCTGATCAAGACCGTTGCTGGGATTTTAAAGCAGGAGAAGAAGCCGGACTATATCATCGGCCGTGTGGACGGAGATGTCTTTATCGTGCTCATTCCCATGGCGGATGACGGGGAGGCTGAAAGTTACTGCGATCGTGTTAAGCAGGCATGTCTGGCTTTTGAGGATAAGATTCTGGCGCCTTCGGTGGCCTGTGGCATCGTCTATAAGACGAATGTGGAGGAGAAGCTGGAGGATAAGCTCGACGATGCAGAGTACGAGATGTTCAACAATAAGTTTGAGGTGAAGAACGCACCGGGGTACAGAGAACGGCTGGAACATGGGCTTCATTCTTAATTCTAAAATAAGTATTAAATCCCTATTTTTGGTTAAAGACGAGAAATTGTGAGATAATAAAAGAAAATGAGAGAAAATGAGAGGATAAATAAAATATACGGGAATAGAACCATTTGCAAAGACCCGCATATGAAGATAATATATGTTCTAGCGTTAGCACTCATGGAAGGTGAGTGCTAACAAAATAGAAGAGAACAGATATGCATAACATAGTTTAAGAAGGAGGCAATCATCATGAAGTTAACACCACTTGGCGACAGAGTTGTATTAAAGCAGCTGGTAGCGGAGGAGACCACAAAGTCCGGCATTGTTTTACCGGGACAGGGCAAGGAGAAACCGCAGCAGGCGGAAGTGATCGCAGTAGGCCCCGGCGGCGTTGTGGATGGCAAAGAGGTTAAGATGGAAGTGAAGGTTGGCGATCAGGTCATCTTCTCCAAGTATTCAGGCACAGAGGTAAAGCTCGACGAGGATGAGTACATTATCGTGAGACAGAACGATATTCTGGCAATAGTTGCCGACTAAACAGGAAATCAATATAAATAGCAGGAGGACATCAATCATGGCAAAGGAAATTAAGTATGGAGCAGAAGCCAGAGCGGCTTTGGAATCAGGTGTAAACCAGTTGGCGGATACCGTAAGAGTGACACTCGGTCCGAAAGGAAGAAACGTCGTTTTAGATAAATCTTATGGTGCACCGCTTATCACGAACGACGGTGTTACCATCGCGAAGGAGATCGAACTTGAAGATCCTTTTGAAAACATGGGGGCACAGCTCGTAAAAGAAGTGGCAACCAAGACAAACGACGTGGCAGGTGACGGTACCACCACAGCGACAGTTCTTGCACAGGCGATGGTGAATGCGGGAATCAAGAACCTGGCAGCAGGCGCGAACCCGATTATTTTGAGAAAGGGTATGAAGAAAGCAACGGAGACAGCAGTGGACGCGATCGCAAAGATGAGCTCCAAGGTAAACGGCAAAGAGCATATCGCGAGAGTAGCCGCGGTTTCTTCCGGTGACGACGAGGTTGGACAGTTGGTAGCGGACGCCATGGAGAAGGTTTCCGGCGACGGCGTTATCACTATCGAGGAGAGCAAGACTATGCTCACGGAGCTGGATCTGGTGGAAGGTATGCAGTTTGACAGAGGTTATATCTCCGCTTACATGGCAACAGACATGGATAAGATGGAAGCGGTTCTGGATAATCCCTACATTCTGATCACTGACAAGAAGATTTCAAATATTCAGGAGATATTGCCTTTGCTTGAGCAGATCGTACAGTCCGGCGCGAAACTGCTTATCATTGCTGAGGATGTGGAAGGCGAGGCTCTCACAACCCTGATTGTGAATAAGCTGCGCGGCACCTTCAACGTGGTGGCTGTCAAGGCTCCCGGTTACGGCGATAGAAGAAAAGACATGCTGCAGGATATCGCAATTCTGACAGGCGGTCAGGTTATCAGTTCCGAGCTTGGATTAGAGCTTAAGGATGCGACACTTGATCAGCTTGGCCGTGCGAAGTCCGTAAAGGTACAGAAGGAGAACACGGTTATTGTTGACGGTGAGGGCGAAAAGGCTGAAATCGAGGCCAGAATCAGCCAGATCAGGAAGCAGATTGAGGAGACAACTTCCGATTTCGACAGAGAGAAGTTGCAGGAGCGTCTTGCGAAGCTGGCAGGCGGTGTGGCGGTGATCCGTGTGGGCGCGGCTACCGAGACCGAGATGAAAGAGGCGAAACTTCGTCTGGAGGATGCGCTTGCCGCGACCAGAGCGGCTGTGGAAGAAGGTATCATTTCCGGTGGCGGTTCTGCGTACATTCATGCGGCGAAAGAAGTGGAGAAGATGGCAGAGAAACTGGATGGCGACGAGAAGACCGGTGCACAGATCGTCCTGAAGGCTCTGGAAGCGCCTTTGTATCATATCGTTGCAAATGCAGGCCTTGAGGGCTCTGTTATCATCAACAAGGTAAGAGAGTCCAAGGAGGGTGTAGGTTTTGATGCACTGACCGAGGAGTATGTGGATATGGTGAAGGCAGGCATTCTCGATCCTGCAAAGGTGACCAGAAGCGCACTGCAGAATGCAACCAGTGTTGCAAGCACCCTGCTCACCACGGAGTCTGTGGTTGCCAATATCAAAGAGCCCGAACCCGCTATGCCCGCAGGCGGCGGTGGAATGGGAATGATGTAAGGCGCAAAGGGTCGTCGTAGACGGACGTAGAGCGCGACAGCGCGGCTTTGCGAGTTTAATACAGATAAAGAAAGAGCATAACCCCAAGTTTGCTTGAGTGGTTATGCTCTTTTTGAGTGGCGGCGCCGTCGTGCAGAGCGCGACAGCGCCGTTACCTCATCATCTCCACAATATATTCTGTCGTGCCTTCTTCCAACCGCTTTTCTCCTGTCAGCATAAATCCGTGTTTTTCATAGAAGCGTCTGGCATCTGTGTTTTTTTCAAGAACCCACAGGCGGCGGCAATTCATCTGTTCGGTGGCAAATTGAATCAGTTTCCCTCCAATGCCCTGATTTTCAAAGAAGGAATCTACATACAGTTCGGCAATTGTATCATCGTCGATATGTATCATGCCTTTGACGAATATATCGTCGTAAACCCAAATGTGTTTCAGTTTATCCGGATTTTCAATATATTCCTTTGCCAGTGGATAAACCTGTATTTCCCCGAAAGACACTTTATCATCCTGAAAAATTCTTCTGTAGTTCATGCGTTTGGTGAATACCAGTATTTCTGCGATTCTGGAGGCATCGTTAAGCGTTGCGAGCCGTATCATTTTATCGTATCCTCTTTGACAGATGGTTCTTTTATTCAAAACATAGACTTAGACGTTTCATTCTGATATTCTCTATCTTCTTCTGCGGCCAATTCTATATGAGATAAGTCTACCACATTCAGGGTGAGATTGTCACTGTATTTTCGATGGTTTTTGATGTTTATCAGTTTATATGAGGCGTAAAATTCAGGATACTGTTTTTCTGCTTTTATAAAAGAGTACCACATCAATTTGTAAATTATTTTGACTTGCCGTGCAAATAATATTATAATAGCTTAAAATGGTTATTATGTAATCCTAAAGGCATTGGTGGTTATATGGCGACAGAAGAAAAGACAGAGCTGGTCTTTGACGACGGCAGAATTGAATCAATTGAAGAATTTCAGGCTCCGGAGCAGCTTTACGACGAGCTTATTGTCCGTGTGCGCAAATACCACCCTTCGACAGACATCAGTCTGATTGAAAAAGCATATCGGATTGCGTCGGACGCCCACAAGGGGCAGGCGCGTAAATCCGGAGAACCCTATATCATTCATCCGCTGTGTGTGGCGATTATCCTTGCGGATTTGGAGCTGGATAAGGAAACGATCGTTGCCGGGCTTTTGCATGACGTGGTGGAAGATACGGTTATGACGGATGAGGAGATCAGGGAGCAGTTCGGGGAGGACGTGGCTCTTCTGGTGGACGGCGTCACAAAGTTAGATAAGCTGAATTTTCATGGAGAACATGGAAATCAGGACAGAAATGAGGAAAAACTGGAGAGACAGGCGGAAAATCTGCGGAAGATGTTTCTTGCCATGGCTAAGGATATCCGTGTGATTTTGATAAAGCTGGCGGATCGTCTGCACAATATGCGTACTTTACAGCATATGCGGCCTGAAAAACAGCAGGAGATTGCAAGGGAGACACTGGATATTTATTCTCCCATCGCCCAGCGTTTAGGCATATCAAAGATAAAGGTGGAACTGGACGATTTGTCATTAAAATATTTGCAGCCGGAAGCCTACTATGATCTGGTGGATAAGATTGCCGTCAGGAAGGGCGAGCGGGAGCGATACATTCAGATGATTGTGGATGAGGTCAGCGAGCATATCAAACATGCGGGTATCAAGGCGCAGATAGATGGCCGTATCAAGCATTTTTTCAGTATTTATAAGAAGATGAAAAACCAGAATAAGTCCATCGACCAGATTTATGATCTGTTTGCGGTGCGTATTATCGTGGATACGGTGAAGGACTGTTATGCTGCGTTGGGTGTGATCCATGAGATGTATAAGCCGATTCCCGGCCGTTTCAAGGACTACATCGCCATGCCGAAGTCAAATATGTATCAGTCTCTTCATACCACGCTGATCGGTGCAAGCGGGCAGCCTTTTGAGATACAGATCCGCACTTATGAGATGCACAAGGCGGCGGAGTACGGTATCGCGGCGCACTGGAAATACAAGGAGGCCTCCGACGGTAAGAAGGTGGAGACACAGGAGGAGGAAAAGCTGGTATGGCTGCGCCAGATTTTGGAGTGGCAGCAGGATATGTCGGACAATAAGGAGTTTATGAATCTCTTAAAGAACGACTTAAACCTTTTTGCCGACAACGTATATTGCTTTACGCCTACCGGAGATGTGAAGAGCCTGCCGGCGGGTTCTACACCGATTGATTTTGCCTACAGCGTGCACAGTGCGGTGGGAAATAAGATGGTTGGCGCGAGAGTCAACGGCAAGCTTGTGAACATTGATTACGTGATCAAAAACGGCGACCGGGTGGAGATCATGACTTCCCAGAATTCCAAAGGCCCGAGCCGTGACTGGCTGAATGTGGTAAAGAGCACGCAGGCGAAAAATAAGATCAATCAATGGTTTAAGAATGAACTGAAAGAAGATAATATCGTCAAGGGACGGGATCTGATTTATTCATACTGCAAGGCGAAATCCATCAATGCCGCAGATGTTTTGGCACCGCAGTACGAGGAGTCCGTCATGAAAAAATATGGGTTCCAGAATTGGGAATCCGTACTGGCGGCGGTGGGACACGGCGCCCTCAAGGAGGGACAGATTGTCAACCGCATGCGTGAACTCTATGAGAAAGATCACAGAAAAGAAATGACGGATGCCGAAGTGATGGCGGAGATTGAGGACAACATTCAGATCAACCGCAGCCGTCCCGGCAAAAGTCAAAGCGCCATTATCGTGAAGGGGATTCATGACGTGGCAGTCCGCTTTTCCAAGTGCTGCAGCCCCGTACCGGGAGATGAGATTGTGGGTTTTGTCACCAGAGGGAGAGGTATTTCCATCCATCGGACAGACTGCGTGAATCTTATGAATCTGCCTGAGGTGGACAGAAACAGGCTGATCGATGCAGAGTGGCAGACGGCGGGAGGAGCTGAGGACGGCGGGAAGTATATGGCGGAGATCAATATTTACGCCAACAACAGAAACGGTCTTCTCGCGGATGTCTCCAGAGCTCTCACGGAGAAAGATATTGATATTCTGGCTCTGAATACGCGGGTGAGCAAGCAGGGAACAGCAACCATCATGGTCAGCTTCGAGATCAGCGGAAGGGAAGAACTGCAGCGTATTGTGGATAAGCTAAGAACCATAGAGAGCATCATTGATATTGAGAGAACGACCGGCTGAAAAGCTGCATTCTCTGCACGGCGCAATTATGAGGGAGGCTAAGAATGTCAGATTTGAAAATAGGGAGGTTGATGCTTGGCATCTGCCAGACGAACTGCTATTTTGTATACAGGGAAGGCTCTGATGAGGTGATCTTTTTTGATCCGGCGGACAAGGGCGATTATATTTATGAGACACTGCGGGAAAAAGGATTTCAGGTCAAGGGGATTCTTCTGACTCACGCCCATTTTGACCATATCTGGGGCAGTAACAGACTGCGCGAGCTTTCCGGTGCGCCGATTTACGCATACGAGGAGGAGAAGGCGCTCTGTGAGGACGCGGTCACAAATGTGTCGGATCAGGTGGGGCGTCCTTATACGGTGATTCCGGACAGATATCTGAAAGAGGGCGAGGAGATTACGATAGCGGGCATGACCTGTAAGCTGATCGCCACGCCTGGACATACGGTGGGAAGCTGCTGTTACTATTTTGAGGAAGCAGGCATTCTTGTTGCAGGCGACACGCTCTTTCAGGAATCAGTGGGCAGGACGGATCTGGCGACGGGCAGTATGAGCGCGCTGGCAAGGTCAGTCAAAGAGAAGCTGTTCCTGTTACCGGACGAGACGAAAGTTTATCCGGGACACGGGGAGTCGACTACCATCGGACATGAGAAGGCGTACAACCCGTTTGTACAGTGACAGGGTATGACAGTTATGCCGGAATATACGGATGACAGGGAAGGAAAAACAGAAATCTGAAAATGACGGAAGATGGGCGACTGCAGAGAATGCAGATCGCCTATCTCACTGTAACAGGTGCGATAGAAAACAGGAGGCTGCAGGTGTTGAACAGGGATATCATCAAGTATATCGCGATGGTTACGATGCTTCTCAATCACATCGCCCATGTATTTCTGGTGCAGGGAACGATCCTTTACGAAGTTCTGGAAGACATCGGCTACTTTACGGCGCCGGTGATGTGTTATTTTTTGGCGGAAGGGTATGTCTATACGCGTTCTAAGTTAAAATACGGATTCCGATTGGCTCTGTTTGCGGCGGTTTCCCAGATCCCGTTTCAACTGGCGTTCGGTTATCAGAGTCTGAATATGATATTTACCCTGCTGTGCTGTTTCCTGATTTTGGTGGTTGCGGATCATGTGGAAAGCCCGCCGTTAAGGATGGGACTTGTCATGCTGCTTACGCTTGCCACGGTGTACAGCGACTGGGGAGTGGTAGCGCCGCTTTTTACAATTTTCTTTTTCAATGCCGAAGGAGACAGAAAACAGACGGCACGGGGCTTCGGTGTGTGCTATGTGATTTTTGTGCTGCTGAATGTACAGAACTATATGAATGGGCAGCCGGGAAACTGGACGGCCTATGCGGTTTCTCACGCCATGCTTTCAGGTCTTGGAATCATAGTGGCAGGCATAACCGTCTTATTTTTCTATAACGGGAAGAGGATGGAACGGGGGAAGAATTTTTCCAAATGGTTTTTCTATCTGTTTTATCCGGTTCATCTGCTGGTATTATATCTGATAAAGTCAGGAATGCGGCTTATGTGAAAATTGATATGGTTTACATAATGTGGGATGCTTTAAAAGACAGAGAGGAGGCGGCGTCATGGCAGAATGGGAAAACGCGGAAAGAGAAGAGAAAATCCGACAGGTGGCGGATAAGATTCTGCGGCTTGCCCACGACAGTCTGCTGATTCACATGCGCTTTCTGGATGTGGCTCTCTCAAAACTGCCTGTGACATGCAGGGTCGGCATGGGCGCACATGTCTTTGACGGGGAAGGGCTTACCTGCGATCCGCTGCTTCTGGTCAGGCAGTATGAAAAGGAGCAGGCAATGCCTGTAAGGACGTATCTGCACACGCTTCTGCATGCTGTATTTTATCATGGGTTTCAGACGGATAAAATGAATCCGGAATACTGGGATCTGGCCACGGACATTGCGGCGGAAGCGACGGTTCTGGACATGGATCTGCATTTGACCAGGCTTTCTTCCGACAGAGAACTGGAAAGCCGCCTTATGCTGTTAAAAAAACAGGCGGGTGGGCTGACGGCAGAGAAAATCTACCGGCATTTTCGGATTGAGGAGCCATCCACGAAGGCGGTTTCAGAGTGGAAGCGGCTCTGCAAACGGGACGAACATATTTACTGGAACAGGAAAGAGAAGCTTGATCTTTCCCAGGCGGAGTGGCGAAAAATCAGCGAGCGGATCCGGGCGGATTTAAAGAGTTTCAGCAAGGACAAAAACAATGGGGAGAGCATGACGGAGAATCTGGAGGAGGCAGTCAGGGAACGATATGATTACACGGCGTTTTTAAAGAGGTTTATGGCTATGGGAGAGGCCATACGGGTAAACGATGAGGAGTTCGATCATATCTTTTATACCTATGGGCTTTCTACTTATGGGAATATGCCGTTAGTGGAGCCGCTTGAATATCAGGAGAGCCATAAGATCAAGGATTTTGTGATTGCCATTGACACCTCGGCATCCTGCCGCGGGGCAACGGTGCAGGCTTTTTTGCGAAAGACTTACAACATCATGCAGGAGAGCGAAAATTTTTTCTCCAAGATCAATGTCCACATCATCCAGTGCGACAGCCAGGTGCAGCAGGATGTGAAGATTACACAGCGAAGCGAGTTTGACTTATTTTTGCAAAACGGAAAGCTGACGGGATTCGGCTCTACGGATTTCCGTCCTGTCTTCGAATATGTGGATGAACTGATCAGGGCGGGGGAGTTTGAAGATCTGAAAGGATTACTCTACTTTACGGACGGCTATGGGATTTACCCGGAACAGATGCCGCCCT
The DNA here is from genome assembly GCA_002361355.1 of Lachnospiraceae bacterium UBA3310. Lineage (GTDB taxonomy): Bacteria > Bacillota > Clostridia > Lachnospirales > Lachnospiraceae > UBA3282. The sequence continues at coordinate 50,117 of DESQ01000036.1, forward strand.
ATGACGTCGCTTTTGTGTTTTTGAAGGAGGATGACAATGCGCCGAAGGTGCCGCCCTGGGCGATCAGAATCGTGCTGGAAGAGGAGGATCTGGAAGAGAGATGAACATCAAGGAAGCGAAAAAGTATATTAAGGACTCCGTAAGGATTTATTTGAAAAAGGACGAGGAGGGAGCGTACCGGATTCCCCTTGTCAGACAGCGCCCGGTCTTTTTGCTTGGCGCGCCGGGGATTGGCAAGACGGCGATCATGGAGCAGATCGCGCAGGAACTGGGGATTGCACTGGTGAGCTATTCCATGACCCACCATACGAGGCAGTCGGCTTTGGGACTTCCCTTTATCGTGCACAGGGAGTATGAGGGGCACACGTTCGACGTGTCTGAGTATACCATGAGCGAGATTATCGCTTCGGTTTATGACGTGATGGAAAAGAGCGGCATCCATGAAGGGATTCTCTTTTTGGATGAGATCAACTGCGTCTCCGAGACGCTGGCACCCTCCATGCTGCAATTTTTACAGTATAAGATTTTTGGCAGACATCAGGTGCCGGAGGGGTGGATTATCGTCACGGCGGGAAATCCGCCCGAGTACAATAAATCGGTGCGGGAGTTTGACGTGGTTACCTTAGACCGCATGAAGATTCTGGAGGTGGAGGCCGATTACGAGAGTTGGCGGGAATACGCCAAAGACCGGAACATCCACACGGCGGTATTAAATTACCTGGATATGAAGAAAGAGGATTTCTATCTGGTGGAGACTACGGTGCGGGGCAAGAGCTATGTCACGGCAAGAGGCTGGGAGGATTTGTCGCAGATGCTTGTCCTCTATGAGGAGGAGGGCCTTTCCGTAGAAGAATCCCTGATCGGACAGTATCTGAGAAATGACCGTGTGGCGAGAGAGTTTAGCGCCTACTATGATCTTTACAGGAAGTACCAACAGGATTACCGGGTGGAAGATATCTTTGCGGGTACGGTGAGCGAGCAGGTGAAAGACCGGGCGAGAAAGGCCGGCTTTGACGAGCGGCTTTCGCTTATGGGAATGCTGCTTGACAAACTCAGACAGGAACTCAGGGAAAATGGCGGGCAGGCCAGACTGTTAAAGGAGCTGATGAATCCCCTGCGGGCTTTGAAGCAGAAGGCGGAGGCAGGCGGGAATGCGCAGGAACTTGCGGGGCTGTTGCAGAAGCAGGCGGACGCAAGGGAACAGGCCATGGCCTCTCTGTCCAGCGCGGGTGCGCTTTCGGCTAATGACAGACAAAAGGGAAAAACAATTGTCAAATTTTTACGGGAGAGCGCCCGGACAATTTTGACGGAAGGTTTACAGGACGGGCAGGAAGCCTTTGCGAAAATCAAGGAACGTTTCGACAGCCTTGTGGAGGAGCACAGGAAAGATACGGGGAAGGAGCAGGCGCGTTTACACGGGATCTTCACCTTTGTGGAAGACACCTTCGGTGAGGGAAACGAGATGCTTCTTCTGGTGACGGAGTGCACGGTGCAGGCGGATTGCGCGGCGTTTATCAATGCTTACGGCTGCGAGGACTATGTCAGACACAACGAGGGGTTGATGCTGACGGAGCGCGGCGATGTGCTGGCGGAGGAAATCAAAGCCTTAGATTTATAGGAGGGAAAATGTCATGGAGACAAGAGAACTGGACACGGAGAGGGGCAGCTTACAGTTTGAAATTGTCTCGGGGACGGCTGTGGTGACAGGCTACAGCGGGCGCGATGCCGCGCTTGTGATTCCCACGGCGGTGGACGGGTATCCTGTGGTCTGGATCGGAAAGAAGGCATTCTTAAGCTGCAAGACACTGCAAAAGATCAGCCTGCCGGAGAGTCTTGCGGGGATCGGAGACTGGGCTTTTGCCTACTGCGCGGGGCTGGAAATTGTGATCCTTCCTTACAGCAGTCTTGAAGTGGGACAGGGTGTTTTTAAGGAGTGTACGGCGCTTTCACAGATCAGGGACTGTCATGACGCCGGGGAAAACGGGGATGTGTCCTATCTGCTGGCGGCGACGGTGGGTATGCTTGACGCCTTTTATTTGTTTGACCCGGGGAATGCGGGCACCGGGAACTGGCTTGCGGGTTTTGATGCGCGGGTGGCGACCCAGATGGCGCTTGCGGACAACGACGGGTTTTCCAAAATGCTTTTGTGCGGCGAGGAGGACTGCGGCAGCAGGGATACGGATGTGGGTTACTATATGGAACAGAAACGAAGGGGGAAGGTGCGGCTTGCCATGCTGCGTCTCTTTCACGATTACGGACTGGGGGAAACGCTTCGGGAAGAGCTTGTGGGTTATCTGCGAAATCATGTGAAAGGCTGCGAGAGCGAGGAGACATGGCGGGTGATTCTGGAGGAGCACGGGGACGAGCGGCAGTATTATGAGCTCCTGACAGACCTTGGCGGCGTAAACGGGGAGAACTTTCCTGCGATGATGGAGGATATGGGGGAACGGCATGCGGAGATGAAAGCGTACCTCATGCGTTACTATGACGGCCTGCGAAAGAAGGAGGATGCTTTTGCGCAGTTTGCATTGTGAGAGGCGGGCAGGCGCGGCTGGAATTTAGGTATTGCACAATGGTTTGTTATGTGGTATTATGAGGCTTGTTGAACGAAAAGGCTTCAGGATGGAGGATACAAATGGAAGTATTGAGAATTATACTTACCGTGGTTTATATTTTAATATGTATCGCGTTGGTTGTTTTGGTACTGATGCAGGAGGGAAAGTCAGCCGGTCTTGGCGCGATCAGCGGAGCGGCGGAGACTTACTGGGGGAAAAACAAAGGCCGTTCCATGGAAGGAAAGCTTGTCAAGATCACGACAGGGCTTGCGGTTGGTTTCATGGTGTTGGCGATTGTTTTAAACTTGACTTTATTCTAAGATAAAAGACGAAAAGCACTCTTGCACATAGCGGTAAGGGTGCTTTCTTTTGCGCAGGGAGTTTTACAGAAAAGGAAATAAAATGGATTCAGGAAAAGAAAAAAACAGAACAGGGGAACCGGAGCCGGAGGAGCAGATTTTCGGCACGTTTATCAGCCACGCCAAAGGCTTCGGTTTCGTGGAGGCGGAGGGCTTTGAGGAGGACTTTTATATTCCGGCGGAGGATACCATGGACGCGTTCTATCTGGACAGAGTGCAGATCAGGCCATTGGCGTCTGGCGGTGGGAAGCGGCGGGAGGCGGCTGTGGTACGCATTTTGGAGCACGGCATAAAGCAATTCGTCGGGACTTATGAACAGTCACGGAATTTTGGCTTTGTGATTCCGGATAACGGAAAGATTGGCACGGATGTTTTTGTGCCGGCGGAGCGTTCCAAGGGGGCAGTCACGGGAGCAAAAGTCGTGGTGGAACTGACTTCCTACGGGGATGAGAGACACAAACCTGAGGGAAAGGTTGTGGAAATTCTGGGTCACATCAACGATCCGGGTGTGGATATCATGTCCATCGTGCGGGGGTATGAGCTGCCTGTGGCGTTTGGGGAGAAGGTTTTAAATCAGGCCGGGCGCGTGCCGGAAACCGTCTCGGAGGCGGACAGGGCCGGACGTATGGATCTGCGGGATCTGCAGATGGTTACCATAGACGGTGAGGATGCCAAGGATCTGGATGACGCGGTCAGTCTTTATCAGGATGAAAAGGGGCTTTATCATCTTGGCGTGCACATCGCGGACGTGACCAATTATGTACAGGAAAATTCCGCCCTGGACTGGGAGGCTTTAGAGCGCGGCACCAGCGTGTATCTGGTGGATCGGGTGATTCCCATGCTGCCCCACAGGCTTTCAAATGGCATCTGCTCTTTAAATCAGGGGGTGGACAGGCTGGCACTTAGCTGCCTGATGACCATAGATGGAAAGGGCGAGGTGACGGATTATCAGATCGCGGAGACGGTGATCTGTGTGAACCGCAGAATGTCCTACACCAGTGTCAAAAAGATTCTGGAGGATCACGATGAGGCGCAGATCAGAGAATACGAGGCTCTTGTACCTATGTTCCAACAGATGGAACGTCTGGCGGCGATTCTCAGGGAGAGGCGGCATAAACGGGGATCCATTGACTTTGATTTTGCGGAGAGCAAGATTCTTCTGGACGGGGAGGGACATCCGGTCGAGATCAGGCCCTACGAACGCAATGTGGCGACCCGGATGATCGAGGACTTCATGCTTGCCGCAAATGAGACGGTGGCACAGCATTTCTATTGGATGGAGCTGCCTTTTGTGTACCGTACCCATGAGAAACCGGATCCGGACAAGATGAAACAGCTTGCCACTTTTGTACGGAATTTCGGTTATCGAATGAAAGTGACGGGGGAGGAGATTCATCCCAAAGAACTGCAAAAGTTATTGGACAAGATTGCAGATACAAAGGAGGAGATGATGATCAGCCGTCTGACGCTCCGGAGTATGAAACAGGCAAAGTACACGGTGGAGTGCACGGGACATTTCGGCTTGGCGTGCCGCTATTACTGCCATTTTACCTCGCCGATCAGGAGATATCCGGATTTGCAGATTCACCGCATTATCAAGGAGCAGCTTCGGGGCAGGATGACAGAAGAGCGGGTAAGGCATTATGAGGAGAAACTGCCGGAGGTGGCGAAGCACGCTTCAAAAATGGAGCGGCGCGCTGCGGAGGCAGAGCGGGAGACCGATAAGTTAAAGAAGGCGGAGTATATGGAGGATCATATCGGCGAGGTTTACGAGGGTGTGATCTCAGGGATTACCCAGTGGGGTCTTTATGTGGAGCTGCCAAATACGGTGGAAGGACTGGTTCATGTGTCTGCGTTGCCGGGAGATTATTTCTATTATGATGAAGGCACTTATGAGATGGTGGGAAAAGAGAGCGGTATTGTCTATAAGCTGGGGCAGCGGCTGGCCGTACAGGTCAAAAGCGCGGATCGCCGGGCGAGAACCGTAGATTTTATGCTCCCAGTTCAGCCAGACCAAGGTTGAGCGACAAATCGGGCTTGCACGGATGGGCGTGGCTCAACTGTTATGTGAGAAAGAGGGTGAGAGGATGGCAAAGGAAGCCATGAAGCTGGTAGCCAACAACAAGAAGGCGTACCATGACTATTTTATTGAGGAAAAATATGAGGCCGGGCTTGCGCTCCACGGCACCGAGGTAAAGTCTTTGCGCATGGGAAAATGCAGTATCAAGGAAGCCTTTGTGCGGATTGAGGACGGTGAGGCATTTGTCTATGGCATGAACGTGAGTCCTTATGAGAAAGGCAACATTTTTAACAAAGACCCCCTGCGGGTGAGGAAGCTTTTGCTGCACAAGGTACAGATCCGCAAACTGGCGGGGAGCATGGCAGGACAGGGTTACACAATTGTTCCTCTGCAGGTCTATTTTAAGGACGGCAGAGCCAAGATCGAGATCGGGCTCGCCAGAGGTAAAAAGCTCTATGACAAGCGGCAGGATATCGTGAAGAAAGATTTGCGCAGGGAGCATGAGCGTGAATTTAAAATTAAGAATCTATAGGATTGCATAGGGAAAGGAAAATGTGCTAAACTGTATCTAACAGAATAAATAACAGAATAAATATGGGCCAGTCAAGGTTTCGACAGGGGTCTTGCAACTGGAGAAGCTATCCGCAGGCTGATGCGTGAAATCGCAAATTTAAACACAAACGCTGAAGACAATTTAGCATACGCTGCCTAAGGGCAGTTGTCCGCCTTAGTGCACCTACACATTAAGAACCGGGCATCGACTATGTAGGAAACGACGCGGGGGACGCCTCTTACCCGCGGGCGTATCAGAGGCTACTGAATCCGTGAGGGTGTCTTTCTCCTTGCGGAGGAGGGAATGAGGAGCATTCCGAAATGAGGGACTATGATAGTAGAAGGACAGGGAATGGGCTTTTGGACACGGGTTCGACTCCCGTCTGGTCCACGCGTGAAAGTTCTCGGGATACCGATTCGTTCGGATTTCGGGGGCTTTTCTTTTTTCACAATTTGCTGGACATCAATTCCATTTAGCGGTAAAATAAAAACAAATATATTGTTTTTAGGAGGATGGTAGGACTATGGCAGCAGGCGTGACAGCAATGAAAAAGAAAGATCAAAATAATGTTTTGCATTCTGTAAAAACGAAACTTGTGGGGGGAATGGTAGTGGCCATGGCCATTATGACGACGTGCCTGTCGGTGGTGCTGATCAGGAACCTGCGCATTCCCATGATGGAGCTAAATCAAAGTTATCTCTATGACCTTGCGGTTGCCTATGGCGATAGAATAGAAACTACCATTGAGAATCAGGGATACAATACGGCGACAACTTATAATAATCTGAGCGAAATTCTTGACGGTGTGGGGCTGGATGGCGCAGAGTCCAGTTATGCTTATCTGGTGGCCGAAGACGGGACGATGCTCTACCATCCGACAAAGGAGAAGGTGGGGCAGCCTGTGGAAAATGACGTGGTGAAGGGGCTGGTAGCACAACTTGCGTCTGGTACTCTGCCTGAGCCCGCTGTTGTTGAATATTCCTATAAGGGTTCTATAAAATATGCGGCTTATTCAATTACGGAGCGGGCACACTGTATTCTGGTCATGTCGGTGGATAAAGACGATCTGATGGGTACTGTGCACCGGGTTACGGTGACGGGTACTGTGAGCACGATTATCATGATCCTTATTGCCGGCATTATTGCTTATCTGTTTGTGGGGAAGATCGTGAAGCCCATTCTTGAGGTGACGGATGTGGTGGGCCGGTTGGCGCATATGGATTTTTCCGAAATTGAAGGTCAGGATAAGCTTACGGCGCGGGCTGACGAGACGGGACAGATGAGCCGCGCGGTGGCGGAGCTTCGAAGACAGCTTGTGGATATCGTGAATGAACTCCGGGGGCAGAGCCAACAGCTTTTTGAGGCTTCGGAGCTCATGAATGCCAACGCTTCCGAGACAGCTACCACGGTGGAGCAGGTTGAGAAGGCAGTTTCGGATATTTCCGAGGGCGCGTCCTCTCAGGCGGACGAGACGCAGAAAGCCACGGAGAACGTAATTTTGATGGGCAATATGGTGGAGGAGACTACAAGGCAGGTGGAAGACCTGACCGACAATGCAAATGCTATGAGAAATTCCAGTGAGGAGGCGTTTGCTACCCTGGATAATCTGAAGAAGATCAATGATCAGGCAAGGGAGGCGATTGACGTGATCTATGAGCAGACCAACACGACCAATGAGTCTGCCATGAAGATCAGAGAGGCAACATCGCTGATTACCTCCATTGCGGAGGAGACGAACCTGTTGTCCCTGAATGCGAGCATCGAGGCGGCAAGAGCCGGCGAGCAGGGCAGGGGATTTGCGGTGGTAGCGGGCCAGATCCAGAAACTGGCGGAGCAGTCCAACGATTCTGCCAGACAGATTGAGAATATCATCGACTCCCTGATTGCGGATTCCCAGAAATCCGTGGAGACGATGGAGGACGTGAAGAAGATCATGGAAAGCCAGAATGAGAGCGTGGGCCGGACGAACGAGAGTTTTGTACAGGTGCGGGACGGTATCACCCAGTCTCTGGACGGTGTGAATCAGATTGCGGATAAGACGAGAAGGCTGGACGAGGCCAGAATCAACGTGGTGGATGTGGTACAGAATCTGACGGCGATTGCCGAGGAAAATGCGGCAAGTACGGAGGAAACTTCTGCTTCCGTCACGGAAGTCAGCACAATTGTATACAGCATTTCCGAGAATGCGAATAAACTCAAGGATATTGCGGAGCATTTAGAGCAGAGTATGAGTATCTTTAAGATCTGACGAATGCTTTGGGGGAATCTATGGAAAAGCGAGAGGATGATCTGGTAGTCGGCGGCTATCGGTTTGCGACGGTAGCAGACGCCGAGACAGCCAGAATGGAAATAAAAAAGGTGGAGAATCTGGAACAACGTCTGGATTACCGTAAGCCACAGAATGTGTTGTTAGTTTATAACAGGGCGGTGGAAAACAGGGTTTTTCTGACGCCCATCGGGTTAAGCTATCTGCAGAAGATGCAGAAGGAAATGAAGAAATGGGGTGTGCCGGCGGACAAAATTCAACCGGTGCCGCTTCATGGGACATTCAGCAACAAGACGGCAAACAGCAGATCCATCAGAACGAGTGTGGCAAACCGGCATCCGGAATATCAGGGAAGGTTTGTCGCATCGGTATTGATCAATGTGGTGCTTGTGCTTCTTGTGGCAGGAATGGTTGCGATTGCGTGGAACAGCGACACGCCCAATATTGTAAACTACAGGCAGGCGGTCGTGAATGAATATTCCGAGTGGGAACAGGAGCTTACCGAGAGGGAGCGCGAAGTGCGAAACGCGGAGCGCAAGCTGGAGGCAGATAGATTAGGGATACAGTGACGGAAAAGAAAGGCACGGGTAATGCATGGATAAATTAAAGATCCTTGTGGTGGATGATGAAAGCCGTATGCGTAAGTTAGTTCGGGATTTTTTGGTGAAGAGTCATTATGAGGTTGTGGAGGCGTCTGACGGAGAGGAAGCGCTTACCATTTTTTTTGATAAAAATGATATCGACCTTGTGATTTTGGATGTGATGATGCCTAAGATGGACGGCTGGCAGGTATGTCGGGAAATTCGTGCTTACTCCAAAGTACCAATTATTATGTTAACCGCAAAATCCGATGAGAGGGATGAACTTCTTGGTTTTGAATTGGGGGTGGATGAGTATATTTCCAAACCGTTCAGTCCCAAAATTCTGGTGGCGCGGGTGGAGGCAGTCCTTCGCAGAACAGGGCAGACGGCTTCTGATATGATTGTGGAGGCCGGCGGCATCCGCCTTGACAAGCAGGCGCACAGTGTGACTGTGGGGGAGGAAACGATTGATTTAAGCTATAAGGAGTTTGAACTGCTCGCTTATTTTATGGAGAATAAAGGAATTGCCCTGTCACGGGAAAAAATTTTAAATAGTGTCTGGAACTACGATTATTTTGGAGATGCCCGAACAATTGACACCCATGTGAAAAAACTTCGCAGCAAGATGGGCGCGAAGGGGGAATTGATTAAAACCATATGGGGAATGGGTTACAAATTTGAGGAAACGTGATCGTTGCCGCCTGTTTGTAAAATGTGTGAAAGGGAGAAGAAGATGGCGAGACGTTGGTTTTATAAAGAAGAAATGTTTTTCACATCTGAAGAATACAGTATCGGGGAGCACAATCAGGATAAAATTATCGAACTGCTTGGGAAAAACGTAGCGGTCGGTGTAGTTGGCGGATTCTACGAGAAAGGCTTTCCGCTATATTTTATCAGTGAGTTCGCACTGTCCAATATTGGAATGACATATGAGCAGTTTATGGAGGCAACGGACGGAAAGTTCCTGAAAGCTGTGTATGAGCCGGATTGGCCGGCTTTTACGCGTGTCTGCCTGCCCGGCGAGGAGGAGCAAAGAGAATATCGAGTGATCAATGGGGATGGGGAGCCGGTCTGGGTTCATGGGCTCAGGACAGAGTCGACGGCTGAAGACGGGCGGAAAATCTGGATCTGTGCCATCAGGCTCATTGATGAGCAACGCCGTACCAGTCAGTTATCTTATGAAGCGTTTCGCATGCTGCAGGACACCTATTTCAGAATCAGCGCCATAGATCTGAAAAGAAATCATATTACGGATCTCAAATATGTGGAGAGTGAGGCTCGTGAGGCAGAGCGCCTAGGTGGCGATTACAGAATGACAATCGCTTCCTGCGCAAAAAACCATGTGGAAGAGAGCGATCGCGATAATTTTCGCAATATTATGTCGGCGGAAAACCTGATGCAGGTGTTTTCCCATGGCGGCGCACCCATCCAGTTCAGTTATCTTCGTCTGGTGGAAGGAGAGTGGAAATGGGTACAGTCAGCATTGGTGCCGGTGGAACATTTCAGCGAAGAAAATGCCAGAGTCATGTGGTATGTGAAGAATATTACTGAGGAGCGGGCCAGAGAGGCCGAAATGATGGATCGGACGCTGCGAATGAACGCGGAGCTGGTGCAGGCGAAAAAGGAACTGGAAGAGGCAAATCTGAAAATTCAGGAGACGAACCGCGCGCTTCGGCGTACGTTGAGTGCCGAAGAACAATACAGACAGGCGATTGTTTCCGAAGCAGTTTATGTTTTTAATGTAAATGTAACAAGGAATCTGATTGAGGAGGAGTTCTACGAAATCAGGGAAGGGCAGATGACGCCGGTTCTGGAACAGATGGGGCTGCAGGCGCCCTGCAACGCAGATGATTTCTTCCTGAGTTGGAGTAAGGAGCGAGTTTTCCCTGTGGACAGGGAGGTTTACATACAGACGATTAATACCAGGCATCTGCTGGAAGCTTATGAGCGGGGGGAAAGCGAACTTGTTATAGAGATTGAGACATCCGGTGCGGAAGAGCAGATTATGGTTTTGCGGCACACCATTTTGCTTACTAAGGACGGCGCCAGCGGTGATATACTTGCCCTTAATAATGCCAAAGATATCACGGATATTCGAGCAAAGGACAAAGAGACCAAGAAGGCGCTTTTGGATGCATATGAGGCGGCGGACAGGGCAAACTGTGCGAAGACGGATTTCCTTTCCAGAATGTCCCATGATATCAGGACACCCATGAATGCGATTATTGGTATGACGGCCATAGCTGGTACTAAGCTTCATGATCCGGATGGGATGGAAGAATGTCTTGGTAAGGTTTCAGTTGCAAGCAAGCATCTTCTTTCCCTAATCAATGAAGTGCTTGATATGAGTAGAATTGAATCGGGGACGCTGACCTTGAACGAAGAGGATTTCAATCTTCTGGATATGGTGGAAAGCTTGGTAAATACGCTGATGGGAAAGACAAGGGAAAAGCGGCAACGGATAGAGTTTCATGCCCATGACGTTCATAATACCAATGTGAGGGGCGATGCTTTACGGTTGCAGCAGATTTTTATGAATGTGATGAGCAACTCTATCAAGTATACCGGAGAAGGCGGAGAGATCAGTATAGATATCATGGAGAAGGACTCTGCACAGGAGCAGATCGGATGCTATGAGTTTGTGTTTAGGGACAATGGCATCGGTATGACAAAAGAATTCTTGCAGCGCATTTATGATCCTTTTGAACGGGCGGAGGATGTGCGGGTCAGTAAAATCCAAGGTACTGGACTAGGTATGACGATCAGCCGTAATATCATTCAGATGATGGGCGGTGATATACAAATTGAGAGTGAGCCTGGAGAGGGAACTATCGTTACCATTACTGTGCCTTTAAAGTATCAGGTGCCGGGCGTGATGAACAGAGAGGATTTGGAAGGGCGGATCGTGCTTGTGGTGGATGATGAGCCCTTTGCCGGAGAAGAAACCTGTTTCCTTTTACAAAACCTTGGAATGCAGGGCGAGTGGGTGCAATCCGGAGAGGAAGCTCTGGATTATATGCAGGAGAAACGGAAAAGGGATGAGGATGTTTTCGCGATTTTAATTGATTTGAATATGCCCGGCATGAACGGCATGGAGACGGCCAAAGTCCTGCGCAGCCAAGAGGGAGATGATTTGCCTATTATACTGGTTTCTTCCCATGAATGGGTGGATGTGGAGATAGAAGCGCGGCAGTCGGGAGTCAATGCTTTTATCAGAAAACCGTTGGATAAGAGTAGGCTGTTAAAAGCGTTCCGAAACTTTATGCCAAAAGAAAAAATAAAGTCTTCGGAGATAACATTGGATCAGTTGGAGGAGGCGGATTATTCATCCTGTAGGATTCTTGTGGTGGAAGATAATGATTTAAACAGGGAGATTGCAGAAGAAATTCTTTCCATGACGGGTGTGAAGGTTGAAACTGCGGGAAACGGAAAGGAAGCGGTTGATATGGTGGCGGCTTCTAAGGAGGGATACTATGATTTGATCCTGATGGATTTGCAGATGCCGGTGATGAACGGGCATGATGCGACCCGGATGATTCGCGCGATGGAACGGAAGGATACCAGAAAGATTCCGATTGTTGCGATGACGGCTAATGCTTTTGTGGAGGATATTCAACAATCTAAGGCCAGCGGTATGAATGAACATATGTCGAAACCTTTGGATATTGAACAACTGCAACGGATGCTGTCAAGATGGCTGGGTAAGAAAAATACAGGAATTTAGCATAAAAAGCGGGCGCATTTGCGTCTGCTTTTTTATGCTGATATTTTTGGTTTTTTTAGAAAGATAAAAAAAGTGTTAAATGTGGTGCAACATACTTTACTTTTTCCTGAAAATAGTTGTATTCTAAAGGGCGGGTAGAAGGAAGCATATTTCGGAGGAGACATTATGAAAAGACGGTACATATATTTTGCAAAAAAAGCAGCGTCAGTTTTGCTTGTGACAGCGTGCTTTTCTACGTTAATGACGGGATGCGGGCAGACAGCAGAAGCGGCTGAAGAGGAAGAGAGCGACGCGATTCCCGTTGAGGTGCAGATGCCGGAGGCGGGAAGCCTTACTTTGAAAAATGAGTTTGTGGGAACGGTGAGCCCGGAGGAATCGGTTTATGTGGTTCCGTTGGTGTCGGCGGAAGTGCTAAGTGCGGATATAAAAGTTGGCGATACCGTGACGGCGGGACAAGAATTATGTAAACTGGATCCAGAGGCGGCGGAGCTGCAGCTTGCCAGCGCAAAAGCGCAGTATAACAGCGCGGCGGCGGGTGTGAAGGCCGCGGAGGTTGGATACGAGATCGCGCAGGCACAGTACGACAGTACGGTGGCACAGCTTGACGTTCAGAATGAGCAGACCCAGCGGCAGAAGGATCTGACGATGTATCAGATGCAGATGCAGATTGATAATATCAACGAGGGTATTGGGGACATCAACGAGCAGATTGCGGATCTGGCGGAGGATCGGGAAGATCTCAAGGATCAGCGTGATGATTTGAAAGATGCAAGGAATCAGGCGGATCAGTATGTGCAGCAGGCGCAGGCGGCGTACAGTGCGGCGGCGGCAGCTTATGGGTATCCGGAAGCACAGAGAAATTATCAAGCGGCTATTGCAGCGATGAATGCATTTGAGGCACAGCCACATGATTCGGACTATGATACTAAGAAAGAGCAACTACAGGGTCAATTGAATGATGCCAAGGATAAGGTAGATGAAATTGAAGGGGATTTGAAATCCCACAAGGATACGCTGACAGCAGCCCAGAGCGCAGCTTCCCAGTTAGATTCCGCCTACGAGCAGGCAAAGGCAGGTATCGAACAGATCGACGATGGAAAAGAGCAGTTGGAGGAGACTCTCTCCGATACCTATACGAGTCTGGGACAGACCGAGACGGTGAAAAATCTGACCGAAGCCCAGCTTAATGTCAACACCCAGCCGGTGCAGGAGGCGGGCAAGAGAACGGCGGCTTTGGGGATTGATTCCGCGGCGGCGCAGGTAAACAGTGCAAAGGTTGGCGCGGCTGGCGCTAAAGTGGGAATCGACAGCGCGGAGTACCAGCTTGATATGTATACGCTGACAGCGCCTATCGACGGCGTGATTGAGGCGGTGAATGTGGAGGCGCATGATTTTGCATCTCCCGGGAATCCGGCTTTTGTGATTTCCAATAAAGATACCATGACGGTTACTTTCGGTGTGAGCGAGGGCATTCGCAGCACTCTGAAAGTGGGTCAGAAGATAGAGGTGGACAGGAACGGTAAGACTTACAGCGCGGCGATCACGGAGATCGGCAGTATGATCGATCAGACGACGGGATTGTTTATGATTAAGTCCTGCGTGAGTACGCCGGATGACAGTCTGCTCACGGGCAGTACCGTGAAAGTGACGGCCGATACCTACAGCAGGGGCGATGCTCTGTTGATTCCCTACGATGCGGTTTACTATGATAACAGCCAGCCCTATGTCTATGTGGCAGTGGGAGATGTGGCGGAGCGCAGAGATATTGAGACGGATATTTTTGACGAGCAGACCATTACGGTTATATCCGGGTTGACGACGGAAGATCAGTTGATCACGAGCTGGTCGGCAAATCTGCGCGACGGTGCAGAGATATCGATACAGGAGACGGAAAGCTCTGCCACTGGGGCGGAAGAGTAGGAGGCGGCATGAATCTGACTAAATTAGCAATGCGCCGGCCTGTCTCTACCGCATTGATTGTCCTGGCGTTGGTGGTGTTTGGACTGACTTCCGTACTCGGCTTCCGGCTGGAATTGACGCCGGATATGGAAATGCCGATGCTTCTTGTCTATACGCTCTATCCGGGCGCAGATCCGGAGAGCGTGGAGGAGCTGGTAACCAAGGAGATAGAGGCTGCAGGTGCGGAACAGAGCGGCGTCACTACTTACACATCCCAGTCGGCGGAAAATATGTCCATGGTTATGTTCCAGTATGAGTACGGGACAGATTTGGATGAGGCATATATGGATTTGCAGACAGCCCTCAATACGGTGGCGGCGACCATGCCGGATGATGTGGATACGCCTGTCATCATCGAGATGTCGATGGATCAGATGGAGACAATGGATGTTTCCGTGATGGCGGTGGGCGACAGCGATGTGTTAAGCTATGTCAATGACACGATGGTTTCGGAACTGGAGGCTCTCTCAGGCGTGGCGCAAGTTCAGGTGTCTGGCGGTAAAGAGAATTATATTAAAGTGGAGTTAAACTCTCAGGCGATGAAACAGTACGGCGTCACCATGAGCGGCATTTCACAGACCATTGCCGCCATGGATTTTACGGTGCCGGTGGGAAACGTCAGCCAGGGAACGCAGGATATTTCGATTTCCAGCGCAGCGGATATTTCCGGTGTGGTACAGATCCAGAATATTCCGATCACGACAGCCAGAGGACAGGTTGTTCCCCTTTCGGAACTGGCGGCGGTGACGGAAAGCCAGGTGGAAGACTCCGGTATCAGCCGTACCAACGGGCAGGAAGATATCAATATTGCCATCACGAAGAAAAAGAGCTACGGCACGGTGGATGTGACCAGATCCGTCGAGAGGCTGTTGGAGAGACTGCAGGCTTCGAACGATACGGTTAAGATTGATGTGGTCTATAATGCTAGCGATTCCATTATCTCATCCCTCACTTCGGTGGGAGAGACGCTGGTGCTGGGCGTTATTTTGTCTATGCTGGTGCTGTTTATTTTTTTCGGGGATATGCGGGCCAGCCTGATCGTGGGTAGTTCCATGCCGATCTCGCTGTTTGCGACGATGATCGGTATGAATATGCTCGGTTTTACCTTCAACGTGGTGACCATGGGCGCGCTGGTGATCGCCATCGGTATGATGGTGGACAGTTCTATTGTCGTGCTGGAAAGTTGCTTCCGCTGGAAAGATGAGACGGGTGAGTATTACGATTCGGCGCTCAAGGGAACTGGCTATGTGACGGCTTCCATCATTGCCTCCACGATCACGACGGTGGTTGTATATCTGCCTTTGAGTACCATGAAAGGCTTATCCGGGCAGATGTTCTCACAGCTCGGTATGACAATCATCATGTCCATGCTGACATCCCTGATTGTGGCGATGACCATTATCCCACTTTTGTTTGGCAAGTTTAAACCGCAGGAGAAGAAAGAACTTCCGGTCAACAAACTGCTGCGAAAAATCAACAGCGGGTATGAAAAAGTATTACATAGGCTTTTAAATAAGAAAAAGACGGTTATGTTGATTGCCGTGCTTTTGCTGGTGGGTGCGTTTGTGCTGGTGACTCATACAAACTCGGAACTGATTCCGACTATGGATGAGGGCGCTTTTTCCATCAGCGTGAGTTTCCGCTCCGGGACGAATACGGAAACGGTGGAGGAAGAGACATTGTTTCTGGAAGAGATGGTCGCGGCTGACGAGGACATAGACGAGTATTCCTACTCTGTTTCTTCCAGTTCGGCGCGCGTGACTGCTTATTTGAAAGACGATGCCGACATCTCCACGAATCAGGCGGTGGAGAAATATACCAGGGCGCTAAAAGATGTGACCGGTATGGATATCAGCGTCCAGTCTACCGGAGCGAGCATGACATCGATGATGGGAGGCGGTATCGAGATTGACCTGCAGGGAAGGGATCTGGATGATTTAAAAGAAGCTTCCAGAGAGGTGGAGGCGATGCTGCAGAAAATTCCGGGCGTTTTACAGGTATCCTCCGATCTTGCCGATGCGTCTACGCAGGTGGAGGTGGTCGTGGATCCGCTCAAGAGTATGGCGGTGGGACTGCCGCCTGTGCAGGTGGCGGGAGAGATGCGAAACACCTTAAGCGGTGTGGAGGCGGCTACCCTGACCCGGAACGGGGAGGAGTACAAAGTTCGTCTGGAGTATCCCGATGGCGAGTATGAGAATATGAATGATCTGTTAAACCTGACGCTTGCATCGCCCACGGGAAAACAGGTTCCGCTTTCGGAGATTGCAGAGATCCAGTATAAGGATGCGCCGATCACACTGACCCGCGTGGATGGCAAGTATCAGGTGGCGGTCTCGGCGCAGACTACGGAGGAGGAGCGGTTTACCGCACAGGATGCGGCGAATAAGGCGATGGAACAGATGGTTCTCCCAAGAGGCGTCGAGAGAACGAGCAGTATGATGAATGATATGATGAATGATGAGTTTCAGGCAATCATTCAGGCGATCTTCACGGCGGTATTCCTGATTTTCCTTGTGATGGCCATGCAGTTTGAATCTCCCAGATTTTCGCTGATGGTCATGATGAGTATCCCCTTTGCACTGATTGGCTCCTTTGGGCTTCTCTTTATCACCAGTTCTACGCTGAACATGGTATCCCTGATGGGCGTGCTGATGCTGGCCGGTATCGTGGTGAACAATGGTATCCTCTATGTGGATACGGCCAATAAGCTGCGGGAGGAGATGGACTTAAACGATGCACTGGTAAAGAGTGGACAGATGCGTCTGCGCCCGATCCTTATGACCACACTGACAACGATTCTTTCCATGGTGCCCATGTCGTTGGGAATCGGAGACGGCTCGGTTATGATGCAGGGTATGGCGCTGATCATCATTGGCGGTCTGGTGGCATCTACCATATTGATTCTGATTTTGCTGCCAACCTTCTATCTGATTATTGATAAACAGAGCAGAAGAGAGAGCCGGGCGGCGAAGAGAGCAAGAAGAGCAGAAAAAAGAGCACAGAAAGCGGCGAAAGAAAAATAAATAAGTTTCCGTTCCATTTGGCTTCATAGAGCGCCTTGTCGGCATTCTGGTAAAGCAGCTCGTAAGTGTCGCTTTCTGCGGCCAGACTGATACCGATGCTGGTAGAAAGCTTCTGGTCGGGGTACTTGCTGTCAAAATTCTGGTGCACAATGGAGATAAATTTTTTGAGCATGTCGTTCATCTCCGCTGTGGAAATGTCACGGCCTGAGAATACGGCGAACTCATCGCCGCCCAGACGCCCGACGATGTCTTTGTTGCGGTTGAAATAATTTTCCAGGATAGAGGAAAATTCCCGAAGAACCTGATCGCCGACGGGATGGCCGAGCTGGTCGTTGATCAGCTTGAAATTATCCATATCCATGATCATTAAAATACCCTGTTCCGGCTTATCCGAGAGAGACAGGCGGACAAGTTCTTCAAAACCTTCTCTGTTGAGCAGTTTGGTAAGAGGATCCAGTCGGGCTTTCGTGCGAATCGTACGCATCTCCTTCGAGAATCGGGAGGTCAGGTAAAAGAGGAGAACGGAGGCGATAACGGCAATGACCGTCATGGGGAACTCTATCCGCCATAAATCTTTTAACACTTCGTTGCGATTCATACAGGTGACAAAATACCAGTCGGTGTTCGGGATCATGTTAATGTTGACAAAATAGATACTTTCGTCTCCAAGGATATCGGTCTGGCCGATCTGTCCGTTATCTATAAGCTTGCTGATATTTTGATAGAGAATGGATTCATTGGCAGCGGATAAAACAGTGCCGGTCAGTGATGCGTCGGAGTCAGCCACAATAAGTCTGCTGTCTTTTGAGATAAAGAAAGCGTGCTCGATCTTATCATATGTGACTTCATTTACAAGCAAAGAGGCATAGTCCAGATAGACATCCGCGGAAAGGACGGTCACAGCGGGAGAGGTGTTCAGACGGCTTGTTACACTCACACAGGTGCCGCCGGTCATCGCATCTACATAGGGTTCGCCAAAGGCGGGGTGTGAATGTGCCAGCCCTTCCTGATACCAGTCGCGCTCTGTGACAACAAAATCGTCTTCCGGTATCCAGCCTGAGGCATCAAAGTAATTTCCGGAATCATCGCCCATGTACAGGCCATAAGGATAGGCCGCGTGCGCACCGGCACTGGTGTACATCAATTCGTAGACGGCTTCGTTTTCAAGGCCAAGCTGTTCGATCATATCCTTATAGATTGTCATTTCATTCAGGACGGAATCAACCCATTCGTTGAGCTCTTCGGCATAGTATTGGGATTCAAGAGCAAGTTTTTCCCTGGACAGCCTCAGGATTTCCTGCCGGACAAGCATGAAATATATGATGATCATTACAAGCACGATGGGGACTATGGTGCTGACCAGTTTTATATTTGCCCAGATATAATGACGTTTTGTTTTCAATTTATTATTTCCTCCCCCGTAAGGCAGTCGTAAGGCAATATAGATTCGCGTCTTTTTACAATATGAATTTCCATAATTTTATCATATGGGTATGGAAAGTCAAGGCGTCCTTCTATTGACAAATGGAGGGGGAGATGCTAACGTTGTGGCAAAACCATAAATTTTGGAAGTAAGTAAGAGGCAAGATCCTGAAGAATGAAATATTCTATGAAAAGACAGTTCGCATTTATCTTCATAACGTTAATTACAGGCATACTTCTCCTGTGCCTGATTTTGAACTCTACGCTTCTTGGCACATACTACATCAATAGAAAGCAAAATGCATTGGTGAGCGCTTACTATAGTATCAATGAGGCGTCTAATGCAGGAGACATCACCTCGGAGGAGTATGACATCGAACTGAAAAAGATTTGTGATAAGTATAATATTCAGGTGCTGGTTGCAGACGCGGAGTCGGAGGCGGTAAAGTATTCCATGAATGATCCAAAGGCCGTGCTCAAACAGCTCTTTGACAATATTTTTCTCGGCGCGGATGAGGACAGTCTGCTGCTAAATACCGACAATTACAAAATGCAGGTTGTCAGGGATTATAAAACACAGACGGAGTATATTGAAATGTGGGGTATGCTGGACAACGGCTATCTGTTTATGCTGCGAAGCGCTCTGGAGGGAATCAGGGAGAGCGTGTCCATCTCCAATCACTTTCTGGCGTATGTAGGTTTGATTGCCATTCTTGCCAGCGCCTTTTTGGTGGTCTGGCTGTCGAACCGGGTTACGAAACCCATTCTGGAACTGGCAGATATTTCGGAGCGGATGAAGCACCTGGATTTTGAGGCTAAATATGAGGGAAATGACAAGACGGAGATTGCGATACTCGGCAATAATATCAATGAACTGTCGGAAGCGCTGGAGGAGACGATTTCCGAGCTTCGGACGGCAAACAATGAGCTCTTGAAAGATATAGAGAGAAAAGATAAGGTTGACGAGATGCGCAGGGAGTTCCTCTCCAATGTTTCCCACGAATTAAAGACACCGATCGCGCTGATACAGGGTTACGCGGAGGGCTTGAAAGAGGGAATCAGCGACGATGCGGAGAGCAGGGAATTTTATTGCGACGTTATTATGGACGAGGCGTCCAGGATGAACGCTTTGGTAAAAAACCTTCTCACGCTCAATCAGTTGGAAGCCGGAAACGATATTGTGAATATGGAGCGTTTCGACGTGGCGGCTCTTGTGAAAAATTATATCGCATCCGCGGATATTTTGATCAGACAGCGGGAGATATCCGTCCGAATGGAGGATTACGGTTCGATTTATGTCTGGGGCGACGAATTTCGGGTGGAGGAGGTGTTTATGAATTATTTCACCAATGCGATCAACTATGCCCGAAATGATAAGGTCATAGACGTAAAGATGGAAAGGGCGGACGGCAAGGTGCGAATATCGGTGTTTAACACGGGTGATCCGATTCCGCAGGAGAGCATAGAACATTTGTGGGAGAAATTTTATAAAGTGGATAAGGCAAGAACCAGAGAGTACGGTGGGAGCGGTATCGGTCTTTCTATTGTCAAGGCGATTATGGAGTCCATGAATCAGGAGTACGGTGTCGTCAATTATGATAATGGCGTGGAATTTTGGTTTCAACTGGATATGGCCTGAATTTCAGACACCGCATCAGGTTTTGACTTGTAAGAAAAGAAATTGTAGGGTATAATGTAATAACGCGGACAAAAGTAAAGTATATTAAAATATTATGGATTACAGGGGAGATACGAACGTGAGAAAAGCGAATGTGCTTTTGTGCAGTGTGGCAGCGGCGGTTTTGATGACAGGCTGCGGTGAAATGCCAGATCTGACACAGGAGGAGACAGAGTTAATAGCGGAATATGCGACAGGTGTGCTGCTCAAATATGATACGGCACATGGCAGACGATTGGTTGATACCTCGATGCTTGAAGAGGAAGAGCCTGAATTGGAAGAGCCCGTTGAGGAAAATATAGAGGAAGAACCGGAAATTGAGGAGCCCACTGAGGTAGTGGATGTGAGCCAGGATGAGGAAGAGGCACAGCCCATGGCTTCCTCTGTGGAAGAATATTATGGTATCCCGAATATCATGATAAGTTATACGGGATACGAGATGGCAGATTCTTATCCGCCGTCCGGGGAGGAAGAAGCAGCACCTGTTTTCTCTATGGATGCATCGCCGGGAACACAGCTTTTGGTTTTGAAGTTTAATGCGCAGAACATAAGCGGAGAAGACCAGCAGATGAATATGTTGGGATATGGCGCAACATTCAGAGTGTCCGTGAACGGAGAAGCCAGCAAGGGTGCATTGGCGACGATGCTGGTGAATGATATGCAGACTTACGATGATATCATACCTGCCAATTCAACAGTAGAAATGGTAAGTATTGTGGAAGTGCCGCAGGGGACGAATGTGGGCAGCATTGATTTTATTCTCCGCGGAAACGGAGAGGACGGAACGCTCAGATTGCAGTAACCGTCGGGACGGGTAAGATGCGAAAAAGTGAATTGCCTGTAATAGAAAAAAGAAATTTGTAAGAAATTTGAAAATGACGTTGACATCTAATACTCCATCTG
>DESQ01000048.1:0-176538 GCA_002361355.1 Lachnospiraceae bacterium UBA3310
ACAACTTAATATTTGTTATACTAGAAACCAGGTATTGGCTCCTGCGCCACAACCAAAATCCAGTATTTTAATATTCTTTCTTACACAATTATAGAAATTCCTCGCAACAAATCTGACAACCTGTTCTGACGGATATTTTCCCCATACCTGATTTGCATGTATATTCTCCCACAATTTTAAATTATCTTCCACCAATCAATTCTCCTTTGCAATTATATGTACTATAGAACAAATAAAGTAACACGCTAATTTGGGGGCAACAATTTTAACATATATGATTCAAAGTATATCAAGTATAAAATGTTTTACTTTTGATTTTACACTTCTAATATATGGTATCCAAAAAGCGATTTTAAGGTGTTTTCTAAAATAACGCATATACATTTTGCTACCTCCCCCAAAGTGAATTGCCCACGCTCTTACTGGTCCATATTGTATAGAATCAAAATAGGGCAAACCATTTCGAATCAGGATACGTTTTCCAGACTTATATTTATCCATATAATACTCATTCTCCAAATAATTTTCCGATATTTCGAAACTGCAATCTACAACACCGCTGGCGTTATACTTAATCCAATTCCAAATAGATTCAGAATTTTGCTCATACCACCAAAACAAAAGATTCATTTCGCACACCCCGCCAGGTTGCTGATTTCTTTGATGATATTCCCATTTTTCCTCCAATCTATAATGCTGATTTTTATATATATCAATACAAAACAGGAGAAAATCGTGCAATGCCTCCTGCTTCCAATACGAGCACCCTGCATTGGCTGCCATCCGCATATTTTCTTGATTCTGCGGTATACAGAATGCCGCTTCATAACCTTTAATTTCTGACAATTCAGAAAAATTGACAAACACAAGCACATCGCTATCTAGGCATATACATTCCTCGATACTATTCTTAATCATAAAATCATCAAACACAAAAAAACGTTTGATTATCTGAATTGCATAGACATCACTGTAGTATGACATATTACTATAATATTTTGCAAACTCTTCCCACAACGTTGATGTAAATGCAGATACATCATACCATTCATGGCACATATGCGCGTTACTCTTGTCCCCAAAGAGAATAATTCTCTCATTAAATTTCTCTGCCTGTTTAACGCAGTCCAACACATACGAAGAATTACCTTCATGATGTATAAATACAGGAACATCAACATCTGACATTTTATTATTCTCGCTCTTCGACTTTGTGATGATACTCGTTCCCACCTTACTTTTTTCTCCTAAAATAGCATAACATCTGCTTCATTTGATTGATTTTATTGTTATACTTCTCATACCTGGTTTGTTGTTTTAATATTTTACCAACTCTTCTCCGTATTTTCTTTGATTCTTCAACCTCTTCCGGCCATTGGCTAATGTTACAACCCGAGCTCTCAAAATTGTTTTGTCGTCCTTTTCGCCTTTCCCGATGCGTTCCGCTCCCATCAAGTCCTATATTCATAACCTGACTTTGATTGGGTAACAGTGCTAAACCATCATGTTTGAAAACTGTTACCCCCCAGGCAATATCCCACGTATATTTACCCATTCTATACTGTTCACTCAATAGAGTCCCCCAAACATTAACTGCACCATCATAATTAAATTTTTTTATCTGCTTCTCGTTATAAATGATTTTATCTACATCATCAGGTACTGACCGGAATAACTGCCATCGATCAGTCCAAGTCGCCCATCCCCATGTGGATGGCATCTGTAAAAACATACATTCAGGCAGCTCATCATGTCTTGATTTCAAATAACTATATCCCGAAATAAAAAAAACTCGTTTCTCACTTTGATACTTTTCCAACGCATCATTCATATATTGTAAAAAAGTCCTTGCCACAACTAAATCATCCTCTAACATAATGGCCGAGGAATAATTTCCCAAGATTTCTGTAATTGCAGATTCTTCTGATAACTCTATGCCGTAATTTTTCTCCCTTTCTACTACATTCACTTCCTTAAAGCCATCAATGAAATGAATATATTCTCTCACTCTTGCAACATCATCCTCATCTCCCGGTTTCGCTCCGTCTGAATAAATATACAACACACTCTGTTCTGCCATATTGCACTTACTCAGCGCTTCTAATGCTCTCTTTGTATGTTCAATCCTATTATAAACAAATAGTATTATTGGCGCACACATAATCATCTATCCTTTATCAAATTTTTTGAAAACATGTCATTTTAAGTAAATTAGCATAATTCTTTCAATCTTCTCTCCATACTTTCCATAGAATCAAACTGCCCCATATCGAGCCATGCATTCTCACTAATAGGATATATACCTACATTTAATCCATTCCTATGCATCCGATCAATAATATCTGGCATTCCTATCTTTTCACCTTGTTTGATATATCCAAAAACATCCGGTTCCAAAATATAATATCCCGTATTGGTGAAAAAAGATAACTGTGGTTTTTCCTCAAAAGAACTGATTTCTCCTCCTTCAGTAAAATTTACGATTCCATATGGGATTACAAAATTCTTTAATGAACATACCATTGTTACCTTATTCATTTGTTCTTTGTGATGCTTTATTATTTTTCTCACATCATCTAATATTAAAACATCACAATTTGTTAATACAAAAGTTCCACTTATGCAATCCCGTAAAAGATAAAGACCTCCTCCGGTTCCGAGTGGCGTCTCCTCATCCCAAAAATGTATATTGTAACCATGATCCATGTCATTAAAATATGCTTTAATCATATTTCGTTTATAATTGACAACCATATGGAATTCTTCACACCCAATTTCTTGAAAAGACTGTATAATCCTCTCGGAAATCGGAATATCTGATACCGGAATCAGCGGTTTAGGAAGAATTTTCGTATAAGGATACAATCTTGTACCTAATCCTCCAGCCATAATGACTACCGGAACATTCAATTTTTCAGTGACCTCTTTCGGTTTATCTTCCCCTATAATATAAACTTTTTGGATTTTCTTTTCTTCATCTAATACCGGTAAAGCAGAAATCTCTTTTTCGTACATCAATTTTCTTGCTACATCTTCGTCATCATGCTCCAAGAATAACGGATGAAAGTTAGCAATACATGAAACCATTGTTTCAAGTGATGCTCCTGCTAAAATTGCTCTTCTAACATCTCCATCGGTAATTGTTGCAACAAAACTTTTTTCATTATTTATTAATAATAATACCTTCACAGCGGCCTTATCCAACTGTTCCAGTGCATATTTCAAATTACTATCTTCAAATATAATATTTGATGTAGAATCTTCAAGAGTTCTCATATTCATATTGCTTTCTCCCACAAAATTATAATAATCAGTATATCTAAATTTTCAACATACACATGTAATAATTTATTTAATACTATTCTTGAGCTAACTTAATTAAATAAAATATTTTTTTATTTATCAATTCATTTATTGGGGTTTCTATCCAATAAAAAATAATGCCTACTCCAACACACATTACCAAATTAATAACCAATGCCCAATAAATATTCCAACAATCTATCCTTTCATACGCCAAATAATACCAGACCATTTGAACAAGAAAAATATGATATGATGCTTTTCCTATTATTTCTATCAATTTAAATCTAATATTTTTTAATTTTTCAATACTAAACATTGATAATGGAATAATATAAAAACAAGCAATAAAGGAAGTGCATGTCCAATATGTAATTATCGGAAAAGTATATTGCAAATAGGAACAACAATAAATAAAGAATACTCCTATAATTGTCACTGTAATAGATGCTCTTTTTGTCACTATAAAATTATCATTAGCCACATAGCATCCTACTGCTATAAGCAACAGGTAACGAAATAATAACAGTCGATAAGTTTCAGCACTCATCAAATAAGCCCACTTCAGCAGCTCAAACAATGCATTAATGCATCCCCATATTACAACACCTTTAACTTGATATTTCCTTATAACAAAATAAATGAGGGGATAAACAAATATGAACTGCATCATTAAAGGATAATAGTAACTTCCCGGTCCCAGTCCACCTGCAAGAAAAGCTTGTCCAAGGTTCAAAGTACCATCTAATGGAAAAGAAAGCCTATCGTTAAATACTAACCACAATATCTCAACAGCATATGCAATAACAAACGGAATCGTATATCTTATCATTTTACTAATAACATTTTTTAGTAAATAAGCCTCCCCCCATCTGGTTAATTCCATTTTTTTGTATGATAATGCATACACATATCCTGAAATAATCATAAAAACTGGAACTGCCATATCAATCCAAAACGGAAACAAATATTTTAAACGCATTTTATCACTCCACGGCAGATGAGATACAATGACAAATATGATACAAATCCCCTTCAAAGTATCCACGAAATGGTTATATTGCTTGCTTGCTTGCTTGCTTGCTAATGCTACCTCCCTTTATTATACTTGTCAACATTTTTCACCTCTTCAAATCATTCTAACCAATTGTAAAACTTTACTATTTCATTGATAATAGATATTTATATATTGTATATGTCTGTTTTATAATACTGCATATTTTTTTCTATCCATTGTATTGTCTGTCTTAACCCTTCTTCCAGCGAATATTGTGGCTGCCACTTTGTCAATCTCTTAATCTTTTCATTACATCCTAAAAGCCTGTTAACCTCACTCTTTTCCGGACGCATCCGTTGCTCTTCACATAAAATTTTTGCTTGCGGATTAATCCGCCTGATTAACTCTTCTGCCAACTGCCCTATCGAAATTTCTCGCTGTGTTGCAATATTAATTTCCTGCCCTATCGTCTTGTCAGACTCATACATAGCAATAAAACCATTTGCTGTATCTTTCACATAATTAAAATCTCTGGTTGGAGTTAACGAGCCCAATTTGATTTCTTCGTATCCGGACAATAACTGTGTAATAATTGTCGGAATGACAGCTCTTGCTGACTGCCTTGGTCCATATGTGTTAAATGGCCGTACAATTGTTACAGGAAGTTCAAAAGAACAATAAAATGATTCTGCCAGACGATCTGCCCCTATCTTTGTTGCAGAATAAGGAGATTGCCCCTGATAAGGATGTTTCTCATCAATAGGAACATATTGTGCTGTTCCATATACCTCAGATGTAGAAGTCACCAACGTCCTAATGTTCCCCAGTTCACGGGCAGCCTGCAACACATTTAAAGTACCTTTAATATTAGTATCTACATATACATCTGGAGAATGATAACTAAATGGAATGGCAATCAAAGCTGCGAGATGGAACACAGCATCTACTCCCTGCATAGCAGTCTTTACTCCATGTGGATCACGAATATCCCCTTGAAAAATCTCCACATGATCCATAATGGAATTGTCCAAAGTATCAAGCCATCCCCATGTATTGAAAGAGTTATAAAAAACGAATGCTCTTACCTGATATCCTTTTTTCACTAATTCTTCTACAAGGTGACTTCCAATGAAGCCGTCTGCTCCGGTTACTAATATTTTTTTATTCACTAGCTATCACTCCATCCTTCCTTTTCGATAAATAGTCAATTAAATGTTGTTCGCCAAGGATTCTTCTTTCTCTAACATTATTCAATAAATATATCGATGTTGAGGATATAGTAATGCCTAAATCAAATTGTATACTATCATCATACATCAATATCTCAATTGGCCAGTATTTGTCCAAGAAATAAACATTATCAGCTCTATTATAAACATTTTTATCTCCTGGATGCGGTTTTACAAAAACAGCATATTTTCTAGATAATTCTTGTATAAGTTCATTATAATATCCAATTAATTCCTTATTATCACACAAATCAGTTGCTCCATATGGTTGTGTAATCAGAAGAGCTCTTTTTCTTACTGTTTTTGCCTGACAAATATCTGCAAGCCTTTGATAAGCATCTTCATCCATAAAGCATTTGATAATCTTCTTTTTATCATTGGTTGTTAATAGTTCTCTCAATTTAATCCTACTATTTTCAATTATAGGAATCTCAATCCAATTCGGAACTGTATTTTTATCATTAACTTCAAAATCAATCACACATTTTGGCCGTTTATCGTGAAAATAAACACTTTCATGATACATAAAAATACTCTTACTCCATTTCTTATGCCAAGGTTTACCATAAAATCCTTTTCTGTCAGTTAATGGAGCATGGGAAGACAGATCTGCCACCTTCATAAAATTTGTAGATTCTTCTATCAAATGATACTTTATATTACTATTTTGCAAATACACACCACTTAAAAAAGCATCATTAAATAAATAAATATCATCATACTGACGCAGTTCTTTAAACATGCCCTTATCAAAATGCTTCATAAAGACATATTTTAGGTTTCTATGTTTAAGCACTTTATCATTAAAATACTGTTCTGCTTCTCTCAACTCTTCAATGCGCCTTACTGATCCAAAAATATGCATTTTATCAATCTTTAAAGCCAACTCTTGACACTCTTGTACTGTATCACTCAATAAAATATCTGCATCCAATTTATTCACAAGACATTTTTCAAGAGAAATCAGTATATGAAAACATGTATGACAAATAAATATATTTTTTCTTTTCATACCGAACCTCATGCGTGATTAACTGAAAGGGTATCATCTATACGTCGTATTACTCTTGCTGGATTTCCTCCCACAACTGTATATGGCGGCACATCCTTTGTTACTATACTTCCTGCTCCAACCACAGCGCCTTCTCCGATAGTTACGCCTTTCAATATTATAACTCCAAACCCGATCCAAGCTCTCTTTTTAATCACTATTTCTTTCGTTACAACATTGCTCCAGTCCTTATTAACAATAGGCTTGCCAAAGATACGATAATCTTTATATTCTTGAATAGTATCATTTTTTCTTTCATCCCAGTAAATGGAATGCGAATTATGGTCATATATAGTACATCCCCATGCAATAGTTACATCGTCTTCAATTATTATTCTACTTCTGGAAATAAATGTACTGCCACCTATATGAACCCTATCTCCTATTTGAACATATCCCTCTTCTGTTTCAAATATAAATTGTCCACCAATTACTCCTTGTGAACCAATACTTAGATACTTTTTACCTTTCTTGGGCTGTCTTAAATCAGCGCCAAAACCGGATTCCAGAATACTGCCCCCATGATTATCTATATAGGGAGTAATTCTTTTCATATATTGATTTCTTCTATACTTTCTGATTACATCTAAAAGAAACATATTACATTCCCCTAACCCATTCTAAGTATCCTTCAAGTCCCTCTTCTATGGCAGTTTTACCTACATATCCAATTTCTCTTATTCTACTAATATCCGCACACCAGTTAACTGGGTCTCCTTCTCGAATCTTTCCTGTAAATCTGACTAATTTGGGATCTATATTCATTCTTTTCGCAAAAATATTCGCGATATCCTTAATAAACACTTCTTCCCCGTTTGCTACATTCCAAACTACATAATCGCTCTTGTCATCCAATGCTATTAACGAAATAACTTCAACTAAATCATCAATATAAATATAATCTCTACTTTCTTCCCCTGTTCCAAACAATTCCATGTAGCCGTTTTTCTTTATCTTCTGATACATATCCCAAAAGATCTGTTTCTTCAATCCAGGACCATATGCCGAGAAAATTCTTAATATTCTTATATTAAAATTATAGTTTTTTTCATAATAAAGGCAAATCTCTTCTGCCATTTTCTTATGTAATGCATATGGTGACATAGGCTTCAACTCATCGCTCTCTCTGATTGGAAGTCTGTCGGGCTGCCCATATACTGCTGCGCTGGATAACAAAATAAATCTGCTTGTTGTTAGCCCGCTCCGGCGCATTCCTTCCAGCAATCGATATACCATCGTTGTATTAGCCTGAAAATCCTCCAGCGAATGCTCCAAGGAGAACGGAACATTTGCCAAGCCTGCACAATGAATAATAATATCCGGGTGAATATTCCCCAATGTTGCTTGTACATCTTCCTTTAAAGCATCCAAGGCATAAAAATCTGTTATGCAATCACTCTTTGCTTCTGATATATCCAAACCTATAACAACATGACCGTCATTTTGCAATTTTTCTGCTATATGGGTTCCTATAAAGCCATTGACTCCGGTAACCAAAATTTTCATACACTTTTCTCCATACTATTCATGAATCAATGCCTCATAGAAAAGCTTGCCATATTCAGCAGCCTGTTCTTTATAATTGTAATTCGCTTTACTAACGTACTGTTTCTTTTCCTTCCAGATTTCTAATAATATATCTGCCAACTGTTTGGCATTATTCCGTTCAAAGAAAACACAATCAGCATTGGCCTGTTCCTTATGCACGTCTATATCCGATAATACAATACGTTTCTGCAAAGTTTTAGCATCTTCTACAACCGTACCCCATCCTTCAAACAAGGAAGGCTGGACGACAGCTAGGGCTCCTTTCATAATCTGAATCTGGTCTTCGCGAGATATTAATCCAAGCTGTAAGATATTATTGGTCAAATCATATTTCTCTATCATTTCTTTTAATTCATTGATATAATTATCATTCCGAACATCCTGCATTAAACCTGTGCTTACGATCCTAATATCAATTCCATATTGTTCTTTTATTAAATGAATTGCTTCAAAAACCACTTTATGATTTTTGTGCTTCCAATATTGGTTAGCCACCATAAAGTACTTTCCTGCTATATGATATTTATGCTGACACTCATCTACTCTGTTATCATTTATCAGTGATTCCTTGATAGCTGATACAAATGGAACAACAAAGACATTCTTAGTATAATGTGGATAGGTTAATTCATAATCTTTCATCACCGATTGACTGCTAAGTATCATTTTAACATGTTTCTCGGCTAAATATCTATAAGCATTATCCCTGGTTTCTAATTCACGCCCCGGGAAAAATTCTGGGTAATGAATATGTTGCAAATCAGGAATCCACATAATTCCTTTATTCGGATAAATATCATCCCGAAAACACATTGGATAAATAATATCTATTGTATATTTATTTATAACCGCAAGCAAATCCTTTTGAGCATTCATTTTTCTCAAATGATTATAGTAATAACTCTTTGCTTTTAAATAAAATTGATAAGATAATTTATAATCACCCTTATAAAGTAGTGTTATTTCTTTATATTCCAAAAAATCAGAAAATTCTTCTTGCAACTCTCTATCTATTAATAAAAATATGTGTATTTTATCCATAATATTTTTATTCTGTAGTAACCCAAATAACATATTCCTGATATAATACACTCCTCCCATCCAATCTTTCCCAGACCATGTATAGAAAAGTATGTGCAATTTCTCTTTTTTGTTCAATTTATGCCTTCTTTCTATTTATTTTAATATCCCTTATCCCGCCTAAGTGAACCCCTATCCACCAAAAATAGTCAAACCATAACTTTGCTTTAGGTATTCCCGGAATGTTATGCATACATCTGATTTTTAGTAATTCTTTAATTGATTGATATCCTCTTGTTCTGGATCTTCCCATATATGCAAAATTCGATACAACAATATCTTTTAAGCAGTAGAATTTTTTATGTTCCAGCCAAAGTTCCAAAAAAAACTGATAGTCAGAAGATAACTCATAAGAAACATCAAATTTCTTCAACTTCGCAACTGATGTTCTAACAAATGATGACTGATGTGCAAATGCCATCTGACTGCCTAAAATATCCAACGAACACGGTTGTTTTATTTTTTGCATCTCTTCAGTTATATAATTTGTGCTGCCATATAGCACATCATATCCTTCATATTCTTCTTTGAAAATTGCTGACAATACTTCACTATCATAATAACTATCATCTGCATTCATGAACGCAAGCCATTCACCCTTTGCAAGTTCAATTCCTTTATTCATTGCATCATATATACCGTTATCAGGTTCCGAACTATATTTAACACAAATTCCTTTTTGGGAGAATGCGGGTAAATACCGCTTTATAATCTGATTGGTTGTATCGGTAGATTTTCCATCTACTATGATATACTCATAGTTTTGATATGTCTGATTTAGTATGGAAAGAATGGTGTCCTCAATTGTATTTTCTGCGTTATAGCATACCGTTATAATCGAAAGTTTACAACCAGCCAATCTGATAACCTCCTATATCTTTACCCATCCGTCACAAACAAATGGATTCTTACATCCAGTATATGCCTTATTAGGTGCAATTACAATTTTTTCTCCGATATTTCCTTCTACAACATACAAATTTTCAATATCACCATATATCCCTTTTGTATGGGAAGGATCATCTGTAAAAACAAAATATTTAAGTTTTCTATCTGGAAGGTGCACTTGCATATAATTAACCGCATTTCTATAAAATTTTCCGGCAATAATTCTATTCCATATGCAACATAATCACCATGTCTGATATGAATCCCTACAGCTTCAGAATTACTAATCTCAATCGCCCATCGCTTGCTAGAATCACCTACATTCTAACCCACTCATCACAAGCAAAAAGATTTTTACATCCTGTGTATGGCATATTCGGCACCACAATTATTTTCGAAATATTCTGATTAAGGTAAGCCCCCCAAAAGCCAAACGTGCTATTTGCAATAATATTATGCTTACACAAACTCATCAACTGCATATCTATATAGCTGTTTTTTCCAGTATTCCCCTCTATAACCTGTAAATCAGCAATATCGCTATAAGTCTTCTTTGCATAGACCGGATCATCGGTAAACACAAAATATTTAAGTTTTTTGCCCAGCATACGATCCTGAAGATAATCAATTGCCTTTCTATAAAATCTCTCTGGCACCAAATCAACTCCCCATGCCGTATAATCGCCATGTCGGATATGAATGCCTACCGATTCAGAGTTCCTGATTTCATCCTGCCAATTCATATTAGTAGCGTCTTTAATCTGTGGAAATTGATATATCGCACGAATCTTGTCATCAATATCGCTAAAAAAACGATAATTTGCAAAAACACCATATAAATAATATGACTTGGACATATCTAAATGAAAAAATTTGTCATCATATACCGTAAAATCCCGCTGCACAATACAAGATTCTTTATATCCACATATTTTATGTCTAATTCTCTCAATAAAATGATGATACTTATAATGAGCGCCGTCAACTGGATATATATCCGAAACACGATTTAATTCTTCTTTTGTACATTTCTCTGCCTGTACCCCAAATATTTTCTCCAACTCATATCCATTATGGTTATCACCAAGCGTATGCATGATATCCAATTTTACTTCGACATCCGGGTACAAATGTTTAAACATACAATAAAACGCATATTCAAACATCTGATTTCCTAATCCTCCACCAATGCTAATTATTATCATCATCAAATCTCCAAAAACATATAAGTTATACCTTAATCACATATATTTCTATGGACTTTTCTCAGCCAAATACTTCCACCGCTATTTTTTAAACATAATGGCATATGTTCTCTAAACCATGTTTGATTTTGACTAATCAAATAATGGTTCCATAACACAATTTCAAAAGAATCGTTATATTGCAGAAAGCTTCTAAGCATATAATCTTCATTCCATGCTCTTCCTGTCATAATCCACTCTTTGGGATACTCAAACGGATAAAACACATCATGGAAATGAATATATACCCCCTCTTGTAATGCCGGTAAAATTTCACCAAAAATATAATTCACATCACTACCGGTCTTTGCTACATGTGTACTATCTATAAAAAGAATGTCACCTGCCTTCAGCGATTTAAATATTTCAAGTTCTACATCTTGTAGTTTGTTTTCTAAAATATGAACTTCATCAGACTTGCGAAGCAAACTCTTTAATCTTTCCGTATATGGTTCAATAAAATACATCTGTATATCAGAAGAAAAATATCTTTCATTTACGTCCATCAAAAGTGCGGACGTGTAGCCCGACCCGACTTCAATAACTCTGCGAGGTTCTACAGCGCGTAACATAAAATAATAAAAAATACCATCCGCATAAGAGTACATATTATTTGCAAAATAATAACGGTAATTCTTTGATTCTTCTTCACGAAAAGGAAGTTCATCATAATATTGTTGGCATTCCTTTAAGAACTCCAGTTGATGTTCATATTGTAAATCAACACCCGGAACAATATTAACATCATGATTAAATAGTTCTTCATGCTGTCTAATCTCTTTAATTGAAGGTATTGGAGAGTAATAATGCCCCGGATACCACAATAATCTTCTTGCAATTAATTCTAAAGTTTGTTTCATTTTAGCGCTACCCATTTTATCCTTTTACCTCAACAATTCAACTATTCTCTCTTCGGTCTTCCACCGCATACACCCTAAAAAGCCACGACTCATCAATCATTTCAGCGTCCGTATCTTTCTCAAAATATCCGACGGTCTCTTTATCCTCCGGCTCCACCAATATAATAACATTTTCATGCGGAATCTGCTCTAATGTCTCGTTTAAAACTACATGAATCGTCCTATCAGGAATTAGGAACTGAAAATATTTCGGGTGCATGCACATAGCATCTACAGCATCATTTTCCACATAGTAAATGTCATAGTCTTCCAGATCGCCCCATATTTTTTCATATAATGGTACTGTCGCTCCATCCGCGATCTCCCTTGCGCCAACAAGATCATTTCTGGCATAATAGCCCAACATGCAGTAAGCCAATATAAATCCTGCTAATATAACCGGAATCTTTATTGTTCGCTTTTTGCAATATGTCAGTCCAAACAATGCACCAAAAGCCGCCACCAAAGCTGCCACCAGCAGAACAAATTCATTGATCTGGCTATTGCGGCGCACCGCTTCAAAAAAACCGCCTACTACAGGGCTGCAAAGTGTATTAAATCCGCCTTCAGCATGAGTGATCCAATAATAGACCGGTGCAACACCTGCGAAAAGACAGCCTCCCGATATCAGCAGTCCCACTCTTGTTTCACGGGAATATATATTGCAATACATAATTGCCAAAAAAAGCGCCGGCCCAAGTGCATTTTCCATATAGCGCGCATAAACCACAAGATCTGGTCGCGCCTCCCATTGCGTCATTCCAATCGCGCATATTCCATACATACATGCCGCAACTAACAAAATCCATATTTTAGTAATCTGGTTCTCTCTCCACCACTCTCTGTCTTTTATATTTTTTATTGTATCTTTTAAAGTTTTGTAAATCACTATGGGTAAAGTTAACCCCGTACCTATGAGCAAATAAATATATTTGCCGAATAATGATATGAAAAAATGTTCCGTCTGTTTAAACAGCCTGGAAGAATAATTGGCAACAGTAGCCGCATTTAAACCCACATTGTTCGTGTTAGAAGCCTTGGAATTTGACCACAAAGCCTGAATTTGGTGATTCTTCACCAAATCAATGCCTTTATAACCCGCCAGCATAATCAAAAAAAGCAGGGGAAAATACCAAACTTGCTTTTTATGTTTGACAAGCACCAGGCACAGCACAAACATACCGGCTAAAACAACACCTATATTTCTGTTATGAACCGCATATACATAAATAAGGACTAACAACGCCGCTACGAAATATTTATTGGAGAACTCCTCATCCAAACGTAGAATCAAATATGTTTCCAGCCACACAAGCAAATATGACAGATTTTCTGTCCAAGCTGCCTGCGCGTAAACAACATTCGCAGGATATATAATCACAACAAAACTGACTAATGCAACTAACTTCTCATCTACTTCGCGAAATAATCTACAGCCAACTTGATAACATAAAAAATACGATAAAATCAGAAAAAAAACGTTTAACAAAATAGCTGCCTTATACCACGCTACCGGTGTCGGAAGCAACGCAATAATCGGAATCAGCCATATACTATATCCCCATGTATAATACGGCGTTGTAGAGATCAATTCCCTCCAGTCATACCCTACCGCAGATATCGCATGTGCCCAATACCCAAATTCATCATTGATGACAAAAATATAATTCATTACCCTAATGTGGATGCAGCACAGAATTGTAATGATAGCAATCGCTGCCAAATGGATACTTATATTTTTCGTTTTATTCATATCTTCTCTCATCCACATACAATAACT
The DNA here is from genome assembly GCA_002361355.1 of Lachnospiraceae bacterium UBA3310. Classification (GTDB taxonomy): domain Bacteria; phylum Bacillota; class Clostridia; order Lachnospirales; family Lachnospiraceae; genus UBA3282. Next base: position 14,020 of record DESQ01000048.1, read on the forward strand.
GTCTCGCCTTTTTCTACTTTACTGCAAACGCGAATTTAAGCTTTCCCTTTTTGCCTGCATTTTCTCCCGATTCATCTTCTCATTCGCAAGCGAAATCATATCTGTGATTAGCTCAGTAATCCTTATTTCCTGTTGGTTCTCTTTCCGATTATAAAAGAGAAAGAAAAACTTTTTTCTCTTGCTCTCTCCTGCCTTTAGTACATTTGAAACTGCACTAAATTTGCAGGGATCTCTAAGTTCCGGAAACACAACCTCTATATTGTTAAACTCAGGTTTGCGAAATCCGCTGTTAAACTGATCTGCCGATAAAAACAAAAAGTCAAAATCAATTTCCTGGTTTTGCGCATATCTCTGAAGCAATCGAATCCATTTCAAATGATATTCCTTTGTTTCCATCATTTTTTGCGCTTCTTCCGGATCTTTGATCTCATCCTTAATCCGTTTAATGTCCTCTTCCATCGCCTCTAATGCGGTTTGATTCAAAATAATCGGCAGACACAATGTTCTCAGAGAAGTTTGAAGCGCCTCAAACTCTTCTTCGATAATATCTAACTCTTCATCATTTTCTTCAAAAATTGCCTGAAATTCCGCCTCTGTTTTCCATAGTGGATGCTTTCTACGGTGCCGCCAGTAATATTCTTTAGCGGCGCCATAGTCGGGCAGGTTCTTAGATAAATATATAATATCTGAATCTCCCAGCCAACGCACAGTTCCAAAACCTTTTGTTTCTTTCCCTTCTTCAGTTAAATATTCATAGGTAAGCTGTTTACACTGTAATATTTCCTGCATAACATCCCGAATCATATTCTCTATCACATATGCTTCATAGAGGACTGTAGGGTGGTTTTGAATCCATTTTCTCTCTGCATCATGCGCATATACAACATTCTCAATCACGCTAAGCGCAGATTTATTATAACATATTCTGCAATCCCGAGCCCTTCCCTTGATACAAATATTTGTCAACAATCTGGAATAATCAATCGCGACCGTATCATATCCAGTCATATAAGAATCTCTAATCAGGTAATCCATCTTGTCTACATCAATAATTTTAGAATTCAGCAGCTCTATCAGGCAATTCAAATACCCCTTATTCTCATCAACATCAATTACATACTTATACCCCGTAATACATCTGGCAAAAAAAGATCTTTTATTCTCCGGTATCAAATCCGCAAAGGTTTTTAATGATACAATAACACTCATTAATTCGTGCGCCGCTGCCTTGTAGGATTCCTTCTTAATTTCCTCCTGAAGCACATCATCCGAAATAAGCGCCAGAATCAATGTGTGCAGACTCCCATGATCTTTATCCTGCAGGTAAAACTGTTCCCCCGTATGAGAAAAAGGCGCATGTCCAACATCATGCAATAGACATGCCAATTCAAAAATTCTTAAATAATCTTCTATGTCCGGGATTTTCTCGTTTGAAACGACTTGATAAGATTTCAGAAATGCCTCCGCCACCATTCGCCCTAGATAATACACTCCCAGAGAATGCACAAAACGATTATGTACAGCAGAAGAATACAATGGTGCATAACTCGTCTGAACGATATCACGAAGGCGCTGAAACGCAGCCGTATCAATCACCTTCGCGATCAGATCATCTTCTATCTCTATATATCCGTAAATCGGATCTTTAAATCTTTTTGTTTTTGTAGTTATCATTTTCCCGCAATAACCTCAGATATCTTGGTTCTCTTAAATGCCATAACAACCTGCACAGACAAAGAGGTACAAAAGCGCTCCCATAATTGCATAGGCTCAACACCTTCACGCAGTCCAATTCCCTTTGCGCCCTCAATTCTGACAGGTTCAAACAGATCAGAATAATCTTCAACCATTGCACTCTGGCTTTCTCTGGAAACCACTAAAATCGCCTGTGTTTCCCCGCCTCTATTCAATTCTTCTATCACACGTGCACCATATTCATCCAATTCAGAAAAAAGCACCTGACGCTTTCCCTGCTTTTCCAACAGTTCTATAAACGCGTTAGCTACCAAATCCTTCATTTCAATATAAATGTACATATGATTATCCCTCTTTCCTAAGAACTCTCCGACATCTTATTACTATGAAGATACTAATTATTATATCCCAATTTCCTTGTATCGTCCATAATTTTTGCACTTTTTAATATTTTGTCGAAATTATTTTACTATTTTCGGAACAGCACACATTCTGATTACTTTTGTGTGCTGTCTTTATCATACTCCTGCTTTTTCAAATGATACTGCACATCCTCCAGTATCTTCCGATTCGCGCTGATCACATCAGCTAACATCCCGATCACAAACGTGACAAATCCGATAATCAGCAATGTACATGCCAGAATCAGCGACTGTGTATGCCCGTTGCCTCTTCCGATAAAATAAAAAACCAAAAATCTAATCCATACCAGAACCCCGATCAGGCTTGGCACCACTGCAATCACGGTAAAGCAATACAACGGTTTATACATCATCAGCGCCCGGATAATTGTCAAAATTGATTTCTTCACATATCCCCATATACTGTGAAACAGTCTGGATTCACGCAGTTCCGGATTCGTCCTGACTGGCACACTGGTGATGGGAATTCGATTTCTTCCCGCCTGCACAATAGTCTCCAGTGTATAGGTATAGTCGTTGATCACATTAATCCGCATAGCCGCTTCTCTGCTAAAAGCACGAAATCCGCTTGGTGCATCCGGAATATCCGTGTTAGACGCTTTCCGCACCACCCAGCTTCCAAAGTGCTGCAGTTTCTTCTTAATCCATGAAAAATGCTCTGTATCGTCAATCGGTCTTTCGCCAATTACAATATCCGCCTCATGATCCAGGATCGGCTGTATCAGTTTCGGAATGTCATCGGCATAATACTGGTTGTCCGCATCCGTATTCACAATAATATCCGCGCCATTTCGGAGGCATTCGGCAAGCCCCGCCATAAATCCTTTTGCCAGCCCCTTATTCTGTGCAAAGCTCACCACATGATGCACGCCCCAGTTCTTAGCTACCTCTACGGTGTTGTCCTTGCATCCGTCATCTATGATCAAATATTCAATTTCATCAATCCCGTCAATCTGTTTTGGGAGATCATTCAACGCGATCTCCAACGTTTCCGCCTCATTATAGCAGGGGATCTGAATAATAAGTTTCATTCCATTTCTCCGTTATTTTTTCAGTGTTATAACAACATTCTTATCATTCGGGATCATTTCCAACTCCAAATATGTCCCTCCTGATTCCTCCAAAATACGAACCTCATTTTTTCTGTCAGATGAAACAGCCTGACTAAAATCCGCTATCCCTTCCGGCACAACTATCCTTATCGTCAAGGGATCCTTGTATATGTGGGACGGCAGCTCCTCTGCATTACAAGTTAGGCTGACTGTGATCTTCGATCCATCGCAAACAGCATTTACCTCTGCATACTCTCTTTCTGACAGATATTTGACCGCTTCCACCATAGAGGCTGTCCATATCTTACCTTCCTCCCGTCTGCCCGCAATATAGCTCAAATGCTCATCCGCCATATCATACGCAATTTCCTGATAGGAACCATGTTTTCCATCTACCGTGACATCATGCCACATTTCAATCAGCCATGCACGATTTTCGACCGCCCTGTCTACCAATGCATTTCGTTCCTCTGTCGTCTCTACATCACCAATCCCATAGGTATACAGATTATACCACTGGCCTCCTTCATGGCCTTTCTGAGGCTCCAGGGTATTATAGCCTCTGCCTCCCTGCCTCATAGCCCGTATCCCATTGTCCGCAAGAATTTCATATCCCCGCTCACACATCTGGTTCTCAGGCGCAGTAAAAGCAATCTGATCCGTCTTAAAATGTTTTTTATAAAACTGAATTGAGTCCGTGATCTGATACGCTAAATCATTTTCGGAAAGGCCTTCATCCTCACCCATTTTAAGGTGTGTATAAGAGTGGCTTATCAATTCTACATTGCCTTTTTTCTCTAACTTTTTCCATTCTCTTAAATGCCCGTCCACATAATAATTCACGATTCCCGATACCGTTATTTTAATGTGATGTTTGGCTCCCAACTCGTCCAGCATCACACCCGTCTCATACAATCCGTCATCTGACATAATCGTTACAATCGCATCCCTATTATATTTAACCGGGGCAATCTCGGTCTCCAGCACTAACCCTTCTTCTGAATCTGTTGAACTGCAACCAACAAGAATCAGACTACTTATTACTGCCAGCCCAATTATTCCCCCTAATATTTTAACTTTTTTCATAGTATTTCCCCGTCACACTATATTTCTTTTCACTTTCTTTCTACCTGATACCATAAATATGAATTAATTTCCTCTTCTGAATATCCTACACGAATATTTAATGACTTTCCATCGACTCTCTGATATCCATATTTATCATAAAAGCGTACCGCTCTTTCGTTCTTACGATCCACGCACCAGAACACACTCTCCAACTGCAGCTTTTCAAAGGCAATCGTAAGGATCTCCTGCATAGCATATCCGGAATACCCACATCCCATTGCACCCTTTCTGACTACAATACCAAACTCGGCGCTTATCCCATTGATATTCTTCAAGCTGACTGTTCCCATATACACATCCTCATCATTGACAACAGCCAAATGGAGATTTTCCTGCGTACTTTGCGCCTCCCGGATAAATGCCTCGCATTCTGCAAACGTTTTTTTTGTAAAATCCGCCTTTAAATCTTTCACTACGGACAGATCATGCATCCATTCTAACATCAGCGGTGCATCTTTTTGTTCCAGCAACCTTAGTCTCATCGCACAAAGTTCCCCTGTTTTTTCATTATACCATATATGGTAAATTTTGGCATCTGCCATAATTATATATTCATTTACCACTATTTAGGGTTATTCTTTCATAACTTGAATATCTATTCTGTTATAAATTTCTTCTTTTGATCTCTCAATCGCCTTACCATCTTTAATCTCATAAATCTTATCGCAGTTTCGGATTGTGGTCAGTCTGTGTGCCACAATAATCAGTGTCTTAATGCCCTGCAACGCGTCGATCGCTTCCATAACGGCATTCTCCGTATCCGTGTCAAGAGATGCTGTCGCCTCATCCAGTACCAGTATATCCGGATTCCCATACAGCGCTCTTGCAATCGCCATGCGCTGCCTCTGTCCTCCTGAAAATTGGATACCCCATTCGCCGACTACAGTATCCAATCCTTCTGACAAGTTCGTGACAAATTCTTTCATCTGCGCCATTTCCAGTGCCTTCCATACACGTTCATCATCAATTTCTTCCTCCTCTATTCCAAACGCAATGTTTCTGCGGATGGTTGAATCCGTCATGTAGATCGACTGCGGAACATAGCCCACGATTTGATTCCATCTGCCGCCCAATTCCTCCACATCAATCCCGTCCATCAGAATCTGTCCTTTCTGTGGCTTCAAAAGCGCCAGAATAATATCCGCAAGGGTCGTCTTCCCGGCACCAGAACCACCAATAAACGCCACGGAAGTTCCTTTTTTAATCGTCATACTCAAGTCATCAACCACTTTTAAATCTCTTGATTCATAGAAGAACGTGATATGTGACAAGCACAATTCATTTTCAAATTCCCTATGGCAAAGATCTTCCATCTCCTTTTTACCGATCCCGTTATTCTTATCCGTCTCAAGATCCCGAACCAGACATAACGTTTCATAGGCTGCCGTCAGGGAAGGCGCGCTGTAAATACATATATTCAGCGATCCCAAAATCCCACCGACTGTCGGCAAAATTCGAAATGCTGCCGCCGCCAGAACTGCAAGCTGACTCAATAGTTCCAATGCATTGGCTGCAACAAATGTCTGAAATATGACAGCGAGCATCACTCCGGTAATGCACACCGCCTCAATAATATAATTTGGCGCCGTCTGTCCCACCGACATTTTTGCGGTTGCGCTGTTCGCTTTCGCCATACATTTTTCATACTGTTTGACAAAATAGCTCTGCCTGTTTGTCACCAACACTTCCTTGCTGCCCTGAATCGCCTCCAGAGAAGCCTGTCCGCATTGATAATTATATTCTCTCACCCTCTGCCCATTTTTTTGCATTGGTTTCCTGAAAATCAGTTGTACCAGCGCAAAACACACCATGACCAACAATAACAAAAAGAAGGCTAACTGGGGCGTTACCGCAATAATCAAAATCGTGATACAGATCAACGTCAGACACTTGTTAAAAAGCCCAAACAAATTACTGATGATTGCGTAGACACTGGACACGTCCTGTCCCAATCCACGAAGCAGCCGCGCGCTGTTGTTTACAATAAAAAAACTGTACCCCTGCTTCATGTAGGCACTCATAATCTGCACTGACAATTCCCTCATGATCTTACAGGAAAACTTAGCGGAAACCCATATGTAAAAAATGCCGTACAGATTTTTGACAATATATAAGAGAATCATAACCACACACAGAAATAAAATAATCTGCTGCGTATCCTGCAAATGAAACATCTGAACAAACGGTGCGATATACGACTTCTCGGCAAGGGTCTCCGGCTCCAGAAAGGCATTCAGGATCGGAATGAGAATCGATACGCCCAGCATCTCAAAAACAGCAGAAATCAAGGACATAAAGAAAACTACTACGCTGTAGCCCTTCTGCTCTTTTGTCAAAATAACATTCAATTTATGAAAAGCGTCTTTGATCTTTTCCAATTCTTTTCCCATTACGTCTCCATTTCGTTTCTGTAACGCATATTACTGCCTCATAACCCTCTTCACCATTCGGCTGTAAAGATATATAATAGGACACACTTTGATAAGTGGGATATAGCTTTGTTTCCCGATGACTTCCTCTACGCCACGTTTTCCGAATCGCTCAAGGTAAGTCCTTTGAATCTCTTCCAGTCCTCCTGCATCGTCATAAGATATCTCATACTCCGTTTTCTGTTCTTCCAAAATCATTCCTAAATTTTTTTCAAAGTTTTCCGGATCAATACAGGCATTTGCAACCAGCCGCTCCTTCGCCTTTCGATACTCTTCATCCCGTATAATCCTTCTTACTTCTTCTTTCCAGGCTTCCGGATCGTTAAACTCAATTCCCAGCTTCTCCTGATTCATTAACGTCAATGTTCTAGATTCGATCGTGCGGTAAAAGATGAGAGGAATCCTGCCGGCGACAGCCGCATACTGCAGCATCAATCCTCCGCCTACCGGATAGGTATTTAAATACAGATCTACATGCTGCAAAACCTGAAATAAGTCCTTCCTCCCCTGATCTGACCAAAACACCCGCCCCGCATACCTTTGCTGTAATCTTTTTAATTCGGCGGCATCGCTGTCCGTTCCCCTGCCTGAATACCAAAATTTTGTATGCGCGAACTCACTCAGGCAGAATTCGACCATTTTATAATAAAGATTTTCTTCCCGGTCAATGGTTTTATATACAGTTCCGCCGGAAAAAATAACAAAGTCTCCCTTCTGAACAGGAAACGGAAATCCTTCAAATTCTCTTTCCCGATCTATATATGGATAATACGGCAGCATGAGAATGCGTTCTTTCGGTATTCCCCGGAAGCAACCGGATATAAACGCGCCGAAATTCCGAAATTCAATACAGTAATCAAATGCCCGGACACCGCCCAGCCAATATGCATGATCTACAAAATTGATGCGGTAACGGGTATACCGGTGCTCTGCACCCATAAATGTCATAACCCCCGCCACATCATAAGGTAATGCATACAAAAACCCCGCTTTTATGTCCGACCTGTTTTGCGTTCTATAAATATACCGATACTCTTCCAATGTTGACAAGCCTGCAGGGATATAAACAATCTCCGCCTGATATTTTTCCAATAAGGACAGGAGAATCGGAAAATGGCCCTTCGCTGTTTCCCGCACCAGATAAATCACATGGTTGCCTGCCGTCAACAGACCTTTTACATAGATAACCTCCAAACCGTCATCTACACCCACTCCGTCATAAAAAAAGATCGAAGCGCCGTCTACCTGAGCAGGCTGCAAATCCCTGCCCGTGGTCTCAGCCAGCTTCTCCCTTACTATCTCCATCTGTTCTTCCAGAAAATCATCTTTATAGTATTGATTATAACTAAACAAAATATTGGCAAGACACTTCATCAGCAACAGCGCAGAATCATACTGTTCTTTCATGACTGTTTTTCTGATCCTGCGCTTTATCGTGTCTATCTTTTTGTCAATATTTGATGCATACCACATTATTTTCCCTCTGAAAGTTCTTTTACATAGCGGATAAATTCGTCGTAATTCCGGATATAATCACTTTCATCATAATAATCAGACGCCAATACCATTAAAACCGCATCCGGTGTAAAATCATACATTTCCCGCCACATACAAGCTTCTACCAAAAGACCTTCCGCTGGTTTATCCAGCCTTATCTCTCTGGTTTCTTTTCCGTCATCCAATAAGATCGTACAGGCGCCGCAGGGACAAAAAAGTACCTGCTTAAGATTCTTATGGGCATGTTTTCCCCTGTGTACATCCTCTATGGTATCATACATAAAGTATACACGTTTCACTTCGAAGGGTATATTTTTCTTTTCTTCCAGAGCAATCAGCATACCTCTCTCATCCCCGTGGGGCTGAAACTGAATCATCTTAATTTCCATAGCCACTCATGCCCTTTCTTGTCAACACCAATCATTCAAAGCCTGAATCACATAGTCCGTCTCTTCCTGCATCCCGTAATACATCGGCAGACTAACCTCCGTATCGCTGATTTCCTCACAGATTGGCAGGCTTCCCTTTGCAATCCCCAGTTCCTGATACGCCTGCTGGTTGTGCATGGCAATGGGATAATGAATATTCGTCTGAATGTCTTTCTCCTTCAAATACGCAATCAGTTCGTCCCGTTCTGACGTTCGGATCGCAAAAATATGCCAGACCGGCGTATACAGATCCCAGTCAACGTATGGCAGAATCAGCTTCGGATTCCTGATTCCTTCCAGATATTTTCTGGCAGTACTTCTCCTGTCCTCATTCACCTTGTCCAAAGTTGGGAGTTTTGCCCTCAAAAATGCGGCCTGCAGCTCGTCGAGTCTGGTATTATAGCCCTGATAAATATGATGATATTTATAATCTGATCCGTAATTGGACAGCACCCTCACCTTCGCCGCCAGTTCATCATCATCAGTCGTCACACAGCCCGCATCACCCAGCGCTCCCAGGTTTTTACCCGGATAGAAACTGAATCCGGCTGCGTCCGCCAGTCCTCCAACCCGTTTCCCTTTATACAAAGCCCCATGCGCCTGCGCCGCATCCTCAAATACCCGTAAATGATGCAGCCTTGCCACCTCGCAAATCGCGTCCATATCTGCCGGCTGGCCATACAGATGCACCGCCATAACTGCCTTTGTCCGCTCCGTAATTTTCTCTTCAATCTTATCAGCATTCAAATTATAAGTCAACAAATGAGGTTCCACCATCACGGGTTTGGCGCCTGTCCTGCTGACTGCAAGCGCAGTTGCAATGAATGTGTCAGAGGGTACGATCACCTCATCCCCCTCTCCGATTCCACTCGCCTTCAGTATCAAAAACAATGCATCCAGCCCGTTTCCACAGCCAATACAGTGTTTCACCCCACAATATGCCGCAAACTCCTCCTCGAACTTCTTTCCCTCTTCACCTTCAATATACCAGCTATTTTCATAGACTCTTTCAAAGGCGCCACGGAGTTCTGTATCCAATTCCTTTTCCAATGGTTTAAATGTCACAAACGGTACTTTCATCACTATTCCTCCATTTCGGCGCTTATCTTTCGCCCTCTTCCAGCATTGTCAACAGTTTCTTTTTCCACGCCTGCACGTTGAAATCACCCTGATAATGATAATTCACTTCTTCCTCACTGTGCAGCCATTCCCAGTCAATATCCCCGGCATTCTCGAAGTACTGCATATATCGTGGGTCATAATACGGGAGTTCCATAATCTCCCGGTTGTTACTGATCAGCCGCTTATTATAGATCACCGCTTCCAGATATCTCTGGGTGATGCCCACATATCCCTTGTGCATCACTTCCAGTATACATTTTGCCTTCTGCAGTCTCTGTACGTTTTCCTCATACGGTATGAGCGCATAATGGACATGACTGTTATGAATCGGGTTATTTTCATAGGGTTTCAGCCAAAACTCAAAATCAACGCGGTGCTCCTCACACTGTTTCACAATCTCATTGATTAGCGCCACTCTGTGGTCATCGAGCACGCCGCAGTAAAACAATTCCGTACCGACAAGATCCGAAACTTTCCCCGTCTCCGCTGGTTTTGCATATGCATACGGGAAATACCGAAACCCGTATTTTCTGCAATTATACGGATGCATGGTACAGACCATGTCAAATACAGGCATCACATCCTGTACTTCCTGCCACAGCCCGTCCGGCATCGGATCAATGATATACAGTATATATTTGATATTAGGGTACTTTTTGCGCAGTCTCCTAAAATAAGCCGCAGAATAATAATGGAGCAATGCCGAGTTAAATATGACAATGTCATTTTCCTCACTGCTGTTAAAATCACAATGCGACAACGCGTATTTTCCATCCAAAAGCCGTGTCCGCAGAAACCACCTGATAATACCTTTGCCCCGCCCGCCCAGTTTTTGGTTGACCACTCTCCATACTTTTCTGATCCGGGCAGCATACCGAAAATCATCTTTGAGGAATTCTACGTCCGCATCCTTTCCCACCTGCTCCATAATGCTGATATTACCTGCTCCCCATACGCCCGCGATAAAAATTTTATGTTTCATTTATTGAAAAACATCTTCCTTCTTTTTCCTATTCGCCCGCATTAAATTCCTGTCCTGTCAGTACCAGCGTGTCCATGTCCCCGGCACGCCCCGTCTGTTCATACTCTACCATATGTGAGCTGTCTTTAATATCGTACCACATAAATCTCCTGTTTCTCACATCCGGTATTCCGTCAAACACGGTACTTCCCTCACTGCCATCAAGCAGCTCTATATACGCATCCTGCATATCGGCAAAAGAAACCGGCTTACTGTTTACCTGAAATTCATGTTTTTCGCCGACGCCTTTGATCAACAGCGCCGGATGTTGGTTCCAATTATATTCTTCATAGTATGCCCCCTGCCCGTGATCTCCCAATATAATAATCACAGAATTATCATAAGTGCCGCTTTCCTTCAGTTTTTTCAAATACGAATCCGCCAATGTCACACAGGATTCCATACACTGTGTAAAGGTTCCGCCCTCCGGAATATAATTCATATCCTTGTCGTACAGATAAGGCGAATGCGCACCCCACAGGTGAATAAATTTAAAATTCTTATCTTCCCGATACGCAATCGGCTGTTCTGTAACCATATGATAAAAATCCATATTATTATCCATATGGAACGCCTCTCGATTCCCTTCCACTGTCTTTAACCGTTCAAAGGCGCCGGGATTAACCCAGCTAAACCTTTTCAGATCATAGGGCGCGTATTTCATGCCTACAAGCAGAATCTGCCATCTGGCAAAGGTTGTATAGGATGACGGTCTTTTCGTATACATGCCGATATTCTCAAATCGCTGTCTCGTCTGACTGTTTATGCCGTCAAAATCAGGGGCATACAGATCAATGGCATATCCTTGCTGTTCTAATGCATCAAAAAAGGAAGACTCCGTCAACACCCGCTCAAAATATTCCTCATTCGGCATCTGGTTCTCATACCATATACCGGACAAAAGATAGGGGAGATTATATTTTGTATACGGATACGCACCCACGGTATTGTCATAGTAAGTAAAATCCTCAAAAACGGATTCCATCTCATCATTTCCTGTAACTACGTCTGAAAAAGCACCGCCATCCAACGTATCTATCAGGAGAATGATAAAATTCCGATCTGAAGACATGGTAAGCTCATATTCCGTAGTAACACATATATTTTCCTTGTTCTCCAAACCATTGTTCGTCACACATAGGGTTGTCAGTGCCACAACAAACATCAGGAACATGCAGATACTGACCACCTGTATCAGGCCGTAAATACGTTTCCGGGGCAGGAACTTGCCCCTCCCCACACAATTAACCCAACTGCTATCCAAAGAATAACCGATTGTATTCGCCCATTCGAATACAGGCTCCAGTCGATCCTGTTCCCATCCAACACGGGCAAATACGTAATCAGATAATTTCCCTGTATATAGGAGCATACAAAAACCACGAATAAAAACAGCACCGCCGCGTGATAGAATTTCGCGCTGCGCCTGTGCAGCAAATAGAAAACAGCCACACAAATCAACGTAAAGACAACGAATACACATGTCATAATCGGCAGCAATACCCAAAGATCATACCAGAATTCATCCCTATTCGTCAGATACAATTCGACCGGTGCATAGACAAAAAACATAAAGCAGATCGCGACAGATAATGCCAATGCCGGTTTCAGCGCTCCTTTTTCCTTCATTTCGCTTCACTCTTTTCCTGTCATTATTTTATATAATAAGACGGATTCTCCCACTGTGCAGGATCCTGTCTGTGATGAAATTTCAAATAACACTTATACCGGAACAGCGCGGCATTATCCCTGAATTTCATAATTTTCAGGAACTTTCTTATATTGCTGAAACTGTCACTCAGTCTGATACAGTACTCGTTACTCTTCTTGAGCATCAACGGTTGAAAATTATATCGGTTTCCAAACAACTCCCGCATTAACAACAGATCCGTGTAATAATCCCGGAACATGTCCAGATAAGAATGCGTGGAATTATAGTTGCTGCCGCTTTCCGACACGATATACCGGTAAACATACACGCTCTCCGGCAAAATGTGTTTCTTTCCTTTGCTCAGGGTATAGAAATACCATTTGATTTCCTCATTGTTCCGCGCCCCTTTCGCCAGATAAGCATTGGTCTCCCGATCCTGATAGAAAGTATTTCGCATCACGCCGTACATGACAAGTCCGTTGCCCGTTCTGAGATAATCACACAGCATATAATCCATGGGCTGTTTGCCGGCACCATTATCCTTCGTGGTTCCCTCCTGCACATGGAAGAAGCGCATCCACGCCGACACACTGTAATACTCCTGATGTTCCTCCAGAAAATCCACCATTTTCTGAAAAGCGTTCACACCGTAAAGATAATCGTCCCCGGAAATGTTGGTCACATACTTACCCTTCGCCTGTAAAAACAAATCATACAGGTTGGCGCATAGCCCCAGATTTTTCGGCCGGTTAACCACCTTCACCCTGTCCTCATATTTTGCCAGAATTTCCTCCGTTCCATCGGTGGAACAGTCATTTCCGACAATGATTTCATACGGAAAATCCATCTGCTGGCTCAGAATGCTCTCTAAACATTCCTCAATGTACTGTTTATGATTATAAACCACAACGCAAATACTCAGCATTATTTCCGAATTATCGGTTCCGTTCATGATCTCTGCCTCCCTTTACCGCCCCGCACAGTCCTCACGCCGGCCGCCCACATACTCACGCGCCGCACAATCACCGAAAGTGCCGCCGACAGCGCCAGCATCCCGATCGTGATACCCGCCCACACAGACGCCTGCGCCATCCCGGCGCGCTTCGCAATTCCCATCAGCCAAATCCCTGCCGCCAGCATCAGAACCGCATACAACGCCAGCGTCATAAACAACAGATTTTTATACGTGATATTTTTCTTTAACGCTTCCGTTTCCGCCCGTTTTTTCCCGTATGTCTTCCACTGCTCCTCGAAATATGTTTTATAGTACGGGCTCTCCTGTGCATACTGCCACCATTTCGCGTAACCCGGCATCACATAGACCGGATTCCATGGCTTTTCCTTCTCCATCGTGGAGGAAAAGTGAAGGACTTTACAGGTCTTCTCGCACGCCATCAGATAATCAATGCCCATCGCTTCCATGGACTGACTGTTTTCCTCCACGCAGAGGCTGGCGGCGGGCAGAAATTTAATCCTGTCCCGAAACAAAATGCCAAAGGTCAGCTCCTGCTGGGAATGTCCAAATTCCCTCACAACAAACTGATCCGTTTCCAAAATCCGGTCAAGGGTAAAATCACGCCGGATCGCCCGCACATCATAAACAGATACCACAAATGTCAAAAGATCCCCGCCAAGCTCCTTCATCAGCTCTCTATGGGCGGCCGGTTTGTGCGCCGCATCGGGGCAGGCGGCATAATAGCCTGTCAGATCCGTATCATAAAACTGCCGCAGTGACCCTGTCACGACGGCATCCGACTCTAACGCCAGGATTCTGTCCACATCGTCGGGAAGCAGTTCATGAAAAAGCCAGTAACACCCAAGCGTTCCAAGCGGCCAGTGGTCGGATGCGGAGACAATCTTTCCTCTCGCCATCTCCTCATCAAAATGCAGGATGGCAATATGTCCCTCATAGCGCTCCGCCAGCTCTCTCTCCACGATGATATCCGTCTCTTCCAAATTCTCGGAGACAAGGTACAGATACACCTCCGAATCCGTATTTTGTTCAAAGAGAGACCGAATCACCGGATAGGCATAGTGAAAAACTCTTTTTGCAGTTGTCAGATAGACGTTCATTCTCTGTTTCATATGCTGCCCTGCCTCACTGCACAGCCCTCACCGCTTCCTCATGGCTGTCAAAAATATACATGCGATAATTCCCGGACTGATAAGCAATCTCCACCTGATCCAGCGCCGCCTTCATTGGGCACACCGCATACTCCTCATTGGTAAACAGAAGAAAAACCTTTCCCTCCGGTGTGTTGGTCTGATGTGCAGCATCCTGCAGCCACGGCGTAACGCTGTCCAGATCATACTGGTCGGACAGATCGTCCTCCCAAACCCATACGTCGATCGTCCCGTCCGACAGTTCTGTCAGCACATTCCCGCTCCAGAAAGCGGCATATCCCGCATAAACGTCTTCTTCCGTCAGGTACGACACGACAGGCCGAAGCTCCGCCGTCTTGTCAAGGCTGCCATAGCGGGCATATCTGGCCGCGCTGCTGATCAGGACACCACCGCCCAGAACAAGCGCCGTCCCCCATTTCAGATAGGGATTCCATTCTATATCAAACAGGTTCCACAGAATAATCGGAATGGCAAAAGTCATCGCCGCCATATTGTATCTGTCGGAATACAGCATGTCCGTAAAAGTGTACATACAGAAAAAGATGCCGTACACGCACACAAAATACACTGTCAACAGCCATGTCCGGTCAGGCTCTCTCCATTTTTTCACCAGTATCCTGACCACGCAGACTGCCATGACAAGCGCGAGCACACAGCTAAAGGCGCTGGCTGCCGGCGTGGGTTCATTGTCTCCGTAAGAATAGCCGAAGGCGCGGAGCGTTCCGAACAATAGATTGTAGAAGCCATCCATGGATATCCGGAAAGACAGTCCCTTCCATGTATCGAAATGGCAGATACCCGCCAATACTTTCGAGTTAACGAGATAACCGACGCCGGAAGCGACAACCCCCGCCGCAGAACAGACCAGATATCCCGACGGTTTTCTCTGTATGAACGCCATCAGGACTGTCGCCGCAAAGAGCGGCATATACAGCGCCACGACATGTCTCGCCCCTCCGAGGCCTGCCATAAAGGCAAGACCCACTGTAAGCACAAGCAAAAGTCCTTTCATCCGCGCCGAGGCATGGGCATAGTGGAAAGTAAGCCCCACCGCAAGGAAGGAAATACTGATAAACGACGCATACAGAAGCGCCAGCAGTACATATTCAAAATAGCCGTCGGAAATTGGCAAAAGCAGAAAAATGGCGGAAACTGCATAGATCCTGTCACAGTCCATCTGGTGAATCATATAGAAGTAGCTGACAAGCATCAGCAGATAAGAGACGATACAGGTCGCAGCCCTGACCATCGTCCAGTCATGAAAAAAATGAAAAAAGAAAGCATAAAATATGTGTATATTCAACACTCTGAGCTCTGTCGAATAAAACCAGTTCCCGGAAACCAGCGCATGTTCCTCGTTTAAAAGCCTTGCTAAAAGCATTTCACTGGAAATGTCCGAATCCGTCAGGGCATCTCCGTGAACCCACATGTAGACGGAAAGAAAGCAGAACAGTCCGATCAGACAGACCCACGGCAGTGCTTTGATCCCTTTATTTAACATCTTATCTGCTTCCTGCTTCATACAAAGCGCTCCTCATTACCGCTCACATCCGCTGTTGACGCCAAACGCTATACGCCTGTCCCATACAAATCCGCCGCAACCTGATCCCACTCTCCGCGCGCCCGCAGCATCGCGCAGATCACATCCCGCACGGCGCCGCTTCCGCCCTTTACCTGCGCCACATAATCCGCACACGCCTTCACTTCCTCACAGGCATCCGCCGGACATCCCACAAAACCGCACAGCCTCATGGGCGCAAAATCGTTCAGATCATCGCCGATATAGCCGACCTCCTCTTTCGTCAACCCGTTTACTGTCATAAAGTCCGCAAGATACGCGGACTTATCCTTAATATTCTGCACAATATAGTCAAATTTCATCTCCTGCATTCTGCGGGTGGTCGCCTGACATTCCCTGCCGGTCAGCACCATAAGCCTGATCCCAACCTGATGCGCCGCGAAATACCCCGCCGCATCCTTCGTGCAGAATTTTTTCAGTTCATTGCCGTGTTCATCATAGTAGATTCCCGCATCCGTCATGGTGCCGTCCACGTCGATCACAAGAAATTTGATTTTGCTTAAGCGTTCCCTGTCCAGCATCGGATTCCTCCCACTTTACCACACTTCATCCATTATATAGGGAATCCGTTAAAAACACAACCTCTATCTGCTTTCGTATATTCGCAACATGCGCGCGGTTTCTGATGTTTTCCTCCGTCCCCTTGGTGTGCTGGCTCGCCATATAAGAGGTGACATAGTTGCCGCCCTCCTTCTGATAGCCGTCAAACCCCGCCACATACACCTGTTTCGACTCCAGTCTGATCAGAAGTTTCATCAGCATAATGACACAGTTGTCACAAACGCCCGTCTCACTGAAACTGAGATCGGCATAGTTGAGCACATGCGGTTCCTCACACACATCTGTCAGGTTGGAAGTGATCAGCACCGTGCTGTCCTGTCTCTTCTCCTCCAGGGCGTCATAGCGCATGGCATTGGAACAGAAAATATAGTCCGCGGCAAAGTCTGCCGGTGCAAAGTTCGCGGCAAACACCACCGGCGACTCCTCCCTGATGAAGGTCTCGATTTCCTCCCGGTGCTTAAGGATGCTGGCGCCCGGCGCCAAAATCAATATCTTTTTCCCCCTCAGTTTTTCCTTAAGCGTCTCAATCAGCGCCGAGTCGTCCACCTCATGATTCTGGAATTTCCGGTACAGTTCCTCAATATACGCCTCATCGTAGGCAGTTTTCTTGTTCTCCTCAATCCCCGCAAGAATCTGGTTGATCTGCTTGGCTCTGAGACGCCCCTTGCCGATCAGGTACTCCGCATAATTCCTGTGCAGGTTAAACTTGGCGGAAAGGGCATAGGGCGTGCTGTACCCCCACGGCTCAATCTGTTTCAACTGTACGATATGATCGTCAATTCCGTCCAGCACGGGATTCACATCATAGACAGACCCCTGCGTCTTGTTCATGTAATCCATGATCAGTTCCATGCAGAGATTTCCCGGCGTCCTTCCCATGCCCAGCATGGAAGCGTCGATCACGCTTTTTCTCTCGCTCGCCTTCATGGCAATAAACTCCTGCGCCAGCGAGTAGGACAGCGCCAGATTCTCATGCAGATGCAGGCCGATCACGATGGATTTATCCAGATTGTGCTCCACAAGAGAGTAAATGCGCAGCAGATCCGATTTCATCATAGAGCCGAAGGTGTCCACTATGGAAAAGGCATAGGGCTGAATCTTGTTCACCTTTGCCAGCAGTTCCAGTATCATCTCGTCGGAATATCCCATGATATTGATGGGGTTGCAGAACACCTTGTAACCCTTGTTCTTTGCCCTCCCGATAAAAACAAGGCCCTCGTCGATATCATAGTCATGGAATGTCACACGAATGGCGTCAATGGTTCTGCCGTCGTAATCTTCCAGCTTGTCAATATCGTACCTGTTGTGCAGCGCCATGGCGGTAAACAGCGTATTGCCTTTCTTTTCCGGCAGTATGGGGATCATTTCACCGCAATTATTGTACAGTGTCTTATCCCTGTCATACTCGCAGTTTCGTAAGAAACCGATCTCCACATAGTCCACCTGCGACTCCACAAGCTGTCTGATAATGCTGCGGATCGTATGATAGCCGAAATTCCAGTCGTTGATATACCCGCCGTCCCGGAGGGTGCAGTCCAGTAATTTAATGTTTTTCATAGTTACCTCGTCGGGTTAGGATCTTTCATCGCGTAAAGCGCCTTCGCCATCTCATAGTCATACAGATCGTCAATATCCGCCGCCTCGCGCTTATTGATCACAAGCTGATAATATTTCGGGCCATAGTTGTAATGCCACTCCCGCACCTTCTCTGTAGGCGCAAGATCTATCCCGTTCGTGAAATGGTACATCATGGGCAGTTGTTCGGAATTTTTATGCTCCAGTCCCATCTTGAAATTCAGAGGCCCGTTATCATCCATCAGATAAGTCTGGTACGGGGATACCGTGATCAGGGAATCATAACCCTCCTTCAGTTTCTCGAAATATACCTTGATCGCTTTCTCATACAAATAAGGCTCTACACAGGGAGAGGTCGCGCAGGCATACAGGAGATGGTCTCCCTCGATGGTATCGCACAGATACTCCAGAAACATGCCGAAAGGCACCGACTCATCCGCGTACTTCTGCGGCCGCTTAATCGCTTTCACGCCGCATTTCTCTCCGATGGCAAGCATCTCGTCGGAATCGGAAGACACAATGATCTCATGAAGCCCCTTCACCTGCTTCAACTGCTCAATCTTGTGCTGCAGCAAATTGGAATTGCCAAAAGGCAATATGTTCTTGTTTGGCAGCCTGGAACTGTTCCCCTTTACCGGTACCACTGCTGTAATCTTGTCACTCATCTCATTTTCCTCCTTCATATATCTCTTTCTCTCTTTTTCTCCAACTCTCCCGCGATCTTTGCAATGATCGCCGCGATCTCTTCGTCGCTCGTCTTCTCAAAGTCATTGGCAATCTGTTCCAACTCTCTTCTTTTGCTGCGCTTTGCCTCCAGCCACTTCCATTTTGGCTTGTCACTCTCAAGCATGGTCAGATATGCGTTATAGAGAGGCGTGATTTTTGTCAACGCTTTTGTCAGTTTTTCCGCCGGCCCCATCTTGTGATAATATGCCTTCAACTGCTCTTTCGTCAAGTTATAGTAGGGGTCTTGCAAAACATCCGCCGCCATATCCGCGAACTTCACATAGCTCGGCTTCTCCCAGTCGATGGTGTACACCTCGTCAATCAGCTTCTCGCTGACAGGAAAAGGTCTGTCATCCTCGTGGGTCGTCTTCTCAAAATCCGAAAATTCGGAAATCTTATCCGCCTCCTTCAAAAAAGCAAGCTCATAGTCCGAAGGCACCGCCACTGGAAAGAGCAGATAACACATCTTTTTCCCGAAAAACGCCTCCACAAACGTGGAACTGTTGCCCGTATAGACCTTATCGCTGATGAGAATCCACTGTTTGACGGACAGATCACCGATCACCTTAAAATTGGAATATCTCTGCGCCATTTCCTCCGCCTGCGCGCTCTCCTCACCGGGATGGGGCCTGTAGACAAACACAATGTCCTCCCGCTTCTCACAGATCCGCCCCATCCAGTCCAGAATAATCTTCTTGGAGGGAAGCATGCAGTCCTGATAATAATAACGCCAGCCCTCCCCAAACCGCTTACACATCTCCGCCAGATACGGCTCGGTATGGTGATCGGAAAAATAGGGGGAAACAAAGAGGAAAATCTTCTTATCCGCTGGAATACCGTAATCTTTCAGCACATCTTCCTTGGAACGGTAGTACCCCCGCAGTTCCTCCCGCAGAAAATCCATCCCCACATGCCCGACTAACTTCACCTTCTTCGGATCCATCTTTGCCACTTCCAGCATGCGCTTCTTGTTCATCTCGCCCCAGGAGACGCGGACGACATCCTTCGCGACTCCCGAATAATTCTTATATGCCTTTGTGTCCTTCTCATCCATGGGAAACACGATGTTTTCCCACTGCATATCAATCAGCTTGTCAAACTTGACGAAATTCTTCGTGTGCCATTCAATAGAACTGTTCTGGTAACATGCCATGGTCACTACCACTTTCGTGTGATAGATAGGGCGCATCGCCTTCAACGCCTCCGCATCTTCAATGTGGATAATTTTCGTCCGATAGCCTCTGCGATCCAATTCGTATTTTATCAGGCACAAATTTTCCAGTTCCCTGACCTTATGCTCATAGATAAACAGGAAATCCAGTTCCTCTACTTTGTACTTAACCCTCATAATTTTGCCAACTCCTCCGCAAACGCGCTGAAATTTCGTTTTTCGTTAAATTTTTCTTCAAAGATTTCGATTGACCTTTCACACATCTGAAAGTAGGCGTCCGTGCCAAAGCACTCCGCCATCCGCTCAACGGCCCGTGCGGTCTCCTCCGCGGACGGGTTCTGCGCCAACAGGATGCCATTGTCCGCCACCATCTGCGGCAGTTCTCCCACCGCCGTAGCGATCACGGGTACGCCGAAGGAAAGCGCCTCCTGCACCGCTACCGGCGAGCCTCCCTCGCTCTGCGTTGTGGTGATCAGGCAGCCTACATAGTGCGTCCTGTAATACTCGATGACCTCTGTATTAAGCATCGCCCCTGCAAATTCATATCGGATATTTTCCTTGCCGGCAAGCCTGCTCTGCGCCAATTCCTGCATTTCGCCAAGGTTTCCTCCGCCGCCGATATGCACCCAGCGCACATTCGCCGCTGTCACACCGGCAAGTCCGCCAATCATCCGGTCAATCCGTTTTACATGACTGGTATCGGAGCAGCTTAAAAGCAGGAACTCCATACCTTCGCGATATCCCGCTCTCCTGTCTTTCCCTGTCACGCCGCGATCCGGCACGCCCAGCCTGTACAGGGGATATTTTTCTGTGCCCGTCAGCCGGTATCTTTTGAGGTAGTAGTCTTTGGCAAACTGCGCCGCAAAAACCAGCCGCACAAGCCCTGCGTCCGTCTGGGGCTTAAAAAACTGTCTGCCGTAGAGTTCTCTCTCGTCGTACAGTTCATATCCGTGGGTTCTCGCCACAATCCGGATTTTCGGAAATTTCCGTCGGTGCATGGTCAGCCCGAAACATTTATAATCAAACCAGTAAAAGTAAAAGAGCGCCTGCGTATCCTTCGTCAGAGAAATCTTTTTCTTTAATCTGCGGTAAAAGGTCTCCGCCGCCGCGCCGAACATCAACGCCCTGTACACCCTCTGCGGCATCCTCTCCCCACTCTTTACAATCGAGACAAGCTCTGTGTAACAATCCTTTTCCAAAAGAAACCGGAACAGGGAAAAAACTTTCTCTACAATGCCCTGTCTCGTCGGAATGATGCATGCCTCGATGCCCTTCTCCCTGACAGCCTCCTCCGACCGCAGTTTGGCTGTTTCCGTCACCTCGGCGGCAATGACCGACACATGAAAATGTTCGCACAGATAAGGGTATTCCGGCCCCACAAAGGAATCCTCCAGATGCCCGTAGGGGAAATCCTGCGTGATGAGGTATAAGTCAGGTTTTCTGTCTTGTCCCATTTCCTGCAGCTCCTCTCTGTCAGTACCGTTCCCCAAAATATTTTTTCACCATGGCGAGCACCGTGATTGCCAGACTCTTCTCCTCCACGCTTCCCTCTGTCATCAGAAGCCGGATGTCCCGCCTGAGTTCCTCCCCCAGTACCGGATTGTCAATGGTATCTTGCATATAATCGGCAAAACACTTTTGTATGTTCGCATCCCTGTTATACCAATAGTCGATCGGGTTCATGTTATCCCGGTTCGTGATATGCATGACGCAGCAAACGCGCTCCCACAGAAGGCGCTGTGCGGTCTTCATCATCCGGAACGGAATGTGGCTCTCCCTGGGCTTGACGCCGCCCCACTTTTCCCAGCCAAATTCCGCCGCCTGCGGATATTTTTCATTCAGCCACCGCAGATAGATGTGGTGATGGTTCCGGTCGTCGAAGGGAATGGAAAATGCAGCGTCCAGCAGATCCACATCCATAAACGGAGACGCCGTCTCAAGGTACTGCTGCCTGATCAGGTAGGAGGACGACGCCCCCAGCATCCCTCTCGTATAAATCCCGAACATTTCCTGATTGGGATATTCTTCGAGAATTTTCTCATCAAACTGGTAGTGTAATCTTTCTGAATGGGTGCTCTGCCCGAATACCGGCTTCCCGCAGCTTAAGTCCTTATCGCGGTACAGCGTGCCAAGGATGGCATCGCCGATCATTCCGGTGTGCTCTATGCCGAAGGACTCCGTGTTGATCGCCGCAAGCAGGCGTCTGCCGCCTGTCATACCCATATACAGCGCCGCGCCGTTATTCTGCGAGGTCATCTCGTCGATATCGTACATCCACTTTCCATCGTCCAAAGGCTTAAAAAGATACTCATGCCCCAGATGAAGCGCGATCTGCCGCGCGATCTTTTCATCCCGGTAGCCGTCCCGGCAGTAAGTGACATTGACCTGATCCGTATAGCCCAGGTCGTGCGCCACCCAGGTTACCATGCGGCTGTCCAGCCCGCCGCTTAAGTCTGTCAGATGGCGGTAGCCATACTCTCTGTCCTTCTCAAACTCTCGCCTGACCGCCTCCCGAAACGCCGCGTCTATTTTCTCCACGGCCTCTTCCTCGCTCATTTTCTTTGGTACGTCCTGTATGAAATGATACCTTTTCACGGATACCTGCCCGTCCCGCGCCCGCAGATATTTACCGGGCAGGAGGCGGTGAATCTGTCTGACAAAGGTGGTGTCATCTATCATATAGCCGTAGGAGAGCATATACTGCGCCGCCAGCGGCTCAAAATCGCAGGCAAGATGATTGTATTTTAAGACCTCCACCATATCTTCCACACGGTCAGACACCATCCATCTTTCGCCATTCACATAGTAATATACCGGCTTGACCGCAACCTGATCTGTATAGACAAGCAGTTCCTTTGTCTTCTGGTCGTACAGATAGCCGCAAAAGCCCCCTCTGAGTTTTTTAAGGGCTCCTTCGGCATCCTCCGCAAGAGCGCTGGTAAACGCTTCCGCCCAACCCGCGTCCTTCGCCTGCATATAATCCGTCTTATTGTAAATATAGCCGTTTAAAAAGCAGATCTTCCCGTCCCTTTCGCAAAAAACCTGATCGCCTGGGAACTTATTTAACAGATGGCTGTACTGACAGCATTCTCCCATGCGCTTCTCCTCGCCAAGACACGCAATATTCAGATTTCCCGCCGCCAAAAAGCCATATCTTTTCTTCTTCATCACAAATCCTTTATTCACCGTCTCCGGACTCTGCAAACAGCTTTGCCGTCTCCTCGCTGTCAGGGTAATTGATCAGCACCGCCTTGTTGACGCCCCAAAACACAAAAATGCTTCCCGCCGCCGCCGCGCTCGCCCCGCTGTCAATGGCGCGCCTGCAGTCCTGCAAATTCCCAGCGCCGCCGCAGGCAATCACGGGCACCTGCACACAGTCGGCCACCTCCCTGATCAGTTCCCAGTCATACCCTGCCATCACGCCGTCCTGCGTGACAGAATTTAAAAAAATCTCACCGGCGCCGGCATCCTCCAGTCTCTTCGCATATTCCTTCGGACTGTACTTCGTACCGCGGGTTCCGTTCAGAGCCTTGACAACGGCTTTGCCGAACAGATTTTTCCCCACGTCCATAGCGCCCACGATGCTCTGGCTTCCATAGACCTTCGCCGCCTCACCGATCAGTTCCGGATGTTCCAGCGCCGCCGCATTGATCGAGACTTTCTCGAAACCGATACGAAACAGCGTGCCGATATCCGCTAACGAAGTGATGCCGCCGCCGTAACACAGAGGCATAAAACACTGCTCCGCAATCTTTTTCAGGTACGCAAAATCAGGCCGCCTGTGGGAGCGCGTCGCGTTGATGTCCAGAAACACCAGCTCGTCGACTTCCTTATCGTTAAATATTTTGACGGCGTTAATCGGGTCGCCCACATACACCGGCTTCCGAAACTGCACCGTCTTCACCAGTCTCCCGTTATCCAGAAGAAGACAGGGAATCAGTCTGTTATGATACATAAAACGCCTCACTCTTTCGCGAAATTACCGAGAATTTCCATCCCGAACCTGTGGCTCTTTTCCGGATGGAACTGTGTCCCACAAATATTCTCCCTCTGGACAATCGAATCAAACCGGATTCCATACTCCGTCGTGGCCGCCACATCAGCGCGATCCCGGCACGCCGCATAGTAGGAGTGCACAAAATAATATCTCCCCCCGCCCGCCAAACCGGCGAATAGAGGAGATTCTTTCTGTATCTCGATATAGTCCCAGCCCATATGCGGCACTTTCAGTTCCGGATGCTCCGGGAGATCAAACTTTTTCACCTCGCCCGGAATCCATCCGAGTCCGTCGCAGTCCCCCTCCTCGCTGTGTCCTAAAAGAAGCTGCATACCAAGGCAGATACCGAGAATCGGCGTCTTCTCCTCCAGCACTTTATGGTTCAGGACTTCCAAAAGTCCGGACTGTCTGATGACTTCCATCGCTTTTCCAAAGTTTCCCACTCCCGGAAGAATCAGCTTGTCCGCCGCCTCGATCCGCGATGCCTCATTTGTGACATCGCTGTCATATCCGAGATATTTTAACATATTTTTCACGGAATAGAGATTCCCCATTCCGTAGTCCACAATCGCGATCATACACTAGGGCCTCCACTGCTTATGAATATGAAAATGCCACAAATGCACGATATCTTCCATCAGGTAGATACACCCGAACACGATTTTTTTGATGATTTTTTTCATTTGCCGCTCCCGCCAAACATCTTTGACAATTTCCGTATGATTCTTCCCGTCAGGTCGTTTTCATTGTTAGGATAATCCTGATAACTCAGAGGCTTCTTTTTCATAATCCGGTCAAACTCTTCTCTGGATATCTGCATCTTTTCCAGAAAGTATTCAATATCCCTCTCTATGGTCTTCTCGTCATAGGGGGGTGTTTCAAGCGTCTTAAGCGCCTCCTCACGGCTCATCTGCCCCGCCACAATCAGGCTGGAAAGATGCATCCTGCGCTTATCATACCCGAATTTCACAGGCAGTATATAAGTCTGGTAAAATTTGGTATAAAACGACTCGTAATGCTTGCCGCCATAATCCCGCCAGCCATAGTTTTCCTGCAAAAATTTTTTCGCCTCGTCCTTATTGTAATCCACATAATCCAGAATATTGATCCATTTATACTTCCGCACAAAATAATCATAGTCCGGACGGTCGAAGTGCGGAAATGTCTTTAGCTTTCCCGAACCCTCTCCGTGCATTTTGTAAACAGACCGGATGTAACGCCAGTCAAAATGACCCTGCGACCAGCTTCGCGGAAGAATGCTCTCCGACGCGTTGTTGTGACCCGTGATGATATATTTGCACTTATATTTATGCGCCATCATGCCCATGACCGGAAAAACCATGTGGTCAGTGGGAATCTCGCAGTCCGGTGTGGAGGCTCTGAAAAACGCCAGTTGCAGCGAGCGGAACTCCTGCCAGTCCACCACGTAAGTGTAAAGATCGATCCCCAGCTTCTCTAACAGGTTCTTGATATTTTGCACCGCCAGTTCGGAATCCCATCCGTTGTCAAAATGAACCGCCAGAGGACGAAGCCCCATCTGCTTGACCAGATACATGACGTAACAACTGTCCACACCGCCGCTGATGCCGACGATACAGTCATATTTTTTCCCTTTTCCCGCCGCCTTTATCTCTGCGCTGAAAGCATCCGGATCAAAATGCTTTCGCTTTTCCTCCACTTCCCGCAGTTTTTCCTTTGCGCCCTTGCAGTGATTACAGACTCCGTGTTCGTCAAAGACGATCTCCGGATCCGATGTATCCATGACGCAGTAGCTGCACACTTGATATTCCATGATACCCTCCATGCTGCCGCGTTGTGGCAGCCAGTTTCTTTCCCGTTCTCTCCGTCAGAGCAGCCCGCTGATTTTATCCAGCTCGCTCTCCTGCAGATAAGCATGCATCGGAAGCGACAGGCATGTCCTGCACGCCTCGTCTGCCGTCCCGCAATCGCCTCTGTATGTCTGCATGTGCGCAAACGCCTTCAGCGCATGCATGGGCTTCCTATAGTAAATCATGCTCGGAATTCCCGCATCCTTTAACCGCTGGACGGCTTCCTCCCGCTGTTTTCCGTCCGAAAACCGCACCGTGTACTGTGCCCAACCCGAGTGATACCCCGGCAAAACCGTCGGTGTTTTCACTTTATCCCGCAGCCGCCCGGTGTATGCATCCGCCACGCGGTTGCAGGCTTCCAATTCCTCGTCAAAAAAGCGCAGCTTCTCCGACAGCACTGCCGCCTGTATCGTATCCAGCCGGGAGTTCATACCGATACGGATATTGTCGTATTTATCAACGCCCTTGCCATGTACTTTATAAGAGCGGATTAACTCCGCCCACTCGTCGTTGTCCGTAAAGACCGCCCCGCCGTCCCCGTAGCAGCCCAGGGGCTTTGCCGGGAAAAAGGATGTGGTGGAGATGTCTCCGAAACTGCAGGCTCTCTTTTCACCGATCCTGCCGCCAAATCCCTGCGCGCCATCCTCCAACAAAAGCATCCCGTGCTTCTTTGCAATCGGCCTTATTTTCTCATATTCGGCAGGCTGCCCGAACAAATCCACCGCAATGACCGCCCGCGGTTTCAGCCTGCCCTCCTCCTCGACTCTTTTGACCGCCGCCAAAAGCGCCTGCGGCGCCATGTTAAAGGTGTCCGCATCAATGTCCACAAAAACCGGCTCCGCGCCCACCCAGGGCACCACTTCCGCAGTGGAAAAAAATGTGAAATCCGGGACAAAAACAGCATCCCCCTCTCCCACACCCCACGCCATCAGGGAAAGTAACAGCGCATCCGTTCCGTTGGCGCAGGAAATACAGTGCTTCGCACCCACATAGTCCGCCAACGCCTCCTCCAGCCGTGCCACAGGCCCGCCGCCGATAAACTGTCCGTTTGCCAGGGTCTGTTCAACCGCTCTGTCTATCGCCTCTTTATGGCGCATATACTGTGTCTTTAAATCTCTAAATTCCATTTGACCGCCTTCTTTTTATATAAAACCTCTCTCCCGCAGCGCCCGCACCATCTTTGCCGCCGCGTGCCCGTCCCCGTAAAATTTGGGCCTGTCCGCCACCGCAACATGCCGTGCCTGCGATGCAAAACGCAGCGCATCCGCCACGCTTTCCTCCCTCTGGGGATTTACCTTGTGCAGCCAGTCAATGCGCGCCAGATCGTCCCATATGTCAATCTCCAGCATAAACAGACATTTCGCCCCCGCAAAGGAGGACTCCTTGGATACGCCGCCGGAGTCTGTCAGAATCAGTTTCGCCCTCTGCATGAGTTTCACCATCTCCACATATCCGATCGGATCCACGATCTCCAGATTGGGAACTGCCTGCGCCTTCTCCCACAGGCCGTATTCCTGCAGGCACTTCTTCGTGCGCGGGTGCATCGGGCAGACCACCTTTTCACCCAGACGCTCCACCAGCCGCAGAATGCTCTCCATGCGCTCCCTGTCAGCCGTGTTCTCCTGCCTGTGCCACGTCATTACGATCACTTCTTCCTGTGGCTCCCCGGCCGGCCCTCCGGCAATGGTAAGGTAGGTGTCATACATGATATCGCCCGTCATACAGGCGCATTCTCCCAATCCTTCCCTGCGCAGGTTCTCCATGGAAATCTCATCCGGGCAAAACAGGATGTCCGACAGATGATCCGTCGCGATCCGGTTGCACTCTTCCGGATTCGATTTGTGGTGCACCCTTGGCCCCGCCTCCACATGGGCAATCGGAATACACAGCTTCGCCGCCACCACGGCGCCGGCTAAGGTCGTGTTCGTATCCCCGTACAAAACAACGAGTTCCGGCTTTATGCGCATCAGTTCTTCCTCCAGCCCGATCATGGCCTTCGCCGTCACCTGCGCATGGCTTCCGCCGCCCGCCGCCAGATTGACGCAGGGTTTCGGAATGTCCAGTTCCTGAAAAAAAACATCCGACATATTCTCGTCGTAATGCTGCCCGCTGTGAATGATATTCTGTTCGTACCCCTCTTTATTCAGCTCATGATACAGCGCCGCAAGCTTGATAAACTGCGGTCTGTTTCCCACAATGTGAGTGATCATACGCCCTCTTACCGCCTTCTTTGTCATCCGCACTCATCGTCCGATATAGTCCACGATGGGCTTCATCACCGCCTCCATGCTGACATGCTCTCTGGCAAACTGCCTGATGGTGTCCGCCAGCCGTCCCTTGTCGGCCTCCATACTTTTTATTTTCTGATAAAATGCAATGATATCCTCTGTCTTCACTGTGCCCGGGTCGTTGGGGAACACCCGCGCATAGGGATAGTCCTGTGGCAGCACGTCAATGACGCAGCCCGTAAGAAGCGGCATGCCCTTGGCAAGACATTCCCTTGACTTAAGCGCGCCCATTTTCCCGAAGAAGCGGGCCTTATACATGCCAAAGGATATTAACGCAATGTCGCATTTGTCATACAGTTCGTCAAGCTGCTTTCCCACCATGGTCGGATAAAAATGCACGTACGCTTCCAATCCGTATTTGCGGGTCAGCTCCTGATACATCGGCTTCTCAGGCCCGTCTCCCACCAGATGCAGATGTACCTGATAGTCGCGCGCTGCGTCCGCGTCATAGTACTGATGCAGACCTTCTATGATGCGCTCGTAGCCATGGTGTCTCTGCATGAAAGCAACGCCGATCAGATTGATCTGCCCCTCCGAAAATGCGCCGCCGACCTTCGGCATACCCTCCACATTGACACCGTTGTAAGTGCAGATCGTGGGAACTCCGAATATTTCCCGATCCTCCGTATAAGTCACAAAACGATCCACATATTTTTTCAACTGTGGACGGTAGATTTTCTCCTTGATATAAAAAGGCCACGCGTTCCACTTTCCAAAATCGTCCCCATCATAGGGATAACTGAACACCTCGATAACGATTTTGCATGCCGGATACCGCTCCTTGATTTTCTTCCAAAATCTGACATAATCTCTGTCCGCAACGGCACGCCTGACATACACAAAATCCGGATGGTCAAGCTTTGCAAAGGCCTCCTCGTAATTTCTTGTGATGGAAGCTGTGGGAAACAGCCCCATTAGCCGTTTTGCAAGCGATCTTTCCGGCGTACCGACCTCGATTTCCTGCATGTCAAAAAACTTGTTAAGCTCCTCCATCTGCATGTCTATTTTCTTGCTGACACCGATGGACTGACGCCCCTGAAAGTGTAGATAATAGCCTTTTTTCATAATAGCATACTCCTTTTCCAATTGCAAACGCCGACCTACCTCATCCGTAGTACGCCGACCTGCCAAACTTCCCCCTGTGAAAGTCCCTGATTCCAAGCCATGTAGCCTTCACCAGCGCGCCTTTCCCGCGAAGAAGCCACAAGAGACAGCACGCCGCCCGGTTGACCACATAATAGGCGAGAAAAATGGAATAATGCCGCCCCTGACGCAGGCGGCTGCACAGAAGCCAGTTGCGGGCGATATAGTACGCGCAAAGCGGACTGTCCGCCCCCTTGGAGCTTGCCCCCACCTTATGGTACATCACCGCTTTCGGGCAATAATAGATGTCAATTCCAAGTTCCCCCAGACGAAAGCTGTACTCCGTATCCTCATAATAGAGAAAAAACCGCTCATCCAGCACGCCCGCGCGCCCGATGACCTGCACAGGCAGAAACAGACAGCAGCCCGTGGCAAAAAAAGTCCTGCACTCCTCATCGTACTGCCCCCTGTCCTCCTCATCCAGCCCGATATGCCTGACCTTCTGCACAACGGGCGACACGCTGCCTCCCGCAGACCAGATCCGTTCACGATCATCACTGTAATAAATCTTGGGGACAATCATGCTGTCCGGATGCCTCCTGGCACATGCGAGAAGCTCTGACAGCATGGTCTCCCCGATCTCGGTATCATTGTTTAAAAGCAAAACAGCATCTGCGCCCCACGCCATGGCGCTGCGGATTCCCACATTATTCGCACGGGAAAAACCATAATTGTCATCCAGTTCCACCAGCTCTATCTGTTCTTCCTCCCCATAGCGCTCCCGAAGTGCCTGCAGGGAACCGTCCGTGGAGGCATTGTCCACCACAATGATCCGCACCTCGCCGTCTGTCCGGTTGGCGCGCACGGACTCGATGCACGCCTCGTTATAGTTTTTTCCGTTATAATTTACTAAAATGACCGCCAGTTTCATCTTTCCCATCCCCTTACGCAAACAGATCCGACAGCACCCGGTAATACTTCTTCGTCAGTCTCATCTGATCGTACACGCCAAAATCCATCTCCCCAATCCTGTCAACGGGGTCTTTCATCGCCGCAATCCAGGCTTCCACGTCATAGGGATCTTCCACATAATTTGCCTTTCCCTGCGTCACCTCGGGAATACAGGCTCTGTCCGTCGTGATGACCACCGCACCAAAGAGCATCGCCTCGATGGGCGGCATCCCGAATCCCTCAAACACACTGGGAAAGAGAAACGCCCGGCAAAACTGATACAGTGTGTTTCTCTCCTCGTTCCCGACAAATCCCGTGAGAGTGACCTCCCGCTCCAGCCCCCTCTCCCTGATCTGCCGCTCCAACACTTCCCTGCCCGCTCCGTTCACACCGGATATGAGAAGCCGGCAGGGAAGGCCTGTCTTTTCCCGTTTGATCCGCTCCATGACTGCGATCAGCGTCTTCAGGTTCTTGTGGGGAATCATCTGCGCCACGGTATAGTAGTATGCTTTTTCCCCGATCTGATACTTCTCTGACAGCCGCGCAAAGGGGACTGTTTGCTTGCTGTCCACGGTGATTGGATTATAGATCGTGGTAATATGTTCCGGCGCCACACGATATCTTTCGATTATGTCCCTTTTCACCCAGTCCGAGATCGCGATGATATGCCGGGAGCAGTGCACGTCGAGCCACCAGCACAACCGGGAATAGGCAATCTCATGAAACGGATGGTACTGCGGATAATGCGCCGCCTGCAGATCGTGGATCGTGTTCACATAGGTGACGCCGCCGTTTAGGAGCGGCCTGCAGTACACCGGCGTAAAACATTTGCGGATGCCGTGCCTGCGCAGAAACCGGTTCTGGCAGAAAAACTGCCAGAGAATGCGCCCGGCGATATTGGCGGATCTCACATTTGCCGTTAACAGTTCCATCCGTTTGTCCTTCGCATAATGGCAAAAAGTCTCCCGGTTATCCGCAGACACCAGCAAGACAAGATGAAAAGGCTCCTCAAGCTGCAGGAAGCCGTCTAACAAATTCCTGATATAAAATTCCGTTCCGCCCACTTTTTTCGGGCGAAGCCAAAGCAAGTCCACCGCTATATTCAGCATATGCTTCCTTTCCTTCTTTCTATTCCGTCCCGGAAGGTATGTGGCTTTTCCCGTAGACCGTGATATCCTCCGTAATGGGTTCTGCGCCGTCAAAAATCCTGCCGTCCGCCGTGTACCAGCCGTCAAACATAAAAGTTCCCTCCATTTGACCCGGCTCCCCGATTGGCAGGCTTTCCAGCATTTCTCCTCTGATCACGCTGACATACATATCCTTGTGGTATTCCTCCGCGATAAAATGTACGGTGCACAGTTCCTTCTGTTCTATCCAGACTTCATCCAGAAATGCCTTCCGCGCCGTCAAAAAATCCCGGATTCTCCATATTTCCTCCGTGTAATCAGGGGATTTATCAAAGATTTCTTTCCATCTGATCCGATCCATATCCGCGGACACATAGATTTCCGATATATACTCGTCAATTTTGCTCTCCTGAATGGTCTCAAAATAATCGGAGAAAAACGCCTGATAGCACGCAGACACCGTCTGCCTGAATTCCGGATGCCTGTTCAAATACCAGAAAAGTGCGGTCGTCTCGTCGCGCTGTGTCAGATAGCACAGATCACGGGTTGTCCCGTCGATCCCGTACAGTCTGCCATAGGCTTTGTCATAATCCCACACAGGGCCGGCAAACAGCCCGGCATCTTCCGGCTTGTAAAAAAAGGAACTGGTTGCGCCGCCGCCTTTATTCTTGGTCAGTTCCTCCACGATATATTTCCTGGCATAAGACTCCACGTCGATATAATCCGCCCAGCCAAGCCCGGTGTCAGGATTGATGCCGTCCGCCGCCGTGACCGCTTTCTCCATCTCATTCATCAGCCCGCTGATATAATCCACCTGCGCCCTGGACGCGTATTTCGGGTTTTTGATCGTATACTGGTCGCCCAGGATCGTGGTCTTAAATCCACTGATCTCATTCACATATTTCTCGGATACGTCCCGTTCCAGCAGATAACCGCCTGTCAGCGTCCGGGGTTCTACTGGAAGCCAGGCGCCCTTTTTCTCTCCCGTGTCAAACCGTGTACAGTCCTCTATCCCCTTATTGAGCTTTTTATTCCGCTCCCCCAGATCGGTGATGGGAATCCTCTCCGGATCAATCTCCACTTTCTCGCAGAGCTGGTACAACCCGTGGTATTGGTTATTGATATAGAGATCAATATACTGCGATTCGGGAGAGCCCTCCATTCCCGCCGCAATTCCCATCTCGTAGGTAATTTTATTGCGGATGTACGAACGGTCTTCCACATTGCTTAAGAGAATCCAGTTATCCGCGCTTCCCATGCCGAACAGATCTGTCCTGTTTTTCAATCTGATGCCGTAGGATTTTTTCGGATAGGCCCATGTGGAGTTACCCCGCCCGGAAATGCTGTCCAATTCGTCCGCACAAATTAACCCCCCC
Organism: Lachnospiraceae bacterium UBA3310; assembly: GCA_002361355.1. Classification (GTDB taxonomy): domain Bacteria; phylum Bacillota; class Clostridia; order Lachnospirales; family Lachnospiraceae; genus UBA3282. Next base: position 46,852 of record DESQ01000048.1, read on the forward strand.
CCCCGAGCCAAACAGGAAAATTTTACCTTTTTCCTCATAATCTTTATCCGCATCCAGCCTTTCCATCGATCCGCTCTCCGTCTCGAGAAACAGTGCCGGAAGATTGGCGGAATGCATGACCACCATGGTACGGCTCGCCGCCTCGTTTCCCTCCCCGTCATAAAAACGCAGGGAATAAGGCTCACCATACGCCAGAGCGCCGATGTCTTCACCGCTTTTCAATACGATTTCCTCTTCCCCTCCCGCAAAGACCGCTTTCTGCGCTCCCGTAAAGGAGATTTTCACATCGCCCGCATTCGCATAGGAAGGCAGGAATAGATAGTCTGTCTGCCCCGCATCTTCCGTAAAACAGCGGATCTCCTGTTCCGGTGAGACACCGTCGATCACAAAGCGGAGACTTTCTATACAATCGCCATCGCGCTGTTTCCGGTCGTACGCTTCCCTCTCCCCTATCACGACGGCAGCTATCATTACAAGAAGCAAAATTCCCCGTATTCCGTATCGTCTCATCCTGTCTGTCATATCCGTCCATACTCCCTGCCGCCTACACATCATGGCCTTTACTGTACAAAGTGATATCTTCCGTGACCGGTTGTGTACCGTCAAAAAGTTTTCCATCCTCTGTGTACCAGCCGTCAAACATCCAATCCCCGGACACAGTGCCCGGCTCGCTTCCCGGCATTTTCTGGAGCGGCCTTCCCGCGATCACGCTCACATAATGCTCGCCATCCGATACAAACGTGACTGTACACACCTCTTTTTGTTCTGTCCAGACCTCGTCCAAAAACGCCTTCCGCGCCAAAAGGAAGTCTTTGATTTTTTCTATCTCATAATCGTAATCGAGAGGCGCGTCATCCGCACTCTTCCATCTGATTTGATCCATGGCGACGGACGACGAAATTTCCGACGCATATTCTTCAATTTTTTCATCCACAATCTCCTGCATGTAATCCGAGAAAAATTCCCCGTAACAGGACGACACCGCCTCCCGAAATTCGGGATGCTTATTCAGGCGCCAGAAGAGCGTGGTCGGATTGCTGTCCCTGAGCGTCAGGTAACACAGATCTTCCGTGGTTTCATTTAACCCCGTTATGCTTGCGTATGCCTTGTCATAATCCCACACAGGGCCGGCAAACAACTTCGTGCTGACCGCATCCTCCGGCTTATAGAAAAAGGAGCTGGTTGCGCCCGCGCCATTGTTCTTTGTCAGTTCTTCCAGAATGTATTTCTGTGCAAAGGAATGCAGGTCAATATAATCCGTATAGCGCATGCCGGTCTCCGGATTGACGCCGTCCTCCGAGACAATGGCTTTTTCCATATTATTCACAAAACCGCTGATATAATCCACTTCAGCCTCGGACGCATGCACAGGCTCCTTGATCGTATACAGATCCCCCAGGCTGTCCGTGATAAACCCGCTGACTTCCTCCCGGTATTTTTCCGGCACATCCCGCTCCAGAAGATAGCCTCCCGTCAGGTCGCCCGGTTCTCTAAAAAGCGCCGTCCCCTTTCGCTTCTCTGTCTCAAAATGCCCGCACTTTTCTATCTCTTTGTTGAGTCTCCTGTTCTCCGCTTCCAGATCGGCGATGGGCACCCTCTCCCCGTCAATTTCCACCTTCTCGCAAAGCTGGTACATGCCGTGGTATGTATGGTTGATATAGAGATCAATATACTGTGATTCCGGCGATCCCTCCATCCCCGCCGCAATCGCCATCTCATAGGTGATCTTGTTGCGGATATAAGCGGAATCCTCCACATTGCTCAACAAAACCCACTTGTCGGCGCTTCCCATGCCAAACAGATCCGCCTTTTCCCCCAGCCTGATCCCATAGGACTTTTTCGGGTGCGCCCAGGTGGAATTTCCCCGCCCGGAAATACGATCCAGTTTATCCACACACACCAGATCGCCGTCAACATCAAGCAGGACAATGCTTCCCTTTTCTTCATGATTTTTGTCAGCGTCCAGCATCTCCATCGAACCGCTGGCCGTCTCCAGAAAGGCGGCGGGAAGATTTGCCGAACGCATAATCACCATGTCCTGTCTGGCCATTTCTCTTCCCTTCCTGTCACAAAAACGCATCTGGTACTTCCCACCACAGGTGAGCGCGCCAATGCTCTCTCCGTCTTTTAGCGAAATTTCCTTCCCTTCTCCCGCAAAAACGATCCGATATGCGCCCGCAAACGAAATTTTCACCTTGTCCGGATTGGCATAGGAAGGCAAAAACAAATAGCTGATCTGCTCCATTTCATCCGTAAAGCAGTCAATTCTCTGTTCTGATGCGGAATTACTGACCACAAACCAAAGATTTTCCATATAGTTTCCGCTTGTCTGTATTTGCCTGCTTGCCGTTCTCTCCAAAAGCACCACGGCCGCAATCAGAAGAAAAAGCAGAAGCCACAAAACGCCATGCCGCTTTATCCTGTATCTCATATCTGTTCCCATACTCCTTATGGTTTCGGGGTTTCCTTTTCCAAATCCCGCACGCGTTTATCCAAAATTGCCAGCTCCTGCGTCAGGGTTCTAAGCTTCCGGTTTTGTCTGGACGCGATCGAAGTCAGCGACAGCAGAATCAATATGATAAAGCCGATACAGAAGAGAAACAGGCCGTTCATGTTGTCCTGAATGCCAAAGAGCCGGATAATCTGTGTCAAAAGCTCCGGCACTACCACAAGAACTCCCATGACGGCTCCCGCTACCAGCCACAAAAGCGTATACTTTAAATTGAGCGCCTTCTGCTTCAAAAAATACAGGATCACAATGAAATAGCTGATCACCACAAAGATCAGCGTGATACGCAAATGACTCGGTATCATACTCTCTTACCCCTCCTCACGCCATAGCTGAGTCTGCAGACCAAAATTGCCAGTGTCACCTTAATCATATAGTAAATGGATTTCTTCAAGGTAATAGAGCTGACGCCTCCCTCTCTGGCGCGCATCTGCACCGGCACCTCGCGCACTCTGCCAAGATGCATAATGGCGGCGACAATCGCCTCCGGTTCCGGATAATCCATGGGATAATCCTTACTGTATATCTCGATAAACATGCGGTTCACCGCCCGGTAGCCGCTGGTCACATCCTTGATCCGTTTTCCTGTGGTAATCCAGATCAGGGCACTCAAAATATTGATGCCAGCCCTGCGGCTTGCCGAAGTCTGAAAGCCTTCCTTTTCCAGGAACCGGGAACCGATTACCACATCCGCTTCATCCGCTATGATCGGCTCCAAAAGTTTTTCCAGATAGGCCACGTCGTGCTGTCCGTCGCCGTCCATCTGCACGGCGATATCATATCCATTCTTGCAGGCATAAATATATCCTGCCTGCACGGCGCCGCCGATTCCCATATTGATCGGAAGATCCAGATAGCGGAACTTCTCTTTCCTGCAAAGTTTTAAGGTATCGTCCGTGGATCCGTCGTTGACCACCAGATAATCATACTGCGGCGCCTGTTCCATCATGCTTTTTACCACATTCACAATACTTTCGTCTTCGTTGTACGCCGGTATGATAACCAAAATTTTTTTCTCTTTTTCTTCCATAATCCGTTTTCCCCGCTCCGTATCTTCTAACGGCCATCTCTCTTTGACAAAAACTTCCGGCCGATAAAGTCCCGCGCCCGCACACGCCACAACTGCCTCAAAAGCAGATAATACGCCATATAGAATGGCCCGAACGCGTATACCAGATACCGCTGCTGCCCGAAGAAAACCAGCGATATGATGAGTACCATGGTCACATTCGTCCCCAGCACAAGCGCCATCATCTCCGCTCCCTCTCTCCTCGCCCGCGGATCCGCATACCCCCATACCATCAGTCCAAACGCCGACAGATACAACAGCGCCGTCACCAGATGGCAGAAGCCATAGAGCGGCGCATACTGGAAAAATACCGTGCTGATAAACGCCTGCGGCAAAAGCTTTAACGTGTGATATAAAAATCTCCCAAAATGTGCCTTAATCAGCGTCAGTCCTATGGTCTGCATATGGGAACTGCGGATCTGGCTGAACTGATCCGACAGGATAATTTCAGGCGCATGTACCGTATAGTACTGGGACGGCGTCCAGATACAGGTTATACCGATCTTTCCGATTCCCCCCACGATATCCCTCCACATCCACAAGCCTTCTTCCGCATAGACATAGCGCTCCTCCTCGGCGTCCACCGCCTCATAGAGCGCCAGATACAGCCCCTGTAACAGCGGTTCCTCAAACAGCGCGGCATCCTCATAATCCGCCTCATACATGCCTCTGGAGAAAATCAATGTCATATACTGGCTGGTGGAAAAGCGCTTCGCAGCCTCCTCCATATCGACTCCCGCAGGGGAAACCGCCTCCCCCTGTCCACTCTCCGCCGGCGCTTCTTCCTGCTTGGGCGCTGTCTTTGCAGACTCCGCCGCTTCCGCCTCCTCCTGCTTCTGCCTGTCCTCCTCCAGAGCGATCCGGTAAGACTCCGGCCGCTGTACCATGAGTCCGAACCGGTTGAAAGGATGCCCCTCCTGCACTATGATACGATATTCCCCGACAAGGCCGAACACCAGAAGAACGCCCGCGGCGCTGACTGCCGCGCAACCTGCAAGTCCTGCCAGCACGCGAAGTAATTTTTTCCCTGCGCCCGCCCTTTTCCCCCGCATGCAGACCACATAGAGAAATACAATCCCGCACACGCCAAAAAGAATCTGTAGCTGGGAGCGGACTGACGCAAGAAGCAGGGTCATGCCAAAAGCCCCCGCGAGCCAGCCATAACTTTTATTCCAGACCGCTGTGAGCAGTGCCGCCAAAAACAAATAAAAGAGAGAATACGCGACCCCCTCCGTCAAAACCGCCTGTGTCATCACCACCGGCATCTCGATGGTGTAAGGGTACAGGGCAAAAAGGCTAAACAGAATGCCTTCCACGAAAGAAACCCCAAACCGCACCCGCACCGTCTCCTCCAAAACCGTCACTGCAGCCGCCGCCAAAAGCGCCTGTTCGACAATCACCGCCCACAGATACCATACATCCCCGAAAAAATACTGGTTCAACAGCAGAAAAACCGGATAAAACGGCATAACGCCCTCTCGCCAGCCAATCTGCATATAGCTTTCACTGTCATCGAACAGCACCGGCCCGCCGTGCCCCATCGCCAGGAAGAAAAGAAACAGGGCTACGCACAAAAGCAGGCGGAAACCGTATTTAGTTATGAACTGTCTTCCTCTTTCCCTCAAATTCTTATTCCTTTCCCCTACGATTCGCCAAATACTTCCTCTTTGCGCTTCTCCTGCACCTTACCGCCGCTCACCTCGTAAATCACATCCACGTTTCGGATGGTGGTAAGCCTGTGGGCGATGATAATCATGGTCTTCATCCCCTGCAGATGCTCGATGGCCTCCATGACTGCCGACTCTGTCTCATTGTCCAGTGCGGAGGTCGCCTCATCCAGCACCAGAATCTCCGGATCGTGGTAGAGCGCCCTGGCAATGCCAATACGCTGCCTCTGCCCGCCCGACAATCTGACACCTCTGTCACCTACAATTGTATCCAGTCCATAAGGCAGACTCTCGATAAACTCCTTAAGCTGCGCTTTCTCCACAGCCGCCTTTACCGCTCTCTCGTCGATCTGCCCTTCCTGCACGCCAAAAGCGATATTGTTGCGGATCGTATCATCGGAGAGATAGATCGTCTGGGGAATATACCCCACCTGCGCGTGGAAGGTCTTCGCCCGTTCATGGACATTGATCTCATCCGCCAGCACCACGCCTTTTACCGGCGTTAAGAGCCCCAATATAATATCCACCATGGTGGTTTTCCCCGACCCGGTGGAACCGATAAACGCCACGGTAGTGCCCTTTTTGATTGTCAGATCCACGTTGTCGAGCACCCACTCCTCCGTGTCCGGATAGTGATAAGATACCCCCTGCACCTGAATGCCCTTTTGCAGCCTCCAGTCTGTCCTCCGCTCCTTACTGTCATGAACCGTCAGCCCCTCAATGCCCACCAGATCATGATAGACCAGTTCCACGGAGGGAAGGGCATAGAGCATATTGGAGGCATGCTCGTTGATCCGCCCCACACTCGGCATCAGCCGCATGGCCGCCACCGCAAAAGCGGCAAGCTGGGAGATAAAGTAGACCGAGTCCGCCTCGCCAAAAAGAAGCTTTACAATCACCGCAATCAAAAGCCCCGTCATGGAGACCGCCTCCACCGTATACTTCGGCAGAATCGAGATCGTTCTGGCAATGCGCAGGCCTCTCGCATATTTTTTCCAATATTTCTGGAACTCATCAGTAAAATATGACTCCCGCTCCAGAATCTTAATTTCCTTAATCCCGCCCAGCGCCTGATTCATCCACTGGAAAATCTTTCCCTGGTAGCCCTGGTTTTCAGCCCCAAGCCGACGGCTGTACTTTCTGCTGATCATCAGAAAACCGCCCACAAAGACCGCCAGAAATCCCAGCACGATAATGGTGATGGATTTGCTGACAACCAGCAGATAAATGACCAGAACCGCCGAGACCGCAAGCTCGGCAAGAAGCTCCAGCGCATAGAGAATCACCTGCATGAACCGCGACGTATCCTCATGGAGGCTTCTCTGTAAAATGGCAATATTATGATTCAGATGGAAGGTGTACGGCTCCTTCATGTAAGCGGATAACAGCCTTGTGGACAGTTTCATCTGGGTATTGTAGGAAAAGCGGAAAATATAATCCTTCTCCAGAATCAGATATACGTTTTTGATCACATAGATCCCGATGATGCCGACGGAAAGCAGCACAATAAAGCTCTTCGTGGAATGGAATCCCAGCAGATCATAGACCGCTCTTAAATACCATCTGGTCTGGATCGTTCCCTGGTTCTGGAGAACATCAATGAAAGGCACGAAAACCATGACCGCAAGAAGCTCCAGAAAGCTCCCTGCCACAATGGCTGCCGTGAGAAGCGCAAGTTTCCATTTATCCCTTTTATCAAATATATATCCAAGCTTAGAAAGCAGGGACACGCTCTTTCCCTCTGCCGTTTCTCTCATACTGCAATTTACCTTTCTGTCTCGTTTCCGTAATGCCCTCGTCACTCAAAAAGCGCCCGGCATAAATTGCTGTGGGAATCCCGGTCGCTTATCTTTTTGGCAGGTATCCCTGCCCATGTCGTGCCGGATTCCACGATATCCGCCGTCACCACCGCATTCGCGCCCACGGCGACATCATCCGCGATACGCACCGCGCCGATCACCTTCGCGCCGCTCCCGAAATAACAGTTATCCCCAATCACCGCCGCCTCATGGCTCCCGTTTGTCGCGCCGATGGTCACGCCCTCCTGCAGGCGGCAGTTTTTCCCCGCCCTGACATTTCCGTGCACGACGATAGTTCCGTAGTGGGGCATGGAAAGCCCCGGCCCGAACACGCCTGGCGGTATCGTGATCCCCAGTCTCACACTGAGACGGTGAAACCGGAACTTGTGGTATTTTCCGATCAATAACGCTGCAATGCCGCTTCTGCAGTTGCCGTCATACTCCACCTTGCGAAGCAGCCTTTGAAACTTCCAGATTTCATCCCCGAACAGCCGTGGATGCCTGTCCTGTTTCCTGCCCAGGGCGAGCCTGTCCTGTTCCAGATAATATTGATACGCCTTTTTGCTGTCTATCATAGCCACACCTTAACCTGCGAGAGATATTCCCGATATCCCGCCTCCCGATTTGCCGCCTCTCCCTCAACCTCATGCTTTTCCAGCCTGCATTTTCCGGGAGAGCGTCTCACATACCACTCATACTCCATATCCATATTGCCGATGTCCAGCACACGGTAACCCCTCTCAAACAGTTCCACCGCCAGAAACTTGGCGGCCACACCCACCGACAGCAAAAACAGCCTGTCCCTGTCATAGCCAAGACACGCCTCCAGAATTTCAGGCAGCGCCCCGTAGGCGTCACTGGGCGGGCAGATAATTCTCTCAACGCTGCGCGCCGTGTCGAGCAGATCGTTGCCGACGCCGTTGTGCGTCCTTGTGCCCTCCACGATCACAACGTCTCTATTTTCCCATATTTTTCTGATTTTAGCAAACTGTGCGCCAACGCCGCTCCTGTCTTCCAGATAATAATAGCAGCGCGAGACGAAGGTACTGTAGTAAATCCGATCCGGATTGCAGTATTTTTCGTAGGTTTTCCGGCAGAAAAGCAGATGGTCTTTCCAGAACTGCCTGCTGGCCTTCCGGTGATCCGAGAGGGTTTCAAAGATCCCCGGTATGGTCACAATCAGATCGTCCTCGGCATAGCGCAAAATCTTGGCAAGTCCCGCGGCAATCTCCGGACTTGCCTTCTGCAGCATCAAATCGCCGCCTTTTATCATGACGATCTCGCCGTCCCCGAAACGAACCATGCTCTTTTCGGTATGCAAAAGCTCGTCTATCGTCTCATCCACGGTATGCACCTGTATGCGGTTGTGCAGGATGCCCTTTTCATACAGAAAATAGACAATCGCCGCTAACATATCCTTTATTCTGCGTTTCATGTTACTATCTGGTCTCTCATTCCCATAATGGTATTAAAATAGCATTCATAATTATATTTCTCTGAAAGCGCCCGGTATCCCGCCGCCCCCATCTCCTTCATCCGTTCCCTGTCAGAGAGCATGGAATCCAGCTTGTCCTGAAAATCCTTCCCGTCGCAGTCTTTAAACCAGAAACCCGTGACGCCGTCCTCCACATAGCAGGCCGTCCCGTTGGTATCGCTGACAATGACCGGCAGGGAATAGCTCATGGCCTCCAGTTGGGACACCGACGCCATCTCCAGCGTACTCGGAATCACATACAGATCCGCCGCCAGATACTCCCGTTCCATATCGCGCCTCGCCACATTGGTTTTCACCGTGACCATGTCCTCCATCCGGTGTTCTGCCACATAAGATTTGACCTGTTCACAGTACGCTTTCTGAAAATGGTTGGTGGCCTCCCCCACAAGCGTCACCCGGATCTCATATTTACTTTTCAACTGCTCCACAGCCTGCAAAAGCATCAGATGGTGCTTCCTGATCTCATATTTGCCGATACAGAGAATATGGATGCTGCCGCCTGCAAAATATGTCCTGTTTTCCGGCGCTCTCTGGGGATTCACCACAAAGGGCACGAAGTAATCATTCTTTCGCACCACCGTCCCCGGCTTTCTGACTCCCATCACGGGCGTCATGCGAAGCGCCGGCGTCATGCGCGCCACCAGCCGGTGCGCCAAATCTGTCTTAGGCGGTTCTGACCAGAGCGGGTTTTGGTTGTAGAGAATGCAAGGATATCCCTTTCTCTTACAAATGTGGTACGCCGCCATAGAGTACACGGATCGTTCCCGCAGGATCACCAGATCGGGGGCGAACTCGCAGATCAGGCGTTTTAACTTCCTCATGGGCGGAAATCCGTGCTGAATCTTAAATACAATAGCCGTGGGGTCTTTTCTGTGGATCACCTTCACATACAGAAAGTCAATCAGCCGGTAAAGCGCGGAGTAGCCGAGCACAATGGGCGTCACACAACTGTAATCCTCGATCAGCGCCGCATAATGGCTGATAAAGCGCACCTCATGGCCGTTCTGCACAAGTCCCTTCATGATGTCCATCTGATTTGTATGATAACGTGGCGCTACATAGAGGAATTTCATATAAATTTATTCTCCTTGAGACTGTACCTGCCGCCCTTCAAAAATTTATGTTTCACAACCCACCATCCGGGCACCCAGATATATTTGTGCATGGCCGGGGAGGCGCTGCCGATCATCCAGCAGTTCCGGTCGCAGTTTTTGGTGCATTCCCGCACTTTCTTCGCCTGCTCGGAATGCCACAGCTCCTCCCACGACTGTTCCCGCAGATTTCCCATGACCGCCTTCTTCTCCATCCCGTTACAGGGAATCACATCGCAGAAGGGATCGATAAAAAACGCGTTTTTTGACATATCGCAGGGCAGGAGCCTCTTGTTTCCATAAATATAATTGATCAGCCCGTGATTAAAGTAAGCGCGAAACCACTTTTTGGGCGACCTGCTCTTTAACAGCTCGTTGATCAGCTTCTCAAAGTTCTGCGCCACCTTGTATTTATCATCAATTTTATTGTCTGTCTTGCGGAAATAGAAAGAATTGTGCAGGGTCGCCGTGGCAAACTCCATCCCCATGTCATTGGCTATATGATAGAGCGGCACCAGATCCTCGCAGTTCATATCCTGCACCGTCATACCGAATCCCACGTCGGGATGCTTCATCTCCACCAGCGTTTTCAGGGTCTGATAGCCCCTGTTAAAGCCGTCGGGAATCCCGCGGATCTTGTCGTTTGTCTCCTGCAGTCCCTCTATGCTGATACGGATGCCCACCTTGGGGAACTCCCTGCACAGCGCAATGATCCGGTCTGTAAAATAGCCGTTTGTAGATATGACAATCCTGTCAGATTTTTTGTAAAGTTCCCGCACAATATCGGGAATGTCCTGCCTGATAAAAGGCTCGCCGCCCGTAATATTGGTGAAAGCCATCTCCGGCAGTTTTTTGATATCTTCCAGCGTGATCTCCTCCTCCGGCCTGGTGGGATCGCGGAAGCAGTCGCACATATTGCAGCGCGCGTTACATCTGTATGTCACAATCACAGTTCCGTATAATGTTCGTCTCGCCATTTATTCTACCTCTGTTACCATGTGATAAAATCAGATGCTTTCGCATCTGCCCTCATTCGCAATCCGCGCTACCGCGCTTCTTGCTCATGACGGATGTTCGTCAAATGTATCCATAGCTCTATGCAAGCATGATCTATGTATACACTTTCCTCACTATTTTATCACAGTATGCGCTTACTGTGTCAAAATTTATATCCCTGCAGTTCTCCCGGTACTTTCCGCACCGTTCCGGGTCTTCCCACAGCTCCTTTATGTGCGCCGTCAGCTCCTCCACATCGCCGCCCCGGAAAAGTTCTCCCGTCCTGCCTGCCTGCACCAGCTCCGGCGCGCCGCCCAGATCCGAGACAAGCACGGGCGTACCATGAATCTGGGATTCCATCACGGAAAACGGGCAGTTCTCATACCACTCGGAAGGGTAAACGGAAAATCTCGCCCCGGCGATCAGCCTGTGCAGGGCATCTCCCGTCACAAATCCCCTGTTCTGCACATTTTTTACCTGATTGACCTGCTCTTCCAACGGCCCTGTCCCGGCAAACACAAACGGGATTTCCGGCAATGCCTGACAGGCGTCAAGCAGCGTGCCGATGCCCTTCTCCTCAGAGAACCGTCCGAAATAAAGCACATAATCCGCCGTCTCTTTCGTCCCCGCGTTCCCGCGCGCTTCGTCCTCGGCCGCCCTCTCCACAAAATTCCGCAGCATCACGGTTTTCTCTGCCAGAAGCGGATTGGTGTCCAACTGCCTTTTCATAAATTCGCTGGGACAGATAATCACATCAACCATGCCATAGGTTTTTTGCCTTGCATAAAACTTTGCCTCAATCGTACCAAGCAGGCTTTTGATCCGGGAATTGTGAATGCACCGGTTTTTACTGCACGCCCCGAAATGTCCGTCCCGGCACGCAAAGCAGATTTTTCCCGTAGAGGGAATCCGCATCATGTGGTTGGGACACACCCACTGGTAGTCGTGAGCCGTGTACACAATCCTCACCCTGCGCCCCGTCTTTTTCTCATAGGAGCGAACTGCACAGATCACCGAGGGGGTAAGCTGAAAATTGATATTATTGAGATGCACCACGTCAGGATTCATATCCCTTAACACCTCTCCCATCTTCCGTTTCGCCTCAAAGGAATAAATGATCTTAAACGGATAGAGGAGTTTTTGCAGTTTTCCCTTATGGAAATCCATGTCTGCGGTGTAGCGCTCCGCGCGGTTTCCCACGATGCGCCCTGCATGTTCCATCCCGAAATACTGCACCTCATGGCCTCTTCTCTGTAATTCCTCTCCCAACTGAAAAATATAGGTTTCCGAACCGCCGTTTGGATATAAAAATTTATTGACCAGCAATATTTTCATATATGTCCTACTCCCACTTCGCATTGTACAGTTCCATGTCCTCATAAACCGGAATGTAATTGTTGTAGGGTTCTCCGCTCCTCCGGTAAGACCACCCCTGATATTTGGAGGCGTCATATTCCGGCGTATAGGTGAGTTCCGACCCATCCGGCACTTCTATGGTCTCCACCACGCCCTCGTAGACGGAGAAGGTAACCTGATGCATTTCCCCGTTGGCAGGAGGCGAAAACGGTTCATGGGGCACGCCCCATCTTGCGCACAGACAGTTTAGCCGGTTGGCAAGAAAGAATTTCGTGTAGTTGACACTTGCGTCATAATTTTTGTACCGTGTCAAACCGTCGCCAGACGCGCGGGCGTCTTTCCAGCGCGCATCATCCATCTTCACCGACGCTCTGATCTGATCCGCGTACCTGTCGATCTCCACACTTAAAAGCCGCTCAAAAAAAGGCATCGTCCCAGCGTACTCCTCCACGATGCACTGATACAATTCGGGATCCTCATAGAGCTTCTGATACCAGTTAAGGGCAATCGCCAGCCGCTCATTATTGTTCACATCCGTCCCTGTATAGTCCACATAGGCGCCGCCGCTGCCACTGGTCTCCCCGAAAGCGTTATCATAGTCCCATGGCGGGCCGGAATACAGCTTCCCGTCCCCTCTGTCCTTATAAAAAAACATGCTGGTAGACCCCGCATCCGTCTCCATGGCAATCTCGTCCACCAAAAACCTTTGGGCAAAACTTGTCAGATCCAGTTTCTCCCAGACACCAGCGTCACCGTTTTGAATCTGCGCATCAATGCCATCCACATAATCCTGTATAAAGGCTACCTGCTCCTTCGAAGCATGGCGGGGCGCATTGATCGTAAAGTGCTCTCCTGTGGAAATGCGAAATCCGTTCTCCTCATCCTCCCAATGTTTCGGATGATCCTTCTCGATCAGATAACCGCCGTCCGTACTGGCTCCGTTTTCCAAAAGATACCCCTTGTTGTCCTCCTCCTCATAGCGCTTCGCCGTGCCCTGCTCTATGGACGGATTCAGACGCTTATTTTCCTTCTCCAGATCATAGATATCGACACGCCCCGTCCCCACAGAGACGGATTCCGTCAGAAGATAGATGCCGCGGTATTCCCCGTTCAGATACAGATCCACCCAGGTTCCCTGCGGGCTGTATGCCAATCCAAGCGCCTGTGAAATATCCATGGCGATCTTATTGTCAAGCCTGCTGCCTTCACGCCAAAGCGCCAGAAGCCGCCATCTGTCCGACTGATTCAGCCCGCAGAGCGGCTGCGGGTCTTTCAGCTTGAGGGCGTAGGGCTTCTTCTCATACTCCCAGGTGGAATTTCCCCTGCCGGATATGCGGGGCAGCTCATCCTGATACTCCGTGACACCATCCTGGCGCACCACGCAGATCTTTCCCGTCTCCTCGTTCTCCTTATCGTCGTGAAGATAATCCAGACTACCGCTTGCCGTATCGATAAAGACAGCCGGGATGTTCCCGGATTCCATGAAAACAACCTCGTAAGTATGCTGCTCATAAGAATCGCCCGTAATCTGCAGTTGATAGCTCCTGTCCTCCTCCCACGTAAACACATCTCCCGGCTCTAAAAGCCCGCCGTCTATCCGCACACTGCTTTCCCCTATATCCCCCAGCCGGATCCTGTGACGGCTGGCACAGGAGGGCAGGAAAAAGCACCCCTGTTCCTCCCCGTCCTGCCACAAAGACACTCTGTTTTCACTGCCGTCCGCGCGAACACGCAGCCATGGCGTTTCCCCATCCACCAAAAGCTCTACGTTGTCCTGCCTTATCATATAAAAACCGCACGCCGCCGCAATCACTGCGGCGAGCATGATGCCCATACAGCTTCTCTTGCGCATCCGCCGTTTCCCTTCTTCCTTTTCCTCTTTTCCGTTCCCTGTCAGACAAACCTTCCGCCGCACTTTTACCTGTCACTTTTCAGAAGCCGGCGCCTTTCGCCCCGCCGCTCTCTCATAGACAGCCAGCGTCCGCTTCGTCACATCGTCCCAGTCATACTTTCCACAGATATAATCCACGCTCTCCTCTCCCATGCGGCGCACTTCCTCCGGGTGCTCCAGCATCCAGACAAGCTGGCGTCTTAAATCCTTCACATCGCCCTTTTTAAAGGTGAGCGCCTTGTCCTCCACCACCTCGGTATTTTCACGGATATCGCTGACAAGACAGCAGTCCCCGTAGCTCATGGCCTCGAGGAGAGTCAGCGCCATACCTTCCACATCGCTTGGCAGCACAAAAGCGTAGGAATTGGCATACAGCTCCTCCAAAATCTGCCCCTGCACAAAATCCGTCATGCAAATTCTCTCATCTTTTGCAGCCATCTGATGAATCTGCTCCATATAGCCAAAAGCCTGGGAACTGCCTCCGGCAATCACCAGCTTTTTGTCTGTTTTCAGCTCCGAAAAGGCCTCGATCAGGTAATGCAGACCCTTTTCCGGCACAATCCTTGCCAGGAACAGGAAATAACCGTCCTTCTCCAGACCGTACTTTTCACGGATCAGTTCCGCACCCTGAGGCCTGGGCCTGCTGATGCCGTTGGGAATATAGGTCACCTCCCTGTGGTAGGTATCGGCAAAATACTGCTTTACATTTTCCGACAACACAATAATGTCATCGGCATACTTAGCCGCCATCCGCTCCCCGAATTTAATCACAAAGGAGGCAAAATTTCCCCATTTCGCCCGCTGCCAGTCAAGGCCGTGGACGGTCACCACGATTTTCCTCCTCAGGAAATGGGGCAGCCAGAGCATCGCACAGGGGCCCTCCGCGTGATAATGAATCACGTCATAATGATGGAAAAGCGCCATAATGGTCGCAAAAAAGGAGTAGACAATGGCATTCAGACTGCTCATGCGGAAAGTAGGCACAATGTAGACGCGGACGCCTTTGTAGAACTTCCGCCCTTTCCAGCCGTACTCCTGATCGTATTTTTTCCCGGAGACATGATGCCCGAAACGGTTATAGGCATCCACCCGATGGCCCATGGCAGACATTCTCACCGCAAGTTCTTCCACCACAACCTCAATGCCGCCCTCTCTGGAAGGGATACGCTTGTGGCCGATCATGGCGATGCGCATGCCCTGCTTCGCCGCCTTCCTGAGCGCTTTTCCCTCCCTGTAAGCGTAGTAGACAAAGGCGAAGTTCGTATTTAAATACCGGGGCAGCATACGCTTCGGATCGCGCAGAATCCGAAATACCCATTCGAGACAGAGCCTCTGCATCCACATGGGCGCCCGCTTCGTCGTGCCCGCCGTAAAGTCAAAGGCCGCCCCCACGCCAAGCATCAGCGATTTGATTCTGTGGCGGTGCTCATACATCCACCACTCCTGTTTGGGCGCTCCCAGCGCCACCCACACAAAGTCCGCGCCACTCTCGTTAATCCGCCTGACAATCTCCTCATCCTCCTCCTTCGTCAATTCCCGGAAGGGAGGCGAGTACATGCCCGCAATCTGCAGTTTCGGATAACGCCGCACAAGAGCTGCCCGCAGCGCCTCCAGCGTGGCTTCCGTACTGCCGTAAAAATAGTGGCGGTATCCTGTCTTCTGGGATAAATCCAGAATCGCCGGCATCAGATCCGGCCCCGGCACTCTCCGGGCCTGCGAAAATCCCCTTTTTCTGCTGACAATGGAAAGGGGCTGCCCGTCAGGAAGCGCCATAGCCCCGCCGTTTTGTACCTTGCGGTACGCCTTGTCCCGATATGCCATCACCGTGGTGTGCACGTTGGAGACACAGATATAATCACCCTTTAGTCTTTCCAGATTCTCCGTGATATAGGCAATGGTGTCCTCCATATTGGTGACGTTAATATTTGTTCCCAGTATTTTGCAGTATTCCAGTTCCCTCTTCATGTTCTGCTCCATTCTGTTATGGTTTATCATATCCGGCTATTTCCGTCACGGCCATGGCCGCCTTTTTCCGGAAGCTGCGGATATACCCCATGACCGCGGCAGCCGCCCCGCACAGCCCCCCGATCAGCGCACTTCCCACATAATAGCGCGCCGTCTCCAGCTTCACAGCCTTTCCGGTTACAAGCTGCATGCGTGTGTCCCCATCCACATAGTTCATCACTTTCCAGCCGTCATAGGCAGGATCCTCCGCACTCTCCAGATAGATTTTCTCCTCCATCATGCCGTCCGTGTAAGACCGGGGTACCACATAACCCGCAGGTTCCCTGTAAACAAGGGCGCAGACAAGCGCTCCGAGAAGCGCTCCCGCAGTCACCGCAGCGAAAATCCGTCCCCTGTGAGCCAGACAGGACGTACGCGCAGCCACAAGCAGCCGGTCAGGCAGCCCCGCCAGAGGAACGTTCACCTGCCGTTTGCAAAACCCGGGAAACAGGCAGTATTCCTCCACTCCTTCCTTTTGCAGGAACAAAAACGCCCCTAAAAACAGCAGCGTAACGTTTTTGAAGGAAGTGTTAAACAGTAACGGCTCCGTCCAGCCAGCCCCCAGAAAGCAAACCAAAACCACCAACTCCCCTGTGCGCTGTTTGTGAGTATCATAAATCAAAAGCGCAAAGTATCCGGCGAGAATAACCACCGTGGGAATCAGCCCGAAATTGATATAACACCAGACATACGAATTGTCCAACGTCATGGAAGAACTGACAATCTGGGAGATATCCCTGCCAAACAGACTTCCATACCCCCCGTCCAGAAACTGCTCCGCCAGCCAGATTCTGGTATTCAGCAGATTATTTAATCGGTGGGCCAGGTTTCCCAGCACAGGCTGGCCAAACAGATAGACCAGATGGTAATACCTGTATAAAAAAAGCGGCATAACAAAAGAAAGAATCAGACATACCGGCAGCACCAGATTGACCGCCACCTTCTCTAACAGACAGAACCGGGGACGGAATCTAATATACAGGCATCCGGTCAACAAAACCGCCACAACGCCAAATCCCGTATAGCTGACAGAATAGAAAAATACCAGAAAGTTTCCCAGCATGAGCAGAACATACTGCTTAAAGCCATATCGCTCCTTAAGTTCCAGTATGATCAGCGCGCACAGCATCAGGTAAGTGATATGCAGAATATTCGGATGCGTAAAACCCAGACTCCAGCGGAAAATATGCCCTAGCCCCATCTTTTGATGCACCCGGTAAACCGTGTGCTCCAGCCGGAAAAAAGAAAAAACGCTGAGTACAACCGCGCAGGACGCCCACACCCACAAGGCAATGTGCAGCGTCTTTTTGACAGATATCCCCTTCATGCCAAGTACGGTAAACGCCACAAAAAGAATGGCAATCTCTCCGGATTCCAAATACACCACAGCCGCCAGCAAAAACAGAACCACCTGTGTCACCGCCTGCCTTTTGGTGTAGGGCGTCACAAGAAGTTTCAAAAACCCCAGCAAAAGAGCCACCGTCGTGAGCAGAATAAACACCTTCTGCCCCTCGTAAAATCCCAGCCCCTTCGTCAGCGACAGCAGAATAAAAAAGCCGTAGAAGAACGCTTCCTGAATCGTTATCTTTCTATCATACTCTCTCGATATCGTTTTCATCCCTACTCCATTTACAAGACTTCCAGCGCCGGGCCAAGCGACCACGGATAGGCGCCATAATGCTGCGGATATCTGGAAAAGCCCTCGCACTCACCGGAGCAATAAAACACCAGCCCGTCCCTGACAGACCTCTCCAGCGCACGCCGCCCGGTAAACAGGGCATTCTCATATTTTTCCCCTGTAAAGATACCAAGCGCCAATCCTTTCTTAAGCGCGGCGCAGATCATCCCCGTAGCGGAAGTGTCCGCCGGCCCTTCCATCGCCTGCAACTGCCATGAAAAGTATCCATCCTGCCTCTGGAATCCCAAAGCCACATCCATAAGGCTGACACAGGGCGCGCACAGCCGTTCTCTGCCGTAGTCTGACATCATGCAGCCCATCATGCCGCGAAGCAGCCATCCCACAGCCCTTCCCCAACCGATAATCCCATATTTACAGCCGTCCGTCATATCGTAGCCGTGGTAGGGAAGCCCTGTCATCCCGTCCATACCATAGGACAGGAAATTCGCAATCTGCCTGAGCGCAAGCTCTCTGTACTCCTGTCTGTCAAAGATGTCTCCGTACCGGTAAAGAAAAGGGCAGGACAGGCCTATGCCGTCCACAAAAATGTAGGGTTCCCCGCCCGCAGGCCGATAGAAAAAGCTCCCGGTTCCGTCCTTCGGATGTTCCTCCGCACAGGCTATCAGTTTGTCGATGGCCTCCTTTGCCTGATTTGCGGACAATCCCTTCTCAAACCGCCGCGAGCCCTTTTGGATCTCCGTATAAATGGCAAGCAGCGTCTCTCCCGCCAAAAGGTCATCAATCACCGAAACCGGCATACCCCTCTTGATCCATCGCTCATAATACGCCGTAAGGGTCTCTTCTATGCCGCGCGCCGCCGGCCCGTCCTCCGCAAGTTCCGCCCGGCAGGCCCACAACCCCGACGCCAAAAGCCCGCCCGGCCAAAAGATCAGATCCTCCCCCGCCACGGTTCTGTGAAAGATTTTTCGTTTTACAAAATTTTCCAACTTTCTGCGCCTGTCGAAAACACCACATTGCAGCAGCTCCCTACAGGCATTTTCCACCATGGGAATCTTATTCATCCATGTCTCCCTTCCGGAAAAATCTCCTAAGCGCCGGTATCCTTACCGTCACTGCATTCCACAGATAAGCAAACTCCTCCGTCCCGTGAAACACCGCAAGAAACACCAGATTATAGAACAGGGTAATGACAATTGCCATCAACACAAAGGAAAAAATCGAAACCTCGGCCATAAACAAATGCCGTATCGGCGTGATGGCAGCTCCCACGGCAAGAACCACTGCCATGTATTTCAGGGAATCCCTGAAATAGTCCCATGGCTCCCTGTCAAAGGATGCCCGGTAAATAATGCCCGGACGAATCAGGTTCGCCAGAACACCTGACACCAGCGTCCCCACATAAACACCCGTCACACCGATTTTTAAAACGAGCAGCACGGAAACCACAAGATTCAAAGCCCCCTGCACCAGCGGCAGATACTTATCCTGCTCAAAAAGACCCGAAGCGATCTTAAAATTCACAAGTACCGTGCGCCCCCCTTTCAGATAAAAGTCCATCACAAGAAGGGTCACCGTAATCTGCGGAAGCGTCCATCCTCCGTCCCTCATCCAGATTTCACCGATAAAAGGGGTGAGCAGATGGTAAAAACCCACCGCGCCGAAGCCGAAAAGCCAACAGGCAAAAAAGCGGTACACCTTAAACAGAAGGTACTGCCTGTCCTTAGATTCCGTCGCCACCACATTGCCGAAACCGGAAATCACTGACTCGAAAATAATATTCACAAAATTCCCCACATAAGTAATGATATAAACGTAATTGTCCACGACAGCCGATGTGTCCACATTGATAAAGGAAGAAATGATGATCTTATCCGTCTGCAGTCTGGCAACATCCCCAACCTTATAGCAGATGAGCGCCCTGGTCTTTGTGGCGACCACCTGCGTCTCCTGTGCGGTCAGCGGCTTCACATCTTTATCCAGCAGATATGGGTATCGTCTGTTTAAGTAAACCGTCACAAAAATCTTCTGCAAAAGCTCCACGGCGGACTGCGCCAGCAGATAGAAAAGAAAGTTTCGAAACAGGAGCAAAACGCTGATCTGTACTGCCGCTGTGACAAGTTTGGTCAGCGTATTGATATTTGTCTGGATATAATTTTTCTGCTCCGCATTCACCAGACTGTACTTGTAGGTGACAAAATAACTGATCACCGTATTAAACAGGAACAGGTAATAGTAAAGTGTCAGCTCCTCTATCGTCAGGTTGCCCGGATTTTTCAGAATATATTTCAAAAACGGGGAAATCGCAATTCCCAGAACCGCAATCACACCCGCGATGGTCACATACGCCCTCTTGTAAAAGCGCATATACGACTTGATTTTTTCGTAATTGCGCTCCGCCACCGGCTTATACAGACTGTAGTTCAACGCCGTGCCGATCCCAAGTTCCGTCAGGGACAGCACGCTTAAGACATCCGTGTAAACCCCGTTCACGCCTGAAAGCGTCTTCCCCAGCACATAGATAAAGATCGTTTTCTGCACAAAGTTAATAAGCAGAATTGCAAGGTTGCTGATATATCCGAATATGATGTTTTTTCCGGCTTTCTGTATTCTACCCATAATTTATTTATCTGGGAGCGGTTCATGTAAACCGTTCCAGAGTTTCCGAATCTCGTCCCCCGCCTGTTGTGCTTCCCTACAGTAATCAGGCATCCGCTTTTTAAGCCCCGCCCGGATCTCATCCTCCCTCTCCATCATCCAGTCGAATGCCCTGATCAGTTCCTCCGGGTCGGAAAGTTTCTGTACAGGCAGCACATAATGCTCCTCCGTGCCAAAAAGGTCTCTTGCGATTCCCCTCGCCTTCACGGAATACCCCACCACCAGCGTCGGAACGCAGGAGGAGTAAGCGGCAATGGTGGCATGGGTTCTCGCCCCGATAAAAGCCCTGCACTTAGAGATAATATACTTTATTTTCTGACAGGACATATCAGGGAACTTCACAACCCGGTCATTTCCCTGATAGCCGCTGTAAAGCTCGCTGATCGTCAGCCTGTCGTCATTGTACTTCCACATCACATGGGGAATCAACGCGATATGGCAGTCCGTCGTCTCCAGAATATGATCCATCAGTTTCCGGTAATTTTCTATGGTAATGCCTTTCTTTGTCTCATACTTAAGAATCATCGGACTGATATTGATGCCGATGGTATTGCCCTCGCTGAAACCGAACGGAAGCTTTGTCTCCTCCGGCTTTAAGGCAAAGGCAGGATCCGGAAACTGCTTCACATTCTCCGTGATCCCGGCGGCGGCAAGCGCCTGCGTCGTAATCGACTCTCTGGGCGTAATCAGCGCATAACGCCTCATATCTTCCACCACCTCCGGCTCTTCCAAAAGCGCCGGTTCCAGAGAACAGCCCCAGAGAACGGTCTTTGCCCCCGCCCTGTTAAACGCGCTGTTTGCAGTGACCGCCTCCTTCTTGGAAAGTTCGTAACAGTACATATCCCCGCCGATGGAGAGATAGAGGGGCGCCAGATTCCTGCCCATCACCTCTTTAAAGCGGTAGCGCATAAAGGACTCCGGATCCCGGAACACCTTCCGCCATGCATAGTACCACACATGGGCAAAAAAATGCTCCGCAATCTTGCGCTCCTGCAAAATATCGCACAGCGGCTCCACGGAATAATACCTGTCCTCCCGCTCGCTGTTGGTTACAAGAAGCTTCGGGATCTCTTCTATCATATGACAGGTACTGTTGACGATCGCCTCACAGCCATGGTTACCACTGCCTCCGTGCAAATACATGACAATTCTGTCATTTTGATACTCCATAACCTTCTTATCCTTTTCCGTCACTTGGAACCTCTGCCCTTCAAAACGGCTCCCACCGTCTTAAACAGGATCTTAATATCCAGTCCAACCGACCAGTTATCAATATATTCCAGATCCAGCCGCACCACCTCGTCAAAATCAGAGATATCGCTGCGTCCGCTGATCTGCCATAACCCGGTCAATCCGGGGGTCATGCTGATCCGCCGCCTGTAATGGGCGTTATACTGCTCAAACTCATCCTCCGTGGGCGGCCTTGTCCCCACCAGACTCATATCGCCCCGCAGGATATTGAGAAACTGCGGCAGTTCGTCAATACTGGTCTTGCGGATGAATCTGCCCACTTTTGTGATACGCGGGTCATTCTCCATCTTAAACATGAGTCCCTGCATCTCGTTGTCCGCCTCCAGCTCCTTCTTGCGCGCCTCCGCATCTGTATACATGGAACGGAATTTATAGATCTTAAAGCGCCGGCCGTTCTTGCCGATCCTCGTCTGTGCAAAAAAGACGGGGCCGGGGGAATCCACCTTAATCGCCAACGCCACAAAAGGCGTAAGCACCGCCGTGATCAGTATGCCCACCAGGCCGCCCATAATGTCTATCATGCGCTTAATCATCATGCGGCGGTAATCGTAATGATTGATAGAGTAACTCATGACTGTGTAGCCCGCAAAGCTGTCCACCGTGATCTCCCGCTGTCCGCCGTCAATGATGTCGATATTGTAATGGCAGATCACGCCCATGGATTCCAGTTCATAAATGATATTCTTCACATATTTTTTATTCATGTCGGGCAGATTGACAAAAGCCTCGTCCAACGCCATCTGCCTTGCCTGCGTCAGCACATCGCCGCCGTCCGCCGTCACCTTGATGCCGTCCACAACCACGCCCTTCCGATCCTCATCCACACATGCCAGGGCCACTATCTCATAATTCAGATCCAGTTTTTCCTTCAGTTGGGCAATGGTCTGGTTCATCACACTGTCTCTGGTGATCACCATGATCTTCACCAGATTGGATTCCGATGTCAGATAGACCCGCAGCAGCCGCTTCATGAAAAGCCGCACCACCCAGACTAAAATCATGTCAAAAACCGCGAAATATCCCCACACCAGCCGGGAAAAGGCCAGACCCTGCTGGAGCATGAACAGTGCGCCGGCGGCAGCCACCACCATGAACAGGTTAAACTTGAATACCGCCACAAATTCCACAAAAATACCGCGCTCCAAAAAGCTCCTGTTCCAGTCAAGCAGAAAGCTGTAAATGGTACAGAAGAGCAGGAAAAATACGCACATCAGCGCATGCACCTCCGGCTCCTGCACCCTTGCAAATTTTCCGTAACGCAGCAGGATCGCCGCCACATATGCAATTACAATGCAGAGCAGGTCTGAAAATAACAGCCAGTACCCCTCTATAATCTTTTTCTTTCGATTCATGGTTCTCCCGCTTGTTTTTCTCCTGCGGCTACTATACCATCTTTTGGCAAGAATATCAAATACATACACCCTCCGGCGAGATCAGCGTCCAGCCTGCCCAAAGCTGCTTCATCCGCTCCGGCACGCACACCTGCGTATTTTTGTGGATGGAAGGCCGTATCATGATCTTTCCGGCGTGGCCGTTAAGTCTTGCGCCCCAAAAGCTGAATGTGCTGTTCGCGCAGATATTATGCCGGCAATGACTCATCAGCATCATATCATAACAACTGTTCTCTTCTTTATTCCAATCCACAACCCGGTACTCCGGCCCCTGGTATTTTTCCCGCACGTAGGCACTGTCATCCGAAAAGAGATAGAACACCGCCTCCGGGTATCGTTCCTTCACATATTTAACCGCGCTGTCATAGTAATCCTGCGTACAGATATTGCCAAACATCTCTAAATTGGCGGCATCCAAATAGTCCCCTCTGCGGATATGCATGCTGACGGACTCACAGTTCTCCATCTGCGCCATCGTCTCCCTGTTTCGGGGATCAGCGCTGTCGGGAAAACGGATCTCCCCTCGCAGTCTGTCCAGAATATCCGCATAATAAGCCTCGCATGCCCAGTATCCCACCAGATATTTATCCCGCCATTGTAAAATTTCCGGGTGGTACATGTCCGTCTCCTCAAAGACCCGTGCCAGAGAGGGGTTTAACTTTCTCTTTGCCTTTTCGAAAACGCTCTCCCGCTCCTCGTACCGTCTCCCTAAAAGAGCCTGCACCTCCCCCGGAGAGACAGCACGCAGGGACAAACCCTCCAGCCGGTTCAGTTCCAATTCTCTGGGCGCCTGCATATTCTCCTGAACCCCTTTTTCAAACCAGGAAAAATCCAGCCCCGCTTCCCGTCCCAGCGTCTCCATTTTCCGATACAGGGCATACTGCTGTAACTGGTTTCCCAGACCGCCCATGACTCTTATGATAATCATTCTGCCTCACCTTTTTCTGTCATACATTCTGAACACCAGCCTGAGAATCCCTGGCAGTGCGCTCCCCGGATGCATGGCGCCCAGATACAGGAGCACATTGGTTCTGTCCTGCAGGTAGAGCGGCGTATTTAAAATCCGCTCCCTGTTTTCCTTCTCTGTGAAAATCTCCCGAATCCGTACCTTGTATCCCTTGTCAGGATTACGCAGCTCATTTTTCAGCACGTACAGGAGCATGTAGCAGTACTCCCTGGCAAGGGCAGCCTCCCCGTCCGGCGCCTGCTTCTGCAGCGCCGCCTTTGTCAGGGAAGCCATCAGCTTTTGTACGCTCTCGTAGATCCCCCCGTCATACCGGTGGATGATAGAACCCTCCACATAGCGGTAATGGTAGTACAGCGCATCCTTTAAAACTACCACCCGGCTGCTGTTTAAAAAGGCGGGATACATCATGTGGGCATCATCCCCGAAGCGGACGCTGTAATCATAATAGGCCTCATTCCCCTCAAAAACAGACTTCTCGCAAAGTTTCATACAGCGTGACAGAGGAATTGCCCTCTGCTCCTGCCCGATGAGTCTTGCCTGAATCTGCGTCCGCAGCGCCTCTTTCTCGTAGACGCCGGGCGGGGCTGCGCTTATCACCTGCTCTGTCTTCTTTCGCTTCTCCAAAAAATGATTACAGCAGACGATCTCACCCTTTACTCCCGCAAGATGCGCTGCCATGCCGCTCAACATATCAGGCTCCACATAATCGTCGCTGTCAACGAACATATAGTAATCGCCTGTGGCTTCTTTCATCCCTGCCACGCATGCCGCCGTAGGGCCGCCGTTTTCCTGATGAATCACACGCACGCGCTCTTTTTTCCCATAACTGTCACAGATTTTGCCGCTGTCATCCGTGGAAGCGTCATCCACAAGAATGACTTCCATATTCCGGTAATCCTGTGCCAGAATACTGTCCACACACACACGCAGATAAGCCTCTTTATTGTAGACCGGCACAATCACGCTGATCCTGTAAGATTTCCCGTTCATCCGTTGTTCCTCCGCCTGTTCTTAACCGCCTGCAAGATATGGTAGCACCACACATACATCCCCGGCAGACAGTAAAACCACTTTGCTTTCAAACTGTATCCCGGCGGCAGATATCCGCCGCTTTCTTTCACCCGCATCTGCTCTCCCAAAAGCGCCCTGCACCGGGCAAGGTACACGCCGGCCTCCCGCCGCTCTTTGCCGGAACACAGGGCAATCTTTCCCACAGTAAGCATGATGGCTGTCGTTATTTTGGCCGCCGTCTGTCTTTTCAATCCCACATCCATGGGCAGAATTTCTTTCTCCGCCAGCTCCCAGCACTTGATCTGATCCATGTACGCAGGGGTAAACGGCCTTCGCATCACGCCCGCCGGATTCTGGTAATATCCGTATCCCGGATAGTCCGTCTCCACGGCCCGCCCCAGAAAAGGCAGCAGATCCACAAGGAACAGCATATCCTCTCCCACTGTAAGCCCTTCCCGAAACCGCACCTTTGTAAGCAGATCCTTTCGATAAAGCTTGCTCCAGCAACGGCAGTTGTCCTGTAAGATGCAGTCCGTCAGGTAATGATAGCTGTCAAAACAGGCCGCCTCCACTGGTGCGCAGACTGCCTTTTTCGCCTCTTTGCCTGTCGTCCCTTCCGGCCTCATATCGGCTGTAATCCGCTTCCAGTCATCCTCCGTGCTCCAGACCACGAAACGGCATCCCGCCAGATCGCTCTTCGTCGCATTGATCCGCTCATAGAGATAATTAAGGACACCGGGACAAAGCCGGTCGTCCGCATCCACAAAGGTGATATACGCCCCCTGCGACCGCTCCATCGCATAGTTTCGCGCCGCCGACACACCCACATCCCCCAGGGTAAACACCTGTACATTCTTGTATCGTTTTTTCAGCTCCTCGCAGACTGCCGCCGTCTGATCCGTGGAGCCGTCGTTGACTACCAGAATCTCCAGATTGTCGTAACTTTGCGCCGCTATGCTGTCTATACAGTTTTTCAGGTAAGCCTGCCCGTTATGGGCCGGCACAATCACGCTGATCAGCTCTTCTCTCATCCGCCAAGCACCTTTTCATAAATACCGAGAAGTGTCCGCATGTTCTCCTCTATGCCAAACTCTGTCTCCGCCTTCTTTCGCGCCGCTTCCCCAAACCTCTTGCAGAGGTCTTCCTCCCGCAGCAGGCAGGCGATCCCCTCCCGCAGTGCGGAAGCGTCTTTCACCGGCACAAGGATTCCCGTCTTCTCCGGCACGATCATCTGGGGAATCCCCCCGGTATCCGCCGCCACAATGCCGCAGTAATTTGCCATCGCCTCCAAAAGTGACACCGACTGTCCCTCAAACCAGGAGGGCAGTGTCAGGATCCGGCATCTGCGAAGCCACCTGTTCTTCTCTTCCCCGCTCACCCAGCCAAGCCAGGTGACATGCTTTTTATCCTGTTCCGAAAGGTTCCGCAGTGTCTCATCCTCCCAGATGCCACCGAGATAAAGATGGAAATCCGGAAATTCCCTGACGAGATCCGGCACGCAGGAGAGCAGTTCCCCAACCCCTTTTTCCCTGCAGAGACGGCCTAAAAAGAGCACGTCATGATTTTTGTAAGCTTTCTCATAGGCCGCCGGTATAGCGATGGCGTCCGGAAGCACCGTGATCCGCTCTTCGCCTATGATCTCCCCGAAAAATTTCTTCCACGCCGGCGCAAGCACAAGAAAGGCGTCTCCCATGCCAAGCACACGTCTGATCCGCTCCCGTCCCTTCTCATCCTGTTCCTTCCTATAAAACGTCTCAAAATCTCCGCCGTGCTGATGGATGACGATCTTTTTGCGAAACAGCTTTGCCGTTCTGATAAAAACGCTTTTTCGTCTGTAACTGTTGTCCGAAGCCATATTCACATGTACGATATCACAGCCGGAAAGCGCCGGCAGGAAACGCAGCCAGGCGATGCCCGCCTGTATCAGTTTCCGCAGTCTGCCGCCCTCCACCATCGTGCCGATATAGCGCAGACGCACTTTCCTGTCAAAACCCGCCTCGTAATAATTGTTTACCACGCCGGAGATGCCGCCGTGCACGCTCCTTGCCGGGCCGATCATCAATACCTTTATCATTGTTTTTCTCCTAAAATCCACATATCATTCATAAAGAACCGGCGTATTGGTCAATTTTATCCAGCGCCCTGGTTACCAGCCGGTTATAGCCTGTGATCTTTTTGAACAGTTCTATCGCAATGGAAACGCCTGTGCTCAAACAAAGCAGCAGCGGGAAAATATACCATATTTTCTGAACGGAATAAATAAAATCCGAATAAAAATAATAATAAATAAATGTATGTACCAAAAAAATATTTGTTGCGTGCTTCCCAAGAAATTTCAGACAGGTATTTACAACCGGTATATCGGAAACATACCTGTAAACCAGATATGGGATCGCAACAGACAAGGTATAGCTGACGGTATCGTTGGCGTATATATAAAACAGGTAGGATAGAAATACAGCGCCACAGCCTGTCACCAGTCCTATTACTTTTTTGCCCCCGCTTACTTCCCTTCCCTCAAACCAGCGCTCATAAGCCGAAGCCGTTCCTAAAATCACCGGCGGAAGCAGGATGGAAAAAAAGACGCTTTCCTTCAAAATGGCATAGGGCAACAGACATCCCACTGGGATCAGCAGATACCGAAATTTTTTATACGCCATATAAAGAAAGGGCATCGCCACTATCAGCAAAATTGCGTAAGACAAATACCACCATGTCACGTTTATCATCGGCGTCTTCGCATAATCCGACAATCCCATCATATCGACAAGCATGTAGAACAGGATAACACCGGTCTTCCTCCACCTCCCCCCGTAAAAAATGGCAAGAGATTCTCCCATCACAAATTGTTTGTACAGGGCGGCCAGAATATAGATGATTACCACGCTGGACATCAGCTTCACCAGCCTTTTGACTGTCACGAAAAACAGGACACGGCAATCCGCTTCTTCCTTTGCCTGAAAAATCCGCGTCATGCCAAACGCCGTTAGGAATGCAAATCCCGCAATGCATACTTTAAAAAATACGATAATATTGCTGAACAACAGGGTATTGTCTGTAACCACATCTATCCCATATTTATCAATCATATCCTGTGCAAAAACATGGTGTACCAAAAGCATACAGATCAGCACACCCTTGACGACCAACGTATGTTCTCTGGTAAATACGCCCTTTTCCAACTTCGTTTCTTCCTTTTTATCCGTTCGTAATAACTGCAAATCTTTTTTTCTCCTCTTCTTTTGCTTTCCCACAGGAAAATCAAGTGTTTCTGTCGGTAAGGCCGCACCCCATCATCATGAGCAGATAATTCCTGCCCACATAGACGGAGATCAGATGTGCTTCCACCACCGTGTACACCGCAAACATGACGAAAAGCACCAGCGCGCATCCGTCCCGCTTTTTATAAATCCGCCACAAAAGCAAAAGATTTGCCGCCACATACAAGATGCCCGGAATTACGCCGTAGCGGTAAAACACTTTCACCCATCCCATGTCAAAGTAATAATTCATGTTGTTTTCACAGGAAAAAGCCGACCAGGTGTGAATCATGCCGTCATTGTTTTCCGAGTCCGTCAGCGAAATGATCCTGCCGCTGATATGGCGGTCAATTTTCCCTAACGCCACAATATGGGCGTTATCTCTGGGATTGACAAAGAAAAACGCATTCCACTGGGCGTCCTTCACCCGCTGGGCGCAGACCGCCGCGTCCACGGAAAAGGCAATGCACAGGAGGAAAACCAACAATCCGCAGGCATAAAAGAAAGTCATTTTCCGAAAACGCTTCACACAGGTCATCAGACATGCCCCGCCAAGATAAACCATGGTGATCAACATGCCGGTCTTCGAGCCGGTGAGCAGATAAACGCCCACATTTAGCAGGACTAAAAACAGATAGGTATACCACTTCATCCGGTCAAACCACACGTAAACCCCAAGCGCCGCCAACATGAAAAACATGCAGGAAAGGGCATTGGGATGGCCCATTCCCAACGTATAGCGCGTTTCCGCCGCCTCTTTTTCCCCTATATATATGGTCGTCTCCGCTGGCGCATGGCCATAAGCCTGTGTCAGGCTGATATCCCCGTAAATTCCCGTCACCGAGAGCGCCACGATGGCCAGACAGCCGGCTAATGTCACATAGAAGGTATACTTCAATACCTGTTTTAACGGCATTCCCTTGCAGGCCGCCACGAAAGTGACAATCCGGATGATATCATTCGCCCCCGTCACCCGGTAGGAGAGAAAGCCCATTCCCTCCAGCAGAACGATCAACACCCATTCCTTCCACTCATAGCGCGTAAGTACAAGTTTTGCAGCAAACAGAAGAAAGGTTACCCGAAACAGATATCCTTCAATGGGATTGATATAATTACTCTTATCGACAATGACCATAAGCAGCTCTATGGTCAGCCCAATGTAGAAAAGAAGACGGGGAACCGGGCTTGCATCCCGAAGCCGCCTGTAAAGATTCTTTATCTTATCCATGCCCCTTTCCTTCCGTGCGTCATGAGCGGCAAAACATCCTTGCCGCCATCCCGTGAAATCTCCGCAACCACTGCCTTACCGCGAGTTTTGTCTTTTTCAGGGCAATGCCCGTTTTCCCGATTTCCGGCGCGATCAGAAAATCGTACTCCTCCCGGTGTGCCCGCAGATAGGCGGGAAAGCTCTCGTCGATCTCCACCCGTACAAACGTTGCGTCCCGGTCAAAGATATCCTCACCACAAAGAAGCCTGTCCACCGCCTCATTTAAATAACGTTTGCTATTATATTCCGAGTGTGCTGCCGCCTGCACTTTCACGCCGATCCGCTTCGCCACATCCCGCTCGCCGTCTCCGCCCATATAGCCGAAATGCCAGCCGCCCTCGGCAACCCTCACGCTCCTTTTGTCCGTGGGGGACACCTCCCGCAAATAGACGATACCCTCTCTGGGAACATCCGCAAAGCTGCATATTTTCGTGCCGAGCCACTGTCTTTTTTCCACATGGGGAAATTCCCCCGTGATGGACAAAAGATTGCCGGAAACCTCCTCCATATTTAAAAAGCAATAGAACATGCGCTGTGCCAGATGGTATATTTTCCCTGCCTCAAAGTG
Source organism: Lachnospiraceae bacterium UBA3310 (assembly GCA_002361355.1). GTDB lineage: Bacteria > Bacillota > Clostridia > Lachnospirales > Lachnospiraceae > UBA3282. The sequence goes on from DESQ01000048.1 coordinate 76,738, forward strand.
TTCGATCACCCGCACAAGAGTCTCCGGATTCGGAATCTCATCCACATCGCTGAAAATAATGATATCCTCCGGCTTACAGTCCGCCATGGCGCGAATCAACTGATTTTTCTGATATTTGTCCCGCTCATGGGTTGTGACTCCCTCCATGGGAGAATCCTCCACCGCCACGTAACGTATCTTTCTCTCAAACTCCGCGAAAAGCTGCCTGTTCTCAGCAAAGATCATCCGCTTCGGCTCCCCCGAAAAGGTGACGGAAGCCTCCTCGATCACAAAAAAGTCCACATAAGGCGCCATAATCTGCATGCGGAGCTTCAAAATATCCAGTTCATTAAAAAAGGGAATACAATCAAATATCATAATTTTCTCCAAAACAGCAAAGGTCTGATCCTGTCTTTACACCACTGCCACCTGACCTTCCAGGGATTATGAAACTGCGGATACTGCGCATTTCTGCCGCGCCACTTATGAAACAGGAAAGGCTTATCCACATCCATAATCTCCGGGATCATATGCTCATGCCCGAAATATTTCGCCACTTCAATGGGCGCAAAGCGCATCCCCGCCGCCTCAATCTCATTCCGGTATTTACAGCATAGAAAGATGTCCTCATTGTACTCGTCTTCCTCCTCTATCTTTTCCCACACAAGTCCCGCCTGTCCCGGAAAATCCAGAAGTCTCTTACTGCGGATCGAAACGCTGTTTCCCACCCTGCAGATATTCCCTTTCCCATCCCGATAAGAATAGTCGTTTGTCGGCAAAGGCCAGGGCGAACCGATGTAGTCATACTCTAAAAATTCGTCCCGCCAGCTCTCCGGGTGCACCACAAAGCCGTCCGCATGCACAATCAGGGCAAATGCCGTGTGAATATGGTTACCAAGCTCATACACCATCTTGTAGTTAAATTTGTCGATATCATCCAGCTTTGATGTGTGGGAATAACGGATCGTGCGCGGCAGGGACAACGGTTTTCTGTGGGTGATCAGCACCACATCCCCAAACTCGATCCCCCGCATACTGTACTCCATGGCGCGGATCGTCTCATAGACATTCACACTGGTCATGGCCGCAAGCGTCACGTTTGGAAGCTTCAATTTTTTACCTGATGTCTGTTGTTTCATATATTCCTTTCCCCAACCGCTCCTATGATTTCCCATGCAGAGAATGCCCGCCCTTTGGGCATTCTCTCGCGTGAGACTTAGTACTTCTTGGCAGCGCGTCCTATGGCGCGCTGTCTTTAGAAGTACTTCTCACGCTGCGTACGCTTTCTTTGTGATAGTACCGTGCCACCGCCAGATTCAACCAGTTTCCCTCATCCGCGCTCAAATCGTTAAAGTCAAAGAGTGCCGGTCTTTCGCTGTAGGGCGTAATCTCCACCTCTGCGATATCCTCGTCCGTATAGAGCGCGTGCCGCTCCATCGCTTCCTGATAGAAGGTCTGCGCTTCCCCCTTCGCCACAGACCGCAGGGCGGAAATACTTGTGTAAGTGTTCTTATCCGCCGTGAGCGCCCACACCGCCAGGAGCAGCAGCAGACACACCACGCTCATTCCCTGCCCCGCCCGCTCCAAAAACAGACCGAGGGCGGCCGGCGCATCCTCTCTCTTCCCCTCTCTGTGCGCAAAATATCCCATCCAATAGGTTGTCACCAGCAAAACTGCCAGATAATAAGTCATCTGGATAATATTATCCACCCGTGAAAGTCCCGTCATACCCACCGCAAAGAGCGTGGGGGTAAACATGGCAGAAATCACGCAGTACGCCCCCGCCGTCACCAGAACGGGATGGGAGAAATCACGTTTGGACGCCTTCGCCAGTTTCCACAAAAGCGGCAGAAGCGCCAGCCACAAAAGCACCACAAGCACAGGCGTCCAGCGGATCACGAACACCGCCGTGTTATAAAAGGACAGCGCAATCGCTTTCACTGCGGAATACCCCTCGTCCATATCCATACTGCCGCGCTTACCATTGCCGGGGGCAAGAATATTGACCAGGAATCCGCCACTCCCCGCGAGAAAAGGGATGATAACATATGCTATTTTATCTTTCTTCTGCCAGAAGACATAGAGCACGAGAAAGGCCATGAGTATCTCCGCCTGCAGGCCCGTCACCAGATTGCCGCCGCCCACGACCACCGCAAGAACGGCCGCTGCCCCGCAGCAAACCACTGCCCATTTCCTCTTTTTTGCCCAGATTGTCCCTGAGAGCAGCGTCAGCAGAAAGAACCAGACAGACTGCATCAGCATATAGTGGGTGGCGCCGTTATACCAGTAAATCCCCTCAAAGGGCGCCTCTATCACCTGATAAAACACAAACAGCAAAAGCACCATGGCAAGGGACGCGCCCTCCTTCTCACAGCCAAGCCATTTGACAAAAATATGCCGCCCCAGCACAAAAGAGGAAGTCGCAAACATCCCGATCATCAGAATCGGAACCACCCACGCAATCCCGTAATTGAAATTCATGGGGCACATTCCCATCAGAAAGCAGGACACATATGTCCCCTGCCATTCCTGGTAAAAGTCCATATTCTGCCGCCATGCCTCCTGCACGGAAGCAGGAAACGACCCCGTCTCCTGCCAGACATCATGTACCCGTCTGCCGTAATCATAATCGTCGATACACATGACATTGTATCTGCCAAGCAAAAGAAGCGGAAGCAGTGACAAAATCAGAAGAACCACCGCCGCCACAAGCATCTGGCGGGTTGATATCCTTTCAAAAAAACGATCTGATTTTCTAATCTCCGTATCATTACCCATGCAGCCTCTTCACCCTTCTCTCCACGCCCCGGACAATCTTACACAGATACGCCTTTTTATAAATATACCAGGCGTGCAGCTTCATCCCCTGTAGTTTCACGCCGGCGGGCTTCTGATTTACGGCGGCATATTTCTTCGACCGTTTCTTGTAGGCCGCAAGCTCCTCCCGACACTCTTTGTCCGAAAATACCCTGCCCCTGCGGTCCATATAGTGCCAGCCTGTGTAAATATTCTGCTCCGACGCCCAGTAACCGTCCGACACATTATGTCTCGCCCAGTATTTTGGCGCAATGACATACTGTAATGTCTCGCTTGTGAACGCGGGAAGACAGGCAAAGGAGGAGTTGGACAAAAGAAGATAGTGCGCATTTTTTAACGTCACATAATCCTTGTCGATATCAAAATGATGGGCTTCGATACCCGGCAGCATCCTCTGCGCCGTCTTCACATCATCCGTGATGATCATAAACTCCATATCCGGGCGGATCTTTTTCATCTCTTCCATTCCGTGCAGCCAGTATCTGCGGCCGATCAGCAGCTCCGGACTTCCCGTATACTCACCGCCGCGCATATTGATGATGCATAAATTTTCCCGGCTGTACTCATAGGAATCGTACTCCGGTTTTACCTTAAGCCACTCCTTCACCTGCGGAAGATATTTGATAAAATAGGATTCATCCTGCATGTTACCGTAAATCAGCGTGTTGTCCTTCACCTGATGCATGCCCTGATCCGCTCCCGCCACATAACAGCCGTGGGTCAGATCGTGTCCGGAGTTGCCGATAAACAGCCGGACCTCCGCATCGTGATACGTGTCAAATGTTTTTTTCTCCTCCGCGGATATGGCATGACCCAGATCTACGTCCATGAAATACATACCCCGGTTGCTGTGTATGTTCACCGCAAAGCGCTCCTGCCCCGCAGTGCCAAATTCATATCCGTTTTCCAACGCTAGCGCTCTTGCGGTCACATAACAGAATAGCTGGTTGCCCAGACCCTGACCGTCGATAAACTCTGTCCCTATCATCCGATTTTTACATGCCCTTTCTCTCAATTGCAAAACAAGCGTTATTTCATATTATGATTCCAGCGCCGTCTGCGTAATCTTTTCATTCTCTACCTTATATATCACATCACACTTGGCAATCGTATTCAGACGGTGCGCAATGATTACCATGGTCTTTTTTCCGTGGAAACTGTTGACAGCCTCCATAACCGCCGCCTCCGTGTCGCCGTCCAGCGCCGAAGTCGCCTCGTCGAACACCAATATCTCCGGGTTGTGATAAAGAGCCCTTGCAATACCAAGACGCTGTCTCTGTCCGCCGGAAATTCTGACGCCCCTGTCACCAATTGTGGTCTCCAGTCCCTCCGGAAGTTCCTCCACAAAACTCTTGAGCTGGGCTTCCTCCAGCACCTCCCAAATCCGCTTGTCGTCAATCCGGTCAGCGTCGATGCCAAAAGCGATGTTATCCCTGATGGACTCGTCGATCAGGTAGATAGACTGGGGGATATAGCCAATCTTTGAAAGCCAGGAAGGGTAATTTTCAAAAATATCCCTGCCGTCACAGGTGATCGTTCCCGCCTGTACATGCAAAAGCCCCAGCAATATGTCCACAATCGTAGATTTTCCCGCTCCCGAAGGCCCCATGATACCCACCGATTGTCCCTTTTTAACTTCCATATGGGCATCCGTGAAGATAGGCTTGTCCGTATTCGGGTAGGTAAAACTGATATGATCCAACACAATCCTGTCCGTCAGCATAAGCGGCTGTTTCTCCCGCTCCTGCTCTCCCGTAAGCCCCGTCACACTGCCGTTTACATCCTGCTTCATATTCTCCGTCAAATTCTCATACAGATAATCCAGACAGGGCTGTGCGTAAGCGATTTCCGACAGATAGGTGTTGATGCGGTTCGTCGCCGGCATCACGCGGACAGCCGCCGCCGCAAAAGCAGTGAGCTGTGAAAATAACACGGTGATATCGCCGCCCTGCACCATAAAGATAAAGATAAAGGACAGCATCGCCGCGATAAAGACCGTCTCGATCAAAAGTCTTGGCGTGTTGTTCAAAACCGCATAGTTTCTCGCCACATTAGCGCCAACCGCGCCGCTTTCATAATAATTGCGCACAAAAAATTCTTCCCTGTGCAGCACCTTTACGTCCTTCAAACCGTATATGGACTGAATGCGCCATTTTGCAATCCGCGACTGAATCGCCTGATTCTTTCTGCCGATGGCATTCAGGCGGGGCTTTAATACCTTCGTAATCATCAGGGTCATTCCCAAAAAGAGGACGGCACAGCCGATCGAGATCGCCGGACTCACCCACACCACCAGCACAAGACAGATCGACACTGCCACCACGATTTCCGTGGTCATTTGAATTAACACCAGAATCAGTTGAAAAGCGTTTGGGATATCGCTGTCCGTCAGCCGAAACACCGTGGGAATATCCGCCCCCAGATAATCCTCATAGGGCCTGTTCAAAAATTCCCGCATAACCCGGCTGATCATTCGGTTTCGATTTCTGGTCACAAAAGTATTTTGCACATAAGTCTGGAACAAAAGATAAGCGTTTTTGAAAATGAAGAGAAAAATCGTCGCACCCAACAGCCAGAGAATCAGATTTCGCGAAGAATCAATATGAAGAAAAGCAACGATACTGGCCACCAGTTCATTGTCCATAATTTTGTCCGGCGACATAATCGCCTGCACCAGCGGCAGCATCATGGACACACCCAGCGTCTCCAATGTACCGCCGATCAGAATAAGAACTGCGAGACCCGCCAGTTGTATCAACTGCCTTTTGTCGAAAAGATATGCAATTTTGCGGAGCAATCCTACCTTTTCCTGTTCGTTTCCTTTCGCGGTATCTCTCATAAATCATGTATCCCTTCCTTAATATATACAAATCAACCGACAATTTTCTGCATGTCTTCGCGGTAACAATCCCTGCAGTCCGTTCCGTTCAGCCACCGATCCGGCACAAAGACCGTCTTTTCCCGCCCCGGATTCAAATAGGAAGCCCACCAGCTAAAACTGCTGTTTGCCAGAATATGATGCCTGCACCGGCTCATCAGCACAAACTCCGCGTAATCGACATCCCGGCGGTTTCCCGACAGCGCCACTCTCTCGATGTCATCCCCGCTCCACATTCCGCCGCTTTCCCACTCCTTATCGTTGCAGAAAAGATAAAACCGGCACTGTGGATACCGTTCTCTCATCTGACGGATTCCTTCCATATAATAGGCGTCCGTACAGATACCTCCAAAGAGCGCCTGATTATCCGGCGTCAGATAATCCCCTCTACGGACATGTATGCTTACAGAACACTCGTTATCTATTTCCTGTAAATACTGCGCGGCAGATTTGCTTCCTGTTTCTTTTTCCCACATGCCTTCCCGCCTCAGCCAGGCAATCAGCCTGTCCGTATCGTAGGCTTCCCTCACCTGATCCGTCACTGCCCCAAAATACCGCTCCGACTGCCAATAGCCTTCCAAATATATGTCATCCCAGGTCAGTACCTCCGGAATAAACAGCTTGCTCTCCTCAAAATAAGATTTCTTATGCCTGCCAAGGAGCTTACGCCTCACCCTCTGCCACGGCAGCATGGAGGAGTCAAGCATCTTTTGAAGTTCCTTTTTCGCCGGCCGCTCGTAAGTGATACCGAAAGGCGCAAGGGCAGGTTCTCTCTGCGCATCCTCCACAAAACCGGACACATCGTCAATTTTTATCTCCCTGCCAAGGCTTTTCAGTTGCAAATATAGGGCGTACTGGAACATCTGGTTGCCCAGGCCGCCCGCAAGCTGTATAATTACCATCTTTACCCTTTATAAAACAGTTGTTATTTATATTTACCCAACAGCTTTTTCACCCATACCTTACAGGGAATCACCACCTGCCCGTCCCACTGCAGTTTCCTGCAATATGCCGCCGGAGAGTGGTAAAAGCGTTTCAGATTTTTCCTGTCCCTCGGATCTGCAGCGGACACCGCAAAAGAGCTTTCCGCCCGTTTCCTGTCTCTTCTCAGAATCTCCTCCAGCTTTGACAGGTAACCTTCACTGTCCCCCACCTTTGCAATATCCCCATAGAAGAGCAAAAGTCTTTTATAAAAAAAATAGTCATGAATCAGCGCCAAATCCTCTCTGCCCAAATTCTGCAACAGTTTCGTCTTCTCATAATAGGCCGGAATCTGATCGGTAAAAGTGCGCGAGTTGATCCGCCGGTTCATGATGCTGTCCTCTCTGTCTATTATATAGTTATACAGGGCAATGTCAAGGTAAATACAACGTCCGGCACGCGCCAGCGCCTCTGTGGTAAACACAATATCCTCATACCAGCGTCCCTCCGGAAAAAGTGTTTCGGGGAGAAATTCTCTCCGGTAAAGTTTATTCCACGCCGCATTCTGGATTGCAAATTCCTTCCGCTCCTCCACGTAAGCCGCTAACGCCTCTTGCCCCTCAAAGAGTACCGCTCTGTCCACCGACTCGTCAAAAGTTTTCGTATGGGAAATCTGGCGGTAACGGCATACCGCAATGTCCGCCCGCTTGTCCCGCAGCGCGGAAAACAGCTTTTCATACATATCCGGATCAATCCAGTCGTCTCCATCCACAAAACCGATGCAGCTTCCCTTCGCTCTCGCGATCCCCGTATTTCTTGCATGGGCAAGCCCGCCGTTCTCCTCATGGATCACCTGTATACGCCCGTCGCTCTTTGCCAGCTTATCGAGTATGCGCCCGGTGGCATCCGTAGAGCCGTCGTCCACCACGATGATTTCCAGATTGCGATAGGTCTGCCCGCAGACCGAACGAACCCCCCTCTCAATATAGGCTTCTATATTGTAGGCGGCAATGATGACAGAAATCAATTCATTCTGTTCATCCCTATGCAATTCGGGCGGCCGGTACTGATCTAAAATTTCCACTGCTGTCTCTCCCGTCTCTTTACTCTTACATAGTTTCTTCGGAGTTCATATTTAATTTCATATGGTATTCTGTATCACATCTATAGTTTGTCGCTATAGTCTGTAATAAATAACGCTAATCTACTGTTATGAAATTCTTTTGCAAAATAAGATTTTTCTTCTGTAACACACGTTTCCGCCTGTTTATCAGATGTATTTTATTGAATCAAGATTTAATTTTCTCCTCTTTTAACCACTCCTGAAACATCAAAATGTACCAAATTTGCGGCCTCCAGACATTTCGTATTATATAATCATCCCATAATTTTCTCACTGCAGCCGTTTCAAGCAATCCCTGTTCTTCCAAAAGAGAAGGGGCAAGAAGGCTCTCCGCCCACTCTCTGAGTCCCGGCTGCTTCAGCCAACGGTGAAGCGGAATGGAAAATCCCTTTTTGGGTCGCTCCATCAACTCACGGGGCACATAACGGTAAAGAATGTCCCTCAGAATCTTCTTGCTGACCCCGCCGCCCTGTCTGTAGGCAAGCGGCAGTGTCCACGCAAACTCTACCACGTCCCGGTCAAGCATAGGCACTCTCGTCTCCAGGGAAACCGCCATGGCCGTTCTGTCCACCTTATTTAAGATATCGTCAGGATGATACATCAGAAGATCCATCAGCATCAAATTATGCTGCGATTCCTCCAGAAGTCCCGACGGATAAACATCCATCCATGTCCGCCCCGCCTCTCTGGTCTGTATCGCGTCCCACACGCCAAAACCAGAAACGACGCTGCCAGACTGCCTCTTCACCAATCTTAGCCCCTCGCCGATCTCCGAGCGCAGGTACATATCCTCCACGGAACGCGCCCCCAGAAGCCTCGCCCTTGTGGCAAGCGGCGCATGCCTGAACAGACCGGCTGACATACCAAGTACATCCGCAGCCGCCCTGCGAAACGGATAGGGAAGCTTTCTCATCTTATTCCAGATGCGGTCAATCGAATAATAGGTGTTATATCCGCAGAACAACTCGTCCCCGCCATCCCCGCTCAGGGACACCGTCACATGTTCTCTGGTAATCTTACTGACAAGGTATGTGGGAATCTGGGACGAATCCGCAAAGGGCTCTCCAAACATAGCGCTCAAAGAAGGAATCACGCTTTTCGCATCCTCCTCCGTGATATAGACTTCCGTGTGCTCGGTTCCGAGCCTTGCGGCAATCTCCTTTGCAACGGGCGCTTCGTTGTACTGTTCCTCCCCCATGCCTATCGTAAAGGTTCTGACCTTCTGCGCGCTCTGTGCCTGCATCAGCGACACCACCGTACTGCTGTCGATTCCCGCGGAGAGAAAAGCGCCTACCGGCACATCCGCAACCATCTGTCCGGCGATGGCATTTCTCAAAAGCCGCTCCAGCTCTTCTGCCGCTTCCGCCTCATTTCCACGGAAGGGATTTTTCTGCCCAAAAACTGCCGTTTCGACCATCGACCAATAGCTGGAAATTTCTGGTTTATCAAATGGTGATTTAACCTTTAATATTTTCCCCGGTTCTAGCTTCCAAATTCCGCGATAGATGGAAAACGGTGCAGGAATGTAACCATAACGCATGTAATCGCCCAATATATCTACGTTGACCGAATTGGTAAATCCATCAAGCGACGCAATCGAATTAAGGTCGGAACCAAACACAAAGCTGCCGTCGTTGCCATCATTATTTATATCGTCTTTTAATATTCCGTAGTACAACGGCTTTTCTCCAACTCTGTCGCGAGCCAGAAATAACGTATGTTCTTGCTGGTCAAACAACGCAATCGCAAACATTCCCTTTGCCATTTTCAGTGCATACGTCAACCCGTACGCGGCGACAGCCTCTAAAAGCGTCTCCGTATCCGAAGTTCCCCGAAAGGCAGATACCTTTCCCTCCGCCAACAGTTTTTTCCTGATGTCGGTATGATTATAGATCTCCCCGTTGTACGCCATCACATATCTGCCGTCATGGGACAGCATAGGCTGCGCTCCGGTCGGGGTCAGATCCACAATCGCAAGCCGCCTGTGTCCAAGCACTACCCTGTGGTCATCGGAAGCCCATACGCCTGCGGCGTCCGGCCCGCGGTAGTACATTTTGTCGCACATCCGCTCGATATTCTTCTGCCAATCTCCGTGAAAATTACAAAAGCCCGCAATTCCACACATGTGTTACATTTCCTTTCTCATCTCATCTATTCCTCAGTCACTTCCGCGTAATCTTCATTTGCAATACGCTCTCTAACCGTCCTAACAGCCTCATCCTGCCGTTTTTGCCAAAGAGTATAGGAATTGTCCCACGAATCATAAGAAGCGTCTCCACGGTGGTCAGAGAGGCCATAATGAGCCTTCAAATATTTTTCAAGAAAATCCGTGCACTTCTCCGCGCCCACCGCGTTGGTATGGCTGCCATAATCTGCAAAGTCCTCCTCAAAGACAATCCCGATCTCGTCGTAGTAATCGTTCATATTGAGAAAAGAATAGCCGCTGTCTTCCACAATTTCCGCCATATAGTTGAACATCCGCTGTTCCTCCAAAGACTCCCCGTAAGGAGAGACGATAAACAGCGCCTCCTTTTCTTCCTCCTGCAGATACGCGATCAGCTCCCGCAGATACGCCTCCTGCTCCCCCGGCATGGCCATGACACCCCTGTCGCCGCCGCAGGAGGGCATCGGCTGGGGCCCCACCTCATCCCGGAAGGTATAGCCTTTCAGAGGATGGCTGTGGTGATAGAACATATTGGCCCACTCCGAGGGGAGTGCCAGCATTTTCCAGTTGGTATGGTACTTCATGATATCCAGATAATAGCTTAAACGGCCTTCCTCATCGTCCGCCGGCACCAGTCCCTGTATCGCCCTCGCCCGCAGAGGCGAATAGCGCAGATTATCCGTCACGCCGCGCGTGTAAGCCATATTGTCCATCAGGCCTTCCTCTTCCATCGTAAACATACGCATCTCAAAGATATAGAGCGATGGCGACTGGGTCTTCTCCGCCTCCTCCACCAGATACCGCATGGCCGCGGGCCGCTGTACGTTGGTGGAAAGCGGATACATGGCGATTCCCGTCTCCCCCCAGAGCTTCGGCGCCGCATAGTAAGGAAATACGGGACTTGAACCAATCATGATGACATCCAGAGAATCCTTCTTTTCGGCATAAAAACCCGCAAAGCGATCCTTCACGTCCCCGTTTGTCCGCACCATATAGGAAACAGGCAAAAGAAGCGCAAGAAATATCGCGAGAAACAAAAAAATCTGTATGGGCGTTTTATAATTACGTTTGTTATCCATTTATGATTTCCTCAAAATAAGCCTTCCACCGCGGATTCACACGCTCCGGTGAAAGCCTCTCCTGAATCTTTGCAGCCTCCCTGCCGAGCGCATCCGCGTAAGCCGCATCTCCCAACATCTTATCCATGGCGCCCGTGAGCGCTTCCAAATCCCCCGCAGGAATGACAAGACCGTTTTTGCCATTCGTCATCAGCTCCTCCGTGCCGCCGCTCGGCACATCCGTGGCAATCACAGGAAGCCCCAGTGCCAGCGCCTCAATCAGGGCATTGGAAACCCCTTCCGAATAAGAAGTGAGCAAAAACAGGGCCGCCCTCTCAATATGTGCCGCTACATCGGGCACGATACCTGGGAGAAAAACCCGTGCCCCAACACCGATCTTCTCTGCCGTTTCTTCTATATAAGCGCGCAGCTCCCCGTCCCCGTAGATCACAAGCTCATATTCGGGATATTTATCCTGCAAAGCTGCAAAAGCGCGAAGCTGCATCTCATGGTTCTTGTTGGCGTCCATGCGTCCCACAGACACGATTTTCTTCTCCCGCTCTCCCTCATACCTTGGCCTGATAAAGGCAGGATTCAGGGAATTGGGCAGGATCACCGCCTTCTTTCCCACTTTTTTGCAGAAGAATGACCGGGATCTCTCCGTCTGTAAAATGACCCCCGCCGCGCGGGAAAAGAGAAAATCCGCCAGCATGCGCATCCCCCTGCCCGGATATTCCTCCTTCGCCTCCCCCACCACCGAGACCACAGACTTTGTTTTCGTTCCCATGGCGGTGACAACGGCCATAAAATTATTTTTTCCAATGCAGGACAACACCAAATCCGGTTTCTGTTCTTTCCATATCGCATGTAATTTATCCAGCCGCCGGAAGAAATTGACGATCCTGCTTCCGGACACTTTTTCTTCTCCGATATCAGACAGGATTCTCTCAATGCCATCTGGAAGAACATACTCCTCCTCCCTCTGGTATTGTGTCACCATGACGACACGATATCCCTCCTCCTGAAAGTACCCCGCCAGATTTACAAACACGCGTTCTGCTCCGCCCTTGCTGAGTGAACCAATATAGAACGCCAATTTTTTCTCCGCATTTTTCTCATTCATAGGCTTGCATAAAATCCTTCATTTTTCGACCATAACACCCATTTTTCTTGATTTAATCCTGCATTTTCGTCGGAAAACGGCAAAATTTCTTTTTTTAATTAAATTTTCATTTATTTTCGTCTGTCTGAATATTTTGATAACTCATTTTATTTTCTGAAAATTATTTTTTATTTTCCTCAAAATAACATGCGCAATCTGTTCATTTTATCATATCCCACACGTTATGGCTTCCATGAAAACTCTCATACCACTGTTGAAAGACAAAGTATGCCCATGTCAGCCGGGAATAATTTTCTCCTGTGGATGCCCCCCTGTCTCCGGTCTCCACATATCGCTTCACCATCTTTGACACGCACGATGCATCGAATATGTTTTGACGTTTTACAAAGTCATAATCCGCGTAACATAACAAGCGTTCTTTCAGTGGGCCTCTGAGCCATTTATCGAGGGGAACACCGAATCCTTTCTTGGGACGCTCAAGCAGTTCTCTCGGAATATAGTCATAGGCAATCTCTTTCAGAATATGTTTCTTGTCGCCCGCCGCGTACTTATACCGGTGAGGAATCCGATAGGAGAAGTCCATCACATCCGGATCCAGAATCGGACATCTCGCCTCGAGAGAATATTTCATGGATGCCCTGTCCATCTTGCATAGAATATCCCCCGGCAGATAGGTGTCCATATCCAAAAGCATCCGGCAGATCTGCCAGTCCTTAACCGGATAGCTGCTCTCAACGGGATAGTGTACCGGCAGGGCGCACTTCCCCGCAGGGAGCTCCCCCACCATAGCGCGCGCCATCCCCGGATAATTTCCCGCGGCAAACTGGGTCTTTGTCTCCCTGTCTCTGTTTCCCGCAATCACCCGCGCCTTAAAGGGAAGCCTGTCCTGTACATGGAGCTGTCTGCATCCCGGCAGGCTGCACAAACCATGCACCACAGCCCCGAGCTTATCCAGTTTCTGCGCCTGTGCCACTTTCCCGTAAATATGGTAGCCACAATAAAACTCGTCCCCGCCGTCGCCAGAAAGCGCCACGGTCACCTGTTCTCTCGCCAGCTTGCAGACTAACATCGTCGGAATCTGGGAGGGGTCGGCAAAGGGCTCATCATAGTATTTCGGAATACTCTCCACCAGACGAAGCATATCCGCCTCGTCGATCATCAGCTCCGTGTGCGACGTTCCCAGATAGGAAGCCACCGCTTTGGCATAGGCTGCCTCATTATATTTCTCCTCATGAAATCCAATGGAAAAAGTCTTGACCGGCTTCGAAGAATGTTCCTGCGCCAGAGCCGTCACCAGGGAAGAGTCATAACCGCCGCTTAAAAAAGTCCCCAACGGTACATCCGCAATCATGCGAAGCGACACGGCACGTTTCAGAAGCGCCTTTAACTGTTCTTTCGCCTCCTCGTAACTTTCCACCGGAAACTTCGACGCCCCCTCGTATGCCTCGCGCACGCTCCAGTAATTCCAGATTCTGGTCTGACCGCCCTGAAAACGGAGAATCGCGCCGGGCGCCAGCTTGTAAACATGTTCATAGATACTCTCCGGCGCGTTGATATACTGTTGGAACAAATAGCGGGAGAGCACGCCTCTGTCGATCCTCCCCTGAAAATCCGGGCATGCCATGATAGGCTTTAACTCGGATGCGAACACCAGCTCACCCTGCTCATACCAGTAGTAGAGAGGTTTCTTACCTACACGGTCACGAATCAGGTAAAGAGCCTCCTCCTCCCTGTCATAAAGCGCAATGGCAAACATCCCGTTGAAACGATTCACGCAGGAAATGCCCCATTTTAAATAGGCGGCTATGATAACCTCCGTATCACAGTCCGATCGGAAGGGATAGTCCGCCAGCTCTTCTCTGAGTTCTCTGAAATTGTAGATTTCTCCGTTATAGACCAGAACAACCCGCTCGTTGTCCGAGTGCATAGGCTGATGCCCCAGAGAAGAGAGATCCATAATCGCAAGTCGCCTCTGCGCCAGCCCCAACTGATAGCCGCCGGACACCGGATAAGTTTCCGCCCCGGCGTCATCCGGGCCTCTGTGATACATCGTATCATTCATCTGCCTCAGCTTTTCAAGGGTGATCTCCCTCTTTCTGATGTATCCGCATATTCCGCACATGTCAAGTTCTCCTATTTTACGTCCTTGCTCAAAAAATAATCCTTATACTCGCCAAAATCCTTGCACTCATTATCTACAGATTCCACCAACTCCACATACTTCTCCTGCAAAAGCGCCTTGTAATTCCCGAAATTATCATACCCCTCCTTACACCAGGCAAAGGGATGAACCAGAATCTGCACCTTATCATAGCCTGTGATATTTGCCTCGTCCGGATAGCCGTACCGCCAGATATGGTTCGCGTCCGACATGTATTTTACGTTTAATTTAGTATCATCCGTTATCTTATCTGCAAAAGTAAAAAAATCATCCTGATACGCATTTAAGATGCCATCCAGTTTGATGTTTTCCCTGAGCACATCCTTGGAGGGCCTGTGTACGGAAAATTCCGTGATTTCAAAGCCAAACATCTCGCTCAGAATCGCAATCTCCATACGGATGCGCTTTCTGATCTGTTCCATGTCCGTCATGCCGTTCAGGGCGAAATGCAGACCGATATGCTGTCCCCTCTCATGCATGTCCCTGATAATGTCCATATTTTTCCTGGATAAGATATTGTAGGAATTGTTCGTCCACTGAAAAAAGAAAGTGGAAGTAAAGTCCATGCTCTGCTCCACCTTGGCGAGCTGCCACGCCCTTTCCACACTGTACTCCACATCATGGCGCATAATGATAAAGGAATCTCTGTTTAACGCTTCCGCATAACCGCACTGTCTGCCCGTGGATTTTATGATTCTGATGATTTCTCTGTAGTCGTCAAATGAAAACATGGTTGCCTCCGCCTTTTCTTTTTTCATAGTATACCATATTTATACAGGAATTACGAAACAATTCTCTGAGAGCTGCGCGGTTCACTGCGCGCGCCTCACCGATTTTTTCCCATAATACGCCGCAATGCCCTGATTCACCCAGCCGTCCTCGTCCTCATCGAAATAAAAGCACTCGAAATCCTCAATATACTCCGGCATTTCCAGCACAACCTCCTCTTCCGGACAGGTTGCCAGATAGTCGTAAATACCCACACATTTTCCGTAATACTCCCGATAGCTTCCGTTGTGCACCGAGCGCGCCACCCTGTAAAGCGGCATCTCTTCGACAGACAAAGGGCTTACAATCGCTGCCGCCAAACAGACATATAATAAAACCGCTATGCTCCTTGCGTCCGCAGGCAGTCCGCAACATCTGTGAAGACAAATACCCGCAAACAGTGCCAGATTCAGCAGCGAAATGACAAGGGCTGTGTCGATTATAAAATAACATCTGTTTGGTATATAATAGCTCCCATATCCCAGGGCCACGGGAAAGTACGCCACAAGCCCCGCCGCCAGTGCAAGTGCCGTAATCACACCGTACTCTTTCAGGGCAATCCTGCATTTTCCCGCCAGATACAGGCCTGCAGCAATCATGAGAAGAAACGCCAGGCCAAACAAGGTTTCCCTGAAAAGCCGCCCGCTCTCCTCCACAAACATGCGCACCGTATACACAAACGCCTTCCCGAAATGCAGACCCGCTCCCGCCGTTCCATCGTGCCTGGCAAAATTGCCGGGCGCCGCCACATTGATCAGGGCGCCTGCCACCCCCGCCGCCAGAATCGCCACATTATAAACCGATACCTTACGGGACAGCAGGAAAAAGGCCGCCGTCAACAGAAGCGCCGTATAACAGCCGGCTCCCGCCACCGCAAGGGAACCGCCGGACGACAGGAAAAGTAAAATCCCCGCACAGACTGTATAGCCCGTCTTTCTCCGGCTCTTTGTCTCCTCCTTATTTATAAGAAGAAACAGCGTCAACGCCACAAGCAGGAAAGAGAGGGGTATGCTGTATGCCACCGCGCCGGAATACCAGAACCAGATCTCCGCATAGACATCCGCGTTTGCTATCGCCACCAAAAAAATAGTCACAATGATAAGCCGCAGGAGCGCCAGCCTTTTTTCCTCCGAAAC
This sequence comes from Lachnospiraceae bacterium UBA3310, assembly GCA_002361355.1. Classification (GTDB taxonomy): domain Bacteria; phylum Bacillota; class Clostridia; order Lachnospirales; family Lachnospiraceae; genus UBA3282. Next base: position 92,866 of record DESQ01000048.1, read on the forward strand.
CAATTCTTTGGCAAACCGATCCGAATCCGCCCGAAAGAAGGAGAATCCTGCCCACAGCAGGGCAAAAAACGCCGCGAAGAAAAAAAGCGCGTTCCCCACCATCACCGCCCGTAGCTGCGGAAGACCAAAATTGTTGATCGGCGAGAGAAACGCCTGCAGAAACATGGCAAAAAAAGTGCCCTGCCAGTCCATGTACAGATCTTTCACATACAACAGGGATGCGGCAAAATATTTCGGAAACGAGACATGAAACGCGCCCACTCTCACGCCGTGGGTAAAATCGTCCCCGCTGAGTACCGTATAACCCGCCCCAATGGCAATTACACCCACTGTTGACGCAATTATAATAACACACGCTATCGAAGCAAGAATTCCCGTAACCTTTTTCCCTTTCAACGTTACACTCCTTTAAAAACTTTGATACAAAAACGCCGCCGTATCATAGCTTCCGCCATAAATCCCGGTGATAATCAAAAGCAGTACCACCCCGTAATAGCACCCCCACCTGACAAGCATCGGGCGTGCCGCCAGGACGCGGCGCACATCCTTTCCCTGTTCCTCCAGCACGGAAACCGCAAACCACAGCAGACAGGCCGCAAACAAAAGCAGGAAACCATATTTACTCAATCCGTAGGAGGTCACACCAAAAATCCCCTCCCGCAGACGAAAATCCATCAAAAGGGAACGGTAGATCTCCCCCGCCTGGGAAAGGCTCTCCGAGCGTATCAGCACATCCGCAAGAAAGACAATTACCCACGTTCTTGCCATACAAAACAGCGCATAGAACTTCCCTTCCTTTATGTGAAGCCTCTCTCTCCACCGGACATATTGCTGCTCCAGCACCAGAGACACGCACATAATGACGCCGTAGTAAACACCCCACAAAAGATAACTCACGGTTCTGCCGTGCCATGCGCCCGTCATCAGCCAGACGAGCATGGTGCCGATGATTCCCGTCGCATATTTCCCCAGCTTTGGCCATCTCTTCTTCGCATTCTTGCCGATCTTGCGGCCGGGCGAGGACATGACAAAAGAAAACATCACGTAATCCTTAAACCACATTCCCAGCGTTACGTGCCATCTGCGCCAGAACTCTGCCACCGACCTGGAAAAGTAAGGCCGCTTAAAGTTTTCCGGCAGAATGATGTCAAAAGTTTCACTAACTCCCAGCGCCATATCCATATAACCGGAGAAATCCGCGTAGAGCTGCAGCATATAGAGAACCACCGCCACCGCATAAATGCTGCCAGGCACAGCGTCCCCGCCGCCTCCGAACACATTGCCCACAAAGAGATTGATCCGGTCTGCAATCACCAGTTTTTTAAACGCACCCCAGACAAACCGCTGTACGCCGAAGAGCATCCGCTCATAGTCGAAGACATGGGGTCTCTCAAATTCTCCCTGCAGTTTCCCATAGCGATGGAAAGGCCCCTGTGTGATCGCCGGGAAATATGCCAGATACAATAGAAATTTCAGAAAATTATCCTGCGCCTCACACTGCTCCCGCCCCACGTCCACCACATAACCGATGGCCGTCAGCGTGTAAAAAGAGACACCAAGCGGCATCACCGTTATATATTTCGTGAAGAGCAGGATTCCAAGGCTGAACACAAAATAAAGGATTTGAACGCGTTTCCTGCGCCTCTCAAATCCCTGTTTCACCGTCTTTTTCTTCTCTTTATCGGCACACGACGCAAGCGCCTGTCCCTGCGACAACAGACTTCGTTTCAGATAAATCCCGCAGGCGTATGCCCCCGCTCCCGTCAGAAGCAGACCCGCCGGAAATCCGCCCGTACCAATCACATAAAACAGGCAGCTCGCCACAGCCAAAACCATCCACTGCCATTTTTCAGGCACCAGATAATACAGGGCAAAACAGATCACCCAGAGTATCACAAAACCGCTCGATAAAAGCTGCATCTGTTCCTCCAACTACTCGTCCAGTAAACGTTTTACCAGATCAATAATCGCCTCTTTATTCCGGAAATTCTCAGCCACCACATACTTGGCGTCAACTTCAATATCAAAGACATCTTCCAGTTCGCTCACAATGTTGATCACGGTGAAGGAATCAATCACACCCTCCTCCATCATGTTTTCTCCCGTGTAATCGAGGGCTTCCTCGCAGTACTCCTCCAAGATTTCCAATACTTTCTCTTCCATTATTATGTATCCTCCATTTTCATTTGCGGCTGCTATATTTTATCTTTAACAGGCTGCCATCCGCAAGGGGCAGATAAAGCATGTCCGCCTCATCCTTTTTCTTCTCCGGCGCAATCTTCCGATACCGCAGAATTTCCGCCCGCTCTCCGTCCACTTCTGTCTGTAACGGCGGAAAAACACCCGTTTTCCCATAATCCACGCTGCGAAGCAGCCGGTAAATTTTCTCCGGCGTCTCCTTCAGACTGAAAAACCCGCCCCCTGGCACCTCCGTGGAACGGTACATCCTCCGGTTTGACGAAAACGCCTGCGGTTTCGCCTCTGCACGCTCCGAAAGAACTGCGTCAAAGCACTCGGAAAATGCCTCGTATGCCAGCTCCATCAGCCGCTCCGCCAGTTCATATGCCTTCATGTCAGAGCCGATCTCACAGGTTTTCTGTATGATAATATTTCCCTCATCGACGCCAGCCGTCACATAATGCCAGGTGATACCCGTCTGCGTTTCCCCCTGATAGATCGCCCAGCTCGGCGCATTTCTTCCGGGATAATCGGGCAAAAGCGCATTGTGGAAATTGATGATCGTGATGTTTTCCCGCTCCACCAGCGAAGCCGGAAAGAGGTAATTGTTGCTGGCGGAAACAATCAGGGTTTTCTCCTCTATTTCACCCAGATAAGCGCCGAGTTTCCGTTTATCCGGCAGAGAGGAAAACGGAATGCCCCTCTCCTCACAGATTTGCCCGGTGATGCTCAGGGCGTGAAGCTCATGTTCGATAAATTCCAGCCGGTAACCGTAATCCGCCTGCCTGTCCGCCGTATATTTCAGGATCTCACCAGTTGCCTTGCCATAGCCGATCACCACGACTCTCTCAAAATCCTTCTTCATACAGTTACCCCGCAATATATTCTTTCAGCTTCACCCGATCAATCTTGCCGTTTAAGTTAATGGGCATTTTCTCCACCCTGACCAGCTTATTCGGCAGCATGTACTCCGGCACCAGACGGGATATTCTTTCATTGATATATGCTTTATCCAGCTCCTCCTCGATAAAGAGCACGATCTTCTGGCGCTTCTCGTCATAGAGACAGCAGCAAAGGGAAATTTCTTCCAGGGACGACACCGCCGTCTCGATCTCTCCCAGTTCAATCCTGTGTCCCATATGCTTAATCTGGAAATCCTTCCGCGAGAGATAAATAATCTCCCCGCGCTCGTTGTATTTGACGATATCCCCCGTCCGGTAAATGAACTCCGGCACCGCCTGATTCAGGGGATTCTGCACAAAGGCTTCCCTCGTCTTCTCCGGATTTTTATAGTATCCCATAGACAGGGATGTGCCCCGGACACAGAGCTCGCCAGGTTCCTCCCCCGTCACCGGCTGATCTTTCTCATTTAAAACAAGAATATCCGTGTTCGGCATCGGGAAGCCAATGGGAAGCGGCTCCTCGTCTGAAAACGCACGGTCAACAATATAATAAGTGCAGGCATCCGTGATCTCCGTAGGCCCGTAGAGATTCGCATACTGCACATCCGGCAGAAATTTCCGCCACACATTAAGCTGCTTGTTTGGCATCACTTCGCCGCAAAACAGCACCCTTTTCAGGGTATCTGACAAATCTACATTCCGAAAAGCCTTCAACTTCGCCACCACGATCAGCGCCGAAGGCACCCAAAAAATCGTGTTAATCTTCTTTTCCTTCAAATATTCCAGCAGGGGAACTGGCTGGGCAAAAAGATTTCTCGGAATAATATAGGTCGTTGCACCCGTCTTTAAGGTGCTGTAAATATCCAGAATGGAATTGTCAAAGTAGAAAGGCGCCTGATTGCCGAAGCTGTCCTTCTCCGTAATTGCAAAGGTTTCCGTCACCCAGTCAATGTAGTCGATCACCGCCCGGTGATTGATGGTCACACCCTTGGGCACGCCCGTGGAGCCTGACGTGAACAGCACATACAAAAGATCTGTGTCAATGCCGCGTCTGCGCGCCTCCTCCAGCTTTTCTTCCTTTGCCCGGTCTCTGTCCTGTGCGGAAAAGATTTCCTCCAGCAAAAGAAAATCGCCTTTATAGTCATATGCCGCAAAAACATCTTTTAAAGCCGCCGTAGTGATAACGACCGAGGGCTCCAAAACCTCCAGGATCTTGTTGACACGGCTTCCCGGCATGTCCACATCAATGGGAGAATAAAAATTACAGCTATAGGCCGCCCCCATAAAGGAGACAAGCACATCGACACCCTTTTCCAGAAATATGGCGACAGGCCTCTTAAACAGGCCTCTCTGTGTCAGTTCACAGGCGATATCCCTCGCCCTCTCACGAAGTTCGCCAAAGGTAATCTCCTTCTTCTCATCTGCATAAGCTGTCTTGTCCGGGAAACGCTTTGCCGTCTCGTCCAGCCAGTATGTAACGTTCGCTTTCATATTTTCAGGTCACTCCCTCGCGGAAATCACGGGATAATAGGTATCCTGCGTTTTCTCCGCCTTCACATGGTAAAGATCATACAAATCCGTCATTGCAAGGCCGCATCCTGCCGGATCATAGGAGCCGTAGAGCGCGATTCCCTTCTCTACCGCCAGATTCTTTATTTTTTCTTCCACTTCCAGCGTAATCTGGAAGGCCTCCTCAGATTCTATGTAATTATACATCATGGGCGAATAGGGTGGCAAGTATAAAATGACCTCCACGCCCGCTCCCTGCAGGTAGTCAATCAGCGCAGAAAACCGCCAAAAATGATCCTCGTCGATCTCTGCGTAATCCGTCATGCGGTAGACCACATGCTCCTCCATTGCCTGCCTTGTCATCTCCTCCACGTCCTTTGCCTTCACTTCGCGAAGTTCCCGCTGGTAACTGACACTTCCGTCAGCATGTTTGAGATATCCGTCCGTCACCCAGTCGTCCGTGTAAGAAACGGCAAACCGCTTCTTTTCGGGAAGCAGCGTCACATTGTAGCGAAAATAATCGAGAGAAAGCGCCTTCGCGTAGTCCCTGCCCGTGTTCTTCTCCGGAGCCAGCGCCTCTTCGCTCCACTTTCCATCTATGATAAGTCCCATATAGAGCACATAGGATTGCAGTTCCTCCCACTTCTCATCGTCGTGGCTTACATTGAAGAGAAACGGATCCACCCCGATCACCATGGTTTCCGGCAGTTTATCCTGCTGTACCAGAATGCCCGTAACTGCCAGCAGATCATAGATCGTCGCCTCCGACAGTCCCGCATTGTAAAAAGAATCCGTCCCAAACATGGTATGGTCGAAGGTGTAAACCCTGCTGGAGCCCAGAATCATGGTCTGAAACGGCTCTTCCTGCCCTTTCAGGCGTGCCAGCAGCAGATTTCTGTCATTATAGTCAGACTCCTCCAGTCCCTCTGCGTTCTTCCCTGCCGCCATCTGCGCGGCAATTCCGTCATAGGTGACGCGCAAAAGCGCATAGGAATCCACATACCAGTTGACGCACCCTATAAAAAGGAGTACCGGCAGGAGAAAAAGCGCCGGCCTGTACCATTTTTTTCGTTTATTGTCCATTCTCTTCCGTTCCTTTTCCAAAACTCAGGCTGAATAACAGCGGCAGCGCCACGAACACCCCGTAGGCATAGCGAAACTCATTGTAAACCGGAGTCGCCAAGAGCAGACTCACTAGCAGCATGATACAGGGCACGAAGCCAAACGCATTCCGCCTTCTGTAAAGCGCGCATGCAAACGCGGCAAGCAAAAGCCACGTGTTCATTCCCAGACTCCACACTTTGTTATAGGCTTCCTGAAACCACTGTAAAAACGCGCTCATGGCAAGACTTGCGTCATAGCTGAAAAGCTTCCTCTGCGTCTCTATCCCGAAAGGATTCTCCACCATAAAGTATTCGCTGTAAAGAATTTGCTCATGGGGAATATGTAAGGCATAATATCCTGCCGTCTGCCGGATTTCCGCTTCCAGATACAACATGGGGTTGCGAAGTCCCACCCGAAGCCAGAGCTTTGCATAATCCCATTTATGATCCGCAATGACCTGTTGGTTTCCGTGCTCCCGAATATAATTTTTCGTCATGTCAAACAGATAAGGGTTGTAATAGTCGTCGATCTGCGCAAGCGGCACCACCGCCTCAAGCATCCCCACTTCCTCTTTCGTCAGGCTTCCGCCCCTTTTATAGGCGCACAGCAAATGCTGTGTGGGCATGGTCAGGCTCTCGATGGTGTCCGGCGGTTCTACCCGCAGTGCGCCAAGCACCGGCCCCTGCCAGAGAATGTACGCAAGCAGTACCATCGCCACCGAAATGTACCTGTTTTTCTGTTCCCTGAAAACCTCCTCCGCCCCGGCTCCCGCCTTTTTCCTGCCAAAAAAACCTGCCAGTATCAGGAAAAAAGCCGTCCCCAGGAAAATAAAAATACCGTTGCTCCTGAGGAGGCAGACCGACAAACCCGTCGCAAAAAACAATGCCCACAGGCGTCTTCCGTTCTCCTGACCGGAAGCGCAGACATGCGCCACCCACAAAAAGAGGAGAAACGCCGCCGTAAACCATGCATCCTTCCCCATACAGATGCTGAACATCCCGTTCACCGGGAGGAGCGCATAGAAAAAGGCCGCAAGGATCAGCCGCAAAACCCCCGTACCCCTTCGATACATAAGATACAGAAAAAAACCAAACACCGCCGCCGTAAGCGCCATCTGAAAGAACGTATAGAGCGCCACCGCCGCCGTATAGCTGTGAAACGCCCCATATCCCACCGTCAGGAATACCTTGATAATCAGCGTATGAAAGTAGGGATGGTGGTTAGACTTTGCCGCCATCCCCAACGCCTGCTCCATCTGCCACACAGCGTCATTGTTAAACCAAGTGGGAAAATACATGAGATAGTAAGGCAGATAACCCAGCAGACACACCAGGGAAAAAAGAAGCCAGACCTGCCACCGGCCCTGCCGCCCGCGTCCCTGTGAACGGTCACCTGCATTTTCCAGGAGAACCCCCAGCAAAAGCAAAACGCCGTAACTTACAGCCATCCAGAAAAGCAGCCGCGCCATATTCTGCGCGTTGCTGTAGGGAGCGGATCTCTGCCAGTCTCCCAGAACGATGAAAAAAGCGTAGCAGAACGCAAAGGGAAGCAAAAGCAACAACTGATATTTTCCGGGCCGCTTTATTTTTCTCTCCGTCTCAAATCCCATCATGATCCTCCGTGCCTTAACGCGGTCTCCCTCTCCCGTCGTCATTTTCCGTGCTTTTTCCGGTATGCCCCGCACACTTCCTCTATATAGTCGCGCCACTGTTCATAGACAGCCTCGTCGTTTGCCCTCCCGGCGATCTTTCTCGCGTTCCGGCCCAGTTTCTCAGCCAGCGCCGGATCCTCGATCAGGCGGTTCATGCCCTCCTCCATCGCCTTCTGGTTCTTGATGGGAATCAGCAGTCCATCCACCTCGTTCGTCATGATTGTGCGGGGCCCGCCGCAGGGACAGTCCGTCGCCACAATGGGCAGTCCCAGTGCCATTGCCTCCATCAGCGCGTTGGGAAGCCCCTCCCAGTCGGAGCTGAAAGCAAAGAGCGCCGCATCCGTAAGCTCCTTCTCCAGACTGTCGCTGGCGCCCATCAAATGCACATAACTCTCCGCATGCAGTTCTCTGATGGTCTTCTCCAGAAGCTCTTTCGTGCCATCCCCCGTGTCTCTTCCGAATATTTTCAAATCATAATCCGGATGCTTCTTATGCACCTCGTCAAAGGCGCGGATCAACATCACCTGATTTTTGAAATCCACCAGTCTTCCCGACTGCACCACCGTCTTTGTCCGCTTCACCGGTTCCGGCACGCCGATGTATTTCGGATTCAACGGGTTTAAGATAATGCGGGAATTTTTCTGCAATCTCGGCGCAAAAAACTCTCTCGCCCCCTCCGTCTGAAAAACGCAGCCGTCCGCCCTCGGAAACAGAAACGGAATCTGTACCTTATCAAAGGGCCTGTCATAATGTCCCACCGGATCCGTCCGTATGGAGATAATCACCGGAATTTTGATAAAAAAGGCCGCCGTAAGCCCCCGGTACAGCGCCTTTCTGGCAAAAGGGATCAGAATATCCGGCTTCTCCTTCTTCAAAAACTGCTTCAAATAACGGATGCGCAGAAGAAACTGCACAATACGGGGTTTCTTCTCATCCCCCTCCCGCAGTCCCACATGCACGCGCCGCACTCTCTCGTCTATCCAAAATTCATCCTCGCCCTGCCACTCCGTAGCGACAAGCACCTCGTAACCGTTCTGTACAAAACGATTGGACAGGTTCGACACCACCCGTTCCGCGCCGCCCTGCTCTAAACAGTTCAAATGAAAAGCAATTTTTCGTGCCATGTCTCCTCCTGTGTCCTAAACAGACCATTCCCTGATCTTACGAATATATGCTTCCTTAGAAAAAACACTGGCCCGCTCCACCGAAAGTCTGCTGTAACGCGCCATCTCCTCCTCGTTCTGCATCAGTTCAACCACCCGCGCCGCCGTGTTTTTCTCTTCCTCTTCTATGTGGGAAGCGTCCATATCCGGATCTTTCCCCATGTTTGGCACCAAAATCCCGTATTTGCCGTCAAAGATCTCCGCCGGGCCGGTCATGCAGTCTGTGGCCACCGCCACAAGCCCCATCGCCATGGCCTCCACCAGCGCGTTCGGAAACCCTTCCCAGTAGGAAGTCAAAAGATAAAGAGACCCCCTCTTTAGATAAGGGTAAGGATTTTTTTGAAGCCCCGCAAAATGCACCGCGTCCGCAATCCCCAGATCATCCGCCAGCTTCCGGTAAGGCGTAAACGCTCCCTTTCCGATAATCAAAAGCCTGGTATCCGGAAGCGCCTTATGTACCAGCGAAAAGATCTTGAGCAGATGCCAGAAACCCTTTACCACGTCCTCACGTCCCATGGAGACGATGATCCTGCCATCTTCCCACGGGATCTGCGCCTCCTCTTCCTCCGCCCGCGCCCGGATCTGCGCGATATCAAAGAAGCCCTGCAGGGTATAGGTATGATCGCAGGCGTACTTCTTCGCAATCATCTGCCGGAGCGTCTCCGAACAGCACAAAAGCCTGTCAGACCGCTTACAGAACAGCCCAAGCCATGAGCTGTCCATATCCATATAACTCATGACGCCCAGCCAGCATTTCGGGCCGCGCCTTGAAAAAAGCCGCCCCGCAAAGACATTTGCCAGATTAGCCGTGGGGCCGAAACTGTAGGCTATGTCAATCCGCTCTCTCTTTTTCAGCCTGTTTAACCTGTAGGCGCGCCGGAACACGTTGCAGATTTTGGCAAGCTTTCCGGGTTTACTTGGCAGCCCCAGATCCGCCACAGGTATTCCTTCCACGTCAAAGTCGATATTTGCGGAATCAAAAATGGCAATCTGCACGTCAAAATAGGGCTTTAAAATAACAGCCGTCATCGCACATACCTTTTCCGACCCACCCTGATGCAGGGACGGCACGATCAGCAACATTTTTTTCATATGCCAGAGCTGTCCCCCTTCTCATAAAAAAGACGGTATCCGCCAGCCTGTGTATACACGTTAAACCCTGCTGCCGTCAATTCCTGCGCCGTATTCCTGCGCTCGTAGTCCGCCCGTTCCAAAATTTCCTTCGCCCAGTTTTCTGCCGGCTGCTCTATGCTCAGGTAGGTCACCAGATCCGTCGCTTTCGCCTCCCTTGTGACAGTATCCGACACAAAACACTTAAGGCCGGCGGCCTGCGCCTCCACCAGCACCCCCGGCAGCCCTTCAAAGAAGGAGGGCAGGAGAAAAATATCCATGGCCTGATAGTAGCGCTCCGTGTCCTTACAATTTCCCATAAACTTCACCCGATCGGCAATTCCAAGCTGTCTGCACCGCTCTTCCATGGCGGGTCTGTCCTTTCCGTCCCCCAGGAGAAGCAAAACGGCATCCGGCCTTTCCTTGCAGACTGCCGCAAAGATATGAAGCAGATAGGGATGGTTCTTCTGATACTCAAACCGCCCCACATGGCCAAGCGCCAGTTTCCCGGAGATGCCAAGCTGCTCCCGCACAGTCTCCCTCACCTTTTCATCATAGCAAAACCGTTTTACATCAATGGCATTAGGGATTATTTTAACCATTCCCGCATGCACGGCCTCTTTCCCAAACACATCCTGCCCCGCAAGCGTCGAGCAGGCAAAGCAAAAGTCCGCCTTCCCGGCAAGTCCCTGCCTGAAAAAACGGGTGGCAGCTCCCTTCGGCCCTTTCACGACCCCCGCGTTTCTGGCATGCGCTACCGTAACCGGCACTCCCGCCTTCTTTGCGATGGGGAGATAAATCCCTGCGGTGCTGGTCATATGTCCCTGCACCACCCGAAACTCCTTATGTTTCGCAAAAAATTTCCGGACGGCTCTTCTGTAGGAAAAATAATTATACACCTTAAATCTGGGGAGCACGTAAATATGCCCTCCCATCGCCTGTATCTCCTCATCGTAAAACTGAGGCTTCCTCTCGTTCATTTTCTTACTTATGGACCAGTTCATAGCTTCGCTATGAACCAAAAAGTCAAACTGGATCTCGTCCCGGTTCATCTGCCTGTAGAGATCCATAATGCGGCTCTCCGCGCCGCCAAGCCCGACGCCGCCCAGCACATGCAGTACACGTATCGGATTTGTCATGACAGCACATCCCCCATCTTCAGCACAAGTTTACTCTCATACCGGTCAATCAAAAGCGAACCGTCCACCGTGCGCACCACCGGCTTCCCATCAAACACATCAATCACTTCGCCCGGCGCATATGCCGAGAAATCAATCATCTCATCGAAGGGATGCGCCTCCCAGATGCGCACTTCCTCCCCCTTACACAGGGCAAAGGCTCCCGGAAACGGCGCAGCCACCCCGCGGATTAAATTATAAATATCACGTGTTCTTTTATGGAAATCAACTTTGCCGTCCGCCGCCGTGCGCTTCTCGTACCAGGAATCGAAATCCTTAGAATCCGTCCTGATCTCGATATGACCGCTCTCATAGGCGGCAAGGAGCTTACGGATCAGGCGTTTTGAGCAGATCATGTTTTTGTACTGCGCCGTGCGGATATCATCGTGAGGCGTAAGGGAAAACATCTCCGTAGCGAACACGTTCGGGCTGTCCGCCTTCTCGTCATAACGGAACAGATTCAGGTTAAAGCGGGTATCTCCGAGAATGATCGACCAGTTTAAAGGGGAGCGTCCTCTGCCAAAGGGCAGATACCCACTGTTGCCATGAAAACCGTAAATGCCATATTGAAAGCAGTCCAGCACGGATCCGGGAATCAGCCTCTGCCAGCCCATGGAAATACCAATGTCAAACTCGTTCTCCCGCATGAATTTCTGCGTCTTCTCATCCGTCAGGAAATAACTGTCCGCCTCATGCACGGGAATCCCGTATTTTTCCGTTAACACAGACAATCCCTTATAGCCCGAAACCTGATTTTTTTTCGTCACCTCCGGGCTGATCGTGATGACCAGATCTACGGGACAGATCTCCTCCCTGATAAAATTGATGATATTTTCCGAGGTATCCTTCACCCCGAACACAACGACTTTGTACTTCATAGTTTTCCCACCCTTACTTTTTCATCAGATAGTGTTCATAGAGATAGTCCTGCATGTTCACATACTCCCGGACTCTCTCATAATTGGCAAGCACCGCCGGCAATCTCGTCTCATAGTTTTCTCTTGTACACTCCCTGATTTTGCATCGCACCTCGTCTAAATCCGGTTTGTCCAGCAAAATCATGCCGTCCGTATCAAAAAAGCTGGCAATCTTCCGGGCACCCAGATAGACCGGTATGGTCTGCGCCGCGAAACAGCTTGTGAGCCGCTCCGAAAAATAATAATCCGAAATGTCGTTCTCTATGATAAGCGCAAAACGATACCTGTCTAACGTCTCGTCCACACTCTTCACATACGCTCCGCCGTCGAATCTGCCGTAGGTGTCGGCAAGTCCTTCCCTTTTGCACATTCTGGCAAGTTCCAGCCGGAAACGATGCAGTTCACACATGGTTTTATCGGAGGATAAGATGGACAGATCCCTGTCTTTCGTCTCATATGCCGTTTCTCTCATATCCCGATTCCAAATTCCCGCCGCAATCGGATAGAATCTGGCATTCTCAATCTCGTTGAGAATCTTGTCGTCATAAGTAAAAATATATTTGAACTCTTTTTCAAGTCCCTTATGTCTGTGAAATACCTCATAATCCTGCGGTACAATCGTTCTTGATTCCGTCAGCATACCGTATTTCACCTGCGGATTCCCAAGCGTTTTCGTCATGGACTCCGGGCCGTAAAAGTGCGTGTCCAGTCCGTAATTATAGCGATCCCAAAAAAAATATTTTCCCTCATGCCCGAAGGGCGCGTGCCTGGAATGCCTGTTTTTGATAAAATAAGTCTCTAACAGCCCGCCTTCGGCATTATAGATCTTAGGCATCGTGCCGTCAATCTCATATTCCTTCGCCACCTGTATGCGATAACCGGCCAGTCTAAACTCCATATTCGTCCCTCTACTTCAGATAATCCTTATACCAGTCAATGGCAAGCGTGATCCCCTGTGCAAAGTCGTAGGAGGGATCATAACCTAAAAGTTTCCTCGCTTTGCTGATATCCGCATTGGAATCCCGCACATCGCCCGCCCGCGGCGGCCCGAAATTGGGCGCCACATTCACGCCGAGCGCCTGACAGAGCTGGTCGTACATGTCAATCAGATACAGCCGTCCGCCCGCGCCGATATTGAAGGCCTCTCCGGCCGCATCGCTGTCCGCCTTGCAGGCGCGCAGATTTGCCTCGATCACATTGTCAATGTAAGTAAAATCCCTCGACTGTCTGCCATCCCCGTTAATGGTGGGTGTTTCCCCGTGGAGAAGCTGCTTGATAAACTTCGGGATAACCGCTGCATACATGCCGTCGGGATCCTGCCTGCGGCCAAACACATTGAAATACCGCAGCCCGTAAGTGTCAAGACCATACAGTTCCTTGTAGAGCCGTCCGTACTCCTCATCTGTTTTCTTTGTCAGCGCATAGGGAGAGATCACCCTTCCCTCCTGCCCCTCCTTCTTCGGAAGCTCCGTGGAATCCCCATAAACAGAAGAGCTGGAGGCATAGACAAATTTCTTCACACCGCATACCCTGGAAGCCTCCATCATGTTTAAAGTGCCCCGGATATTCACTTCCTCGTACAAAAGCGGCATCTCGATACTTCTTGGCACACTTCCCCAGGCCGCCTGGTTCAGCACGTAATCGACTCCTTCGACCGCTTTCTTACAGGTTTCCAAATCTCTGATATCACCCTTGACAAAAGTAAATTCATCCTTCTCCAAAAAGGGCTCAATATTTTCATACTTGCCGGTAGACAGGTCGTCCAGACAGCGCACCGTATGTCCCATGCCAAGCAGCGCCTCGCAGAGATTGGAACCGATAAAGCCCGCGCCGCCCGTCACAAGAAATACCGTATTCTTTTCAAATGTAATGTCCTGATAGCTCATTTTTTACCTCCCACACTTCTCTTATCAATAAAAACAACGCGATATAAAACAGGGCAAACCCGTAAATCATATAGCGCGAAAGACACATGATCGTAATCGACGTAGCGCACACATTCGCCGCAATAAACAAAAATGCCGTCCCCATCACAATTGCCGCGGCATACCGCTTTCTTACAAAAACATGCCAAAGCGCCAGCCCTGCCGCGAACAGATAGAGCAGAAAAGCCACGGGATTGATCAAAGGATGCACCACCGCAATACTTCTGACAAACCCGTTCCTGCACAGCAGCATATAATCATACAGCCATTGCCCGAAGCATGCCGGCAAAAGCTTTTTTATCATTTTTCCCGCCATCTCGTCAGACATACTGCTCTGTTCATAATAATCTATCTCACCCAGACTAAAATAGTAGGCTGAAAGATCCGCCTCCAGAATCTGGAATTTGAGAATATCATGATTCTCCTCCAGATAAGCGGCACGCTCCCCGAAACTGTCCCCGCCAAATTTATAATTCAGTCCCTGCTCCTGTGCCTCCTCGTAAAACCGGTCAAAGAAAGCCTGTTCCAGACCCCCTTCCTCAAAGACGGCCCGATCCTCCTCATCGCAGGCGTACATTACATTCGTCAGAGTATTAACCTGTCCGTAGGTGTTTCCCATAAAGTAGCCTGTAACGCCATAGTTATAAATATGCACCGTCAAATTTCTCAGAAGAAAGACCAGAATCAATGCCGCCACAGGAATAAATAGCATTCGGTATTTTTTATATACAATCAGGCGCACAAAAAGAAGAAACGCCCACAGAAGAATCGTGGTCATCATCTGTCCTCTTGTCATGGACAGAAGGTAGGAAAACAACAACGCAAGCCAAATGTCCCGCCCCTTGCCCTCGAAAAGCATGCGCAGAAGAAAATACAGGAAAAAAGTAAACAGCGGAATGCACAGAGCCTCGCTCATCACTGAATTTTCAAGAAAAATGTGCAGCGCTGACACATACCGCGTGATCAGATGGGGCGTCAACTGCAGAGCCACCACCAAAAGCTCCTCCCACAGCCTGAGGCCAAATTTTCCGGCCAGGTACTCCGTGAGCGCCGTGATTCCAAACGCAGTGAGAATGCCCTGCACAGCCATCGCCGGCACAAGGTAATTCTGTCCGAAAACCGTCCGAAAAGCCGCCAGATAAAGCGGATAGAGCGGCTCTCTGTGAATGTGCATCGTGATATACTGTTCGGAGTCATTATAGACGCCGACGCCGCCGACTGCAAGCAGTCCCAGAAAAAAGGCGAGAAGCCCTGCGAGAAGACACAGAGCTCTCTTTTTGTCTCTATTCAATCCTACAATCTCCAATACAGATAATCCTCTGTCAGATACTCTTTGCGGTTCAATATGCCCTTCAAATCCATCAGCACCTTCCTCTTGTGCGCCGGATTATAGAAGGAAGAGATCTTCTTCCTGTCAAGGCCTGAAAATTGCTCATGAGCTACCGCCACAATCAGGGCATCCACATCCTTGATATCATCCATGGTCTGGAATGTAATCCCGTAGAGGCGCTTGGCCTCAGAGGCATCGGCCGCAGGGTCAACCACAATGGGAACAATCCCATATTCCCCAAGTTCCCGATAAATATCTATCACTTTTGTGTTTCTGGTATCCGGGCAGTTTTCCTTGAAAGTAAAGCCCAGGATCGCCACTTTCGCATGTTTCACAGGAATATTCGCTTTGATCAGATCTTTGACCAGGCTCTCCGCCACATACTTGCCCATATCGTCGTTGATCCGTCTGCCGGAAAGAATAATCTGGGAGTGATAACCCAGTTCTTCCGCCTTATAAGTCAGGTAATAGGGATCCACGCCGATACAGTGGCCGCCCACCAGACCCGGCATAAATTTTAAGAAATTCCACTTCGTTCCCGCCGCCTCAAGCACAGATTTGGTATCAATTCCCATCTTATGAAAAATCATGGAAAGCTCATTCATGAAAGCAATGTTGATATCTCTCTGGCTGTTCTCAATCACCTTGGCCGCCTCAGCCACCTTGATGGACTCTGCGCGGTAAACGCCCGCCTCAACCACAAGCTCATAGACCTTTGCCACTGTCTCAAGTGTCTCCTCGTCCATACCCGACACAATCTTTGTGATCGTCTCCAGCCTATGTACTTTATCGCCGGGATTGATCCGCTCGGGGGAATACCCTATTTTGAAATCCACACCGCATTTTAATCCGGACTCCCGCTCCAGAATCGGCACACAGATATCCTCGGTCACGCCGGGATACACGGTGGATTCAAATACCACCACAGAGCCCTTCGTCAAATTCTGTCCAAGAATGCGGCTCGCCCCTTCCACGGGAGAAAGATCCGGGGTATGATCGTTATTGACGGGCGTCGGCACCGCCACAATATGAAACTTTGCCTCTTTCAGCCTGGCCGGATCCGCCGTAAAATCCACCTTTGTATCGCGGATCACTTCGTTACCCACCTCGTTTGTCGGGTCAACACCACTCCGATAGAGAGCGATCTTCTCCTCATTTAGATCGAAACCCACCACTTTTATCTTCTTCGCAAAAGCCACGGCGATGGGCATGCCCACATAGCCAAGACCCACCAGGGAAAGTTTTTCCTCTCCGCTCACAAGCTTTTCATATAAATCCATTGCCGTCCGTTCTCCTTTTCCGTATGCTTATATTCTGTCTCCATAATTATCTTCCGGCGCTCAATCCGTGCCGAGAATATATGACACCTCATCCATGTAAGCCG
The DNA here is from genome assembly GCA_002361355.1 of Lachnospiraceae bacterium UBA3310. Taxonomy (GTDB): domain Bacteria; phylum Bacillota; class Clostridia; order Lachnospirales; family Lachnospiraceae; genus UBA3282. The sequence goes on from DESQ01000048.1 coordinate 109,217, forward strand.
CCGTCACAAGCCGCCGGTCAAATTCCCTCTCCATCTTCTCTCTGCCGCGCCGTCCCATGTCCGCCCGTTCTTCTCCCGACAGGGCAAGGAACTTGTCCATAGCGTCTATCAGCTCCCCCGTATTTCCGGGCGTAAAACCGAAACCTGTCACACCCTCCTCAAAAGCCTCCCGGCAGCCGCTGATATTAGATGCAATCACCGGCCTTCCTGTCGCCGCACCTTCAATCAACGCATTGGACATGCCCTCATGGAAAGAGGCTACCACAATCGCATCCGCCGCCGCCAGATAGGCATGCACCTGCGTGTGAAAGCCGATCTGCCTCACCACGCCCTCTTTTTCCAAATCATCCAAAAGTTCCTGGTAATCCTCATCACAATAGCCCATGATGTCAAAAAACACCTTTTCACCATGAAGCCTCCTGGCCGCCTCGATATACTCTAAGATACCCCGTTCCCTCATAACCCGGCCCACAAAGAGGAAGTGCGTCTCCTCCCTGTCAGGGTAGGGTTCGTAACTGTGCTTTGTCAGGTTCACACCCGACCCCATGACCATCCGCGTCTTTTTCGCCGTGATGCCCATGTTCTGAAAGATACCCCGGTTTTCCTCATTCTGAAAAAAAACACAGGCCGCCCGTTTCAATCCCGTCCGGTACATCGTAACAATCAGCTTAAGCAGCGGCCCCGTCCTGTCAAAAGCGCCGCCAAGTCCCGTGATCGTTGCAATATAGGGGATTTTTTTCACAGCCGCCGCAAAGCCGCCATATATGTTTGGCTTGATCGTGTAAGTCACCACAAGCGAGGGCTGCAATTCATCCATTATTTTACCGTATGCACGGTATAACTTCAAGTCCTCAAGCGGATTGATCCCCCTGCGGTTGATCGGCGTTTTTACAATCCGGCAGCCAAGCGCTTTCAGTTCTTCCTCTTTCACATCATCCGGTATACTCACGTACACCTCGTATTTTTTACAAAGCTCTTCTACAAATTCACCCCGGAAGTCATACAGGCCGCCGGAGGAATTTGTCAAAACCAAAACTTTTTCCATCATCCGTTTTCTCCGTTTTACGGCACAATCTTCTCGTCCCGCATATCACGTATCATCACTTCATTGTACTTCATCATACAAATGCCTTCCTCATAAGCACCGATCCGCACCTCGTTCTCCTGTCCCTCCAGATTGCGGATCACAGCCGCAGGCATATTCACGCCGCAGGCGTAAGCATGGGGGTATCCGCCGCCGAACCGGGGGTTGACCTCCGAAATATAATAAACGCCGTTTATCTGAAATATATCAATGTCAATCATACCGCGGAAACCGCATTCTTCGGAAAAATCCTTTATCAGGGAAAAGAGTTTTTCGTCCTGAAAGGACACGGACTTATCCGTCTCTCCCGCCCGCATCTTGATTTTCTTCTTCACAAAAATATCCGTGCACTTCCCCGAAAGCATGTCCACATAAACATCTGCACCATATTCCTGTCCGTCCATATACTCCTGAATCATCAGATCGTCATAGAGATCGCATAGCACATCGACCTCCTGCCTGCTGCCCACTTTATTGATGTGGATGCTGGCGCTTCCCCGCACAGGCTTCACAAAAACGGGATAAGAAATCTCCCCCCGCTCCAGCCCCCGATAGAAAGTTTCCCTGTCCGCATAGCATTTTGCGGTCGGAATCTGCATTTTTTGCAGCCGTTCAAACATCCTGTATTTGTCAAAACAGGTTTCCACCAAATCATAGTCGGAGACAATGGGCGTTGTCCCAACCGCCAGAAACCGCTCCCGCTCCTTTGCGATAAGAGACAGCTCCGGATCAATCAAAGAAAAAACGCCCGCTATTTTTTCTTTCTCACAGATATCCAGTATCACATCCAAATAGCCCTGCTCCGTGATCCGCGGCACAAGGTAAAAAGCGTCCGCCTCATACACCGCCGGCGCCAGATTGGAACAGTCCGTGGCAACCACCCTGCCCTTACCTTGCAGTTCTTTCTTAAAATACTGCACCACCTTGTCGCGGGTGCCCGCGCTCAAAATCAGAATATTCATACTGCCTCCATGACATCACAGTGCGGAGAATGCTGCTTTTCGAGCATTCTCCCGAGTGAAACATAGAACTTCTCAGCGAAGTAGCCTCTGCTACTGAGCTTTAGAAGTTCTTTTCACTCTCCTCTAAACTCCCTGTCTCCTCAAGCCGTTTCCTGCGGATCTCGGCAAAATTCCCCTCCGCCGCGTTGGTATCCTCCGCCACTTCCTCAGTATGTCCCAAAACCGTCTGCACCGTCATCCACAATACCTTCATATCCATGCCAAAAGTCAGATGCTCCACATACTCCACATCCTTCTGAAACCGCCTGTCCCAATCCAGAAAATTGCGCCCACTGACCTGCGCAAGCCCTGTAAGTCCCGGGCGTACGCTATGTCTCAGGCGCTCGCGCTCCGTATAGTAAGGCAGATAAGAGACAAGCAGGGGCCTTGGCCCGATCACACTCATATCGCCCTTCAAAATATTAAAAAGCTCCGGCAGCTCGTCCAGACTCGTCGCCCGCAGAAACTTCCCAAACTTCGTAAGCCGCACCGCATCCGGCAAGAGCTCCCCCTTCTCATCCCGCGCATCTGTCATGGTGCGGAACTTATGGAGGGTAAAAATCTTCTCATCCTTTCCCGGACGCTCCTGCTTAAAGAAAATCGGACTTCCCAGCTTTACCCGCACCAAAATACAAAGCACCAGCAAAATGGGGCTCAATACAATGATCCCGCATAAGGAAAGCAAAAAATCCAGACATCTTTTGATATACTTCTTATACATATATTGTTCCTCTCTGAGGATAAATTATATCATATATGAAATAGATTGTCTCCCTGATTTCCTATTCTTCTTTTGTTTCATTCCGGCTCTCCATCAAAAACGTAATCATATTCTTGTGAATGATTCCATCTCTTGAAAAATCATGTTTATCCATGGAAAGCACATACTTCGGATAATTGTCCTCAATCGCCGAAAACGCTCCAAACTCCCGGTCAACCACCGACTGCTCCGCCAGATAATACGCCACCTGATAATACTCTCTTTTATCGCCCTTCACCGCGACAAAATCCACCTCTCCGTTTGGTATCTTTCCGACATACACTTCATAATCCCTGTTCTTAAATTCGTTATATACAATATTATCAAGCATGGCGCCCATTTCCAGCTTATATCCGCTGTTGTGGATCCTCCCCAGCCCCAGATCCGTCAGGAAATATTTGTCCAGCGTCGTGAGAAGCTGCTTTCCGCGGATATCATAGCGCTGTGCCTTGCTGGCAATCAGGGATGTCTGTATATGTTCCAAATAATTATATAGCGTCTGCGCGCTAACTGTGCGGTTCACACTCTTAAAATAATTCAAAATCCCCTTTGCTGAAAAGGTCTGGGATGGGTTCAGCATCAGATACTCCATAATGCGGTTGATTAAATCAACCTCTTTCGCCCCTGTTCTCTGAACAATGTCCCGCAGCACAATGGAATTATATAAATCCTGCAATATTCGATAAAGGAAAACGGAGTGACGCGGAAACTCACATACCTGCCCGACAACAAAGTCGCCAATTCGCCCGACAACAGCTTTCCATTAGACCCGGTGATAAAAATACTTACATCCCAAGTCGCCCGAAACGAATTGATCACACGTTCAAATTCATTTACCATCTGTATTTCATCAAAGAAGAGATAATATTTCCTTTCGTTTGCTCTTAATTTATGTAATTATAATAGAATATTCTGCAAAAAAGTAAAGTTATTTTGATTCATCAAAATAACTTTACCCTGGCATCTCCTGAAATAATTCTAAAACAATCCCTTCACCGTCTGCACAATCTGTTCCATCTCTTCATCCGTATTCTTGATATCGCTGGGCAGACACAGCCCCCTCGCAAAGATATCCTCGCCCACACTCTTTCCGTCCTTGTCATGGGGCCAGAAATCGCAGTTTGCAAAAACCGGCTGCATGTGCATGGGTTTCCAGATCGGCCGGGTCTCCGCGTTGAGTTTTTCATCCAGCGTATCCATGATCATATCGGGCGTGATTCCACAATCCGCCGAAATCGTCATACAGGAGAGCCAGTTATTGGCATCTCCATCCGCATTCATGGGATTCATCTGAATCGCCGGAATATCCGCAAACGCCTTCCGATAATACTCATAGATAGCCTTTTTCTTCGCCTTATGCTCCTCTAAATGCATAAGCTGCCCCCTTCCGATTCCCGCCGTGACATTGCTCATACGGTAGTTATACCCGATCTGGGAATGCTGATAGTATCTGGCGGGGTCTCTGGCCTGCGTCGCCAAAAAGGTAACTTTCTTGGCTGCCTCCTCCTCTGCGGAGACAAACATACCGCCCCCTGAGGTGGTAATGATTTTATTGCCGTTAAAAGAGTAAATCCCATACTTGCCGAATGTTCCGGTATATTTCCCACGGTAGGTACTGCCCAGCGATTCCGCCGCGTCCTCGATCAGAGGCGTACCGTGAGCCTGACAGATCTCCATGATCTCATCCAGTTTCGCGGGCGTGCCATAGAGATGCACACAAATCACCGCTTTCGGGTTCGGATATTTCTCGTAAGCCCGTTTTAGAGCCTGCGGGGACATATCCCAGGTATCCGGTTCCGCGTCGATAAGCACCGGCGTGCCGTTCTCATAGACAATCGGGTTGCAGGAAGCGGAAAAGGTCAGATCCGATACGAACACCACATCTCCCTGTTTTACCTCCAGAAGCCGGAGCGCCATATGGATCGCCGCCGTACCGGAAGATAAGGCCGCCGCATGACCACAGCCCGTATAGTCAGCCATTTCCTTTTCAAAGGCGTTCACATTAGGCCCAAGGGGCGCTATCCAGTTCGTATCAAATGCCTCCTGCACAAATGCCTGCTCCTCCCCATGCATGGTGGGTGACGACATATAAATCCTTTTTCTCTCCATGATTTTCTACTCCTCCTGATCCTGATAGTGATAGGTCGGCACGATCTTTTGAATCAGCGGCCTGATATCTGAGCTCTCAATCTGGGACTCGTCCTTTAACTCCTTCAACTGCGCAAAAAATTCATGTTCATCCAATTCGATCGGCTTGCCGATGTGAATCATGCGGTTGGCCGTATCTTTCATGCCTTCCTCATCCATCAGGAGTTCCTCATAAAGCTTCTCTCCGGGACGAAGGCCCGTAAATTCTATCTTGATATCCTCCCCCACACGATAACCCGAAAGCTTGATCAGGTTCTCCGCCAGCGTAAGGATTTTAACCGGCTCGCCCATATCCAGAACGAAAATTTCCCCGCCCTTTGCGTATGCGCCCGCCTGCAATACCAGCGACACCGCCTCCGGTATGGTCATAAAATACCGGATAATGTCAGGATGCGTGACCGTGACCGGCCCGCCCGCCGCAATCTGCTTGCGGAAAAGAGGAATGACACTGCCGTTACTGCCAAGCACATTTCCGAAACGCACCGCCACAAACTCCGTCTCATAATGCTTATCAAAGGTCTGGATAATCATCTCGCAGATGCGCTTGCTGGCGCCCATAATATTCGTGGGATTCACCGCCTTATCGGTGGAGATCATGACAAACCGCTTTACACCGCTCATCGCAGCCGCCTGTGCCGTCTTGAATGTGCCAAAGACATTGTTCTTGATGGCTTCTGTCGGGCTGTCCTCCATCAACGGCACATGCTTATGGGCCGCCGCGTGATAGACAATGTTTGGTTTGTATTTGGAAAAAATGTAGTTCATCCGGTTCGTATTGCGCACAGAGGCAATCAATACCACCAGATTGAGTTCCGGATACTTCTGCCTCAATTCCTGCTGCACGTCATAAACCGAATTTTCATAGATGTCCACAATGACCAACTGCTTCGGCTTATGGTTCGCAATCTGTCTGCAAAGCTCACTGCCGATGGAGCCGCCGCCGCCGGTGACAAGCACCACCTTCCCCTGTACATAACCGAGAATGGAATCCATATCCACGGTAATCGGTTCTCTGCCAAGCAGATCCTCCAGTTCCACGTCCCGCAGTTTGCTGACGTTTACCTCTCCGTTTACGAGCTGGTACATGCCCGGCAGGGAACGAAGTTTACAGTTTGTTTCCTTACAGATATCAAGGATCTCTTTGATTTCCGTCCTGGGTGCGGAGGGCATGGCCACTATGATTTGATCCACATCGTAGATATCCGCGCATTCCACAATCTTGTCACGGCCGCCCGCAACCTTGATGCCCTGAATATATCTCCCCCATTTTCCCTTGTCATCATCAATGATACATTTAATAACCATGGTGGAGAAATTACTGTTCACAATTTCCTTGATAATCAGATTGGCCGCCTCGCCGGCGCCGATCACCATGACAGAGATCAGATTCTTTTTATTCTGCTGCTTGTGTTTTAATCCCCGGAAAAAGCGATAGGAAAAACGGCTGGCAAAAATACAGACCACAAGCATAGCCAGATAAGCCGGATAATAGCTTCTTGGCACTGCCTGGCTCGTCACCTTAAAAAACTGCAGGCCCACGGCTCCCGCCACCATGGACAGCACGCATGCCACAACAATATTCTGCAGCTCCGTTTCTCCCGCGAAAGCCCACAAGCTGCTGTAGAGATGCATAATGTAAAAAATTACCAGCGTCACCACGATATTTATTGGCAGGAAATGCTCAATCGGCTGCATAAAATGCGCAGGAATTTCATCCAGATGAAAATCATAGCGCCATAAAATAGCTATATAGCTGGCAAGAACAACGCTGATCACATCGTATATAATCAGGCATGTCCGTCTGTAAAACAATTTTGCATTGAAGGGTTTTCTTGTCTTTTCCATATCTGTATCCGTTTTTCTAAGCTTCGTCCTTTCGTATATCGACCAGCAGCGGCCCCATAGTCAGGAGCAGACTAAAAGCAATCGGACAGCAGGGATGAAAAATCCACTCTGTCAGTCCTGCCACCGCAAACAAAATCAATAGCGCGAGTGGAAACAGCGCACACTCCCTGTCCTCTCTGTGCCGTCGATAATAAAAACAAGCCTGCACAAACGTTCCTATCCCCAGCAGAAGGAATACGCCGCCCACAAAAATGCCGTGGTCGTATGCTACCTGTAAATAAATATTGTGCGCATGGGCCAGATAATTGCCGTCAGGCTCCATGATGCCCATATCATCGTGTCCGTTTCTGTTAAGTCTCTTGTAATACTGTTCAAATATATACAGTCTTCCATTGGTAAAAGATTCCTCTTCCGCAGCCTCCGCCGCAGCCATATCCTCCGCAGAAGCGAGCAGCCTCTTCCCCCCGTTTTCCAAATACGGGCTTCTGTATTCCGACTCCCCGTTCCCTCTGCTGAAATAGAGGAACGCATTCAGGCACTTTTCCTCCGGAATGCCGAGCACCTTCATCTGAAAGGTCTGGATAAAACGCTCCACCGTAATGTAATAGTAGGAATCCATGTTCCTGCCGTGAACCAGTTCCGTAGGGAAATCCTCGATCTCATGCGCCCTGATGTCTGCGGCTGCCGCAGGCAGTGCCCTCTGCGCCGTAAATACAATGGGAAAACCCACAATCACGGCAAGCGCCATCATTCCCACTCCCCTTAAAAAATGCCGCCACTTTTCCCGAAGCGGGAACTTCTTTCCCGAAAAGAACGCCACCGGAATCACCACAACCGCCGTCACAAGAACCGCCAGATACCCGGTTCTGGATAGCGTAATCAAAAGATAGATGGCGGAAAGGCCAAACACCGCAAGCTCCTTATATGTGCCCGCCAGACAAGGCTTTCTTCCGTAGGCATCCATAAATTTGATCAGCGCGGCGCAAACCACCAGCGCAAGATACACAGCCGAAATCGTCACCGTATGAAAATGGAACGGATAGCGGTAATACCGGAAATACATATAGGGTCTGTGTAACAGACAGTAACCCACTGTTACAACAAAATGAAGCAATATCCCATTTACTATATTGTGCAGCAGCGCCGCCTTTTTTACACCAGATGCCATCCGCAGATAGCAAAGGGTAAAGGCACATACCAAAAAGACCGGCCATCCTCTGGTATTGCGGTAAAGAATCAGAAGCGCAAAGAAAACGCCCACCAAAATACCGTAGGGCACAGAGATTCCACGAATTTTTCTTCTGCACAGAATCGTCAGCGTATTGAGGATGACAAACCCGGCGAGAATGCCCGCCCACACTGTCAGCTTCAAGGCCAAAAATTCCAACTCATCCGGCTCCGCCTTCCCCGCCAACACAGCCTTATCCACAAGCGCAGCCAGGGCACTTTTGTAATACATCGGCGCTGCCACTGCCGCCACCACGGCGTAAATCAGATTCATCCAGTTGAAAAGCTCCTTTTTCCCATAGGTGACAATCAGCGCAAGCGCAAAGAAAATAAGCACCTGTCTGTAGGCAACCGTGTGATGAATCTCATACAGGGCATTCATGTAGTTGCAGCATCCCCAGATTGCCCCCGCAAACATAACGGCCTGCAAATCCTCCTGCCACCTGTCCTGCAGTACCCTGATCACTGTCCTGTCCGAGGCAAGCCCCGTCCTGTCATGGTTTACCGCATAAAGCCCCACTGCCACGGCGAGAATCACACCCAGCTCATAAAAGAGGATAGAATAGATATCTGTCGTCAGAATATGTCCAGGGCCAATCGCTGCCGCACAGACTGCACCCGCTGCCACAATCAGCGGATTTAAGACAAAACGCACCGCACGCTCCACCGTTAGCAGTGTATTGCGCTCGGGATGCTTTCCATAATAAACAGCGCCAAACCATGTGACAAGCACGCCAAAAAGCAGGAAAGCCGCATCAAATACAAAGGTTTTTCCCTTGCGCAGAGGAACCTCATAGTCATAATCCGCAATCACACACCGTTTGGCGTCCTCCACACCGTCATAGGAACTCGCACTGATATAAATATTGGCATTGTCCCCCGTATTATCGGCGTAAGCCACATGAAACTCCGATTCCACGCCCTGAAGCTGGAAGTAATAGTCCCGCCCCACCTCGGTGTCAATATTTACCTGCACCCTGCAATAACCGGGGATCGCCTCCATCTCCCCGGTATCTATCACCTGCTGCATAATCGACTGCATGGACGCATCGCGGAGCACAAAGTTAAACTTCTCCCCTCTGGTCACATCTGCCAGATAAATTTCGATATTTTTCAGTCTGTCATACTGGGCAATAAACCTCTGCTGGATCACATGATCCGCATCGACCGCCTCAGAGATTGCCGCGTTTTCGCTGCCACTTGCAGACCGTATTTCCTCATGGATCAGACGAAACGGCCAGAGTACAAGCGCCGCACATACCACCAAAATCCAAACCGTACCGCAGATGGCTTGTCTTTTATTTAAAATTCGATTCATAAGTTTCCTCTTACTAAATTTTAATCATTATTATAGTATATCATAAATTCAGATGACACAACAAAAAATCATCCTTTTTTTCCAACAAACGCCTCTTCTCCCGGTTCCATAACCGCTATCCCCAGAAACAGCGGCAGACCATACCAGAAAAAGAGCACATACCTTGGAAGATAGGTCGGCCCCAAAAGAACGGTAAGCCATAAGAGAAAAACCGGCAAAAAGGGGTATAGCATTTCATACCTGCCGTTATTTAATAACCATGCAAAAAGAAATGCGTAAAACCAAAACATGGCGCCCGGCGAAAACAGCCATGAGATAACCGGCACCTTCTCCTTCCAAACCTCCAAAGACAGCTTGCGGTACACTTCATTAAGCCATGGAATTTTGCTCTCCCGAACGCCCGGCGCTTCCACCTCATAGCCAAAATAGGAATTATCCTTGTAAGTGAAGGTGAAAACCGTGTTGCCTCCGTACACATTGATCACCGTGTCCGGATACCAGAAGCCGTAAGAGGTCATCCACCAGGCATTGAGATAAATGAGCGGTTTTTTCATCCCCACCCGCAGCCAGAGTCCGGCATACTTCGCCTTATCCTTCGCAAAAGCCACATTGTCGAACCGGTATTTCACCGGGTCGGAAAGCCTCGGCGTATACAGGGAAAGCGCTTCCTCGGACAAAACCTCATGCAGAATCTCCCTGTCCTCCTCCGTGAAAACCTCCGGCGCATATTTGTAGGCTCTTGCCATCTGCTGAATGGGCACTGTCAACATTTCCTGATACTCACCGCTCTGGGCATGGAGCGCCGTCTTTAAGCCGCCGTTCACAAGCAGACATCCCGCCACCGCGCAGACCGTCAGGAAAAGCACCTGCCTCCACTGTTTTTTCTGTAAGAAAAGTAAAAAGGGAATCATCACAAGAAAGGCGTAAAAACCGTTGTTTCGAAGAAGCATCATCGCCATGCCGCTTACCACAAAGAGAAACCGCCAGCCTTTTGAAAGAAAGAACGCCTCCTGCGTCCCCATCTCCAGAAGGCAGATCAGCAAAAGCAGCAAAGCCAGCGTAAACAGCCCATCCTTAGCCGAGCACAAGGTAAACATCACCACCGTCGGAAACAGCCCCAGATAAACCAGACCCGCCAGGCGAAGCCCACGGGGGATTTTCCTTTCGCGAAGATATGCGAACAGAAACGTAAAACCTCCCGCTATCAGAACCATCTGCAAAACAGTGTAACAGGCAATACCCAGATTATAGGAATCCGTCAGCTTATGAACGCCGCAGATCATCCCGCCCAAAAGAAGCACATGCACAAGGGGATGATGGGTAGAAAACGTTCTGGATGCCACCTGCACATACTCATCCTGCGCGTCATAGACGAAAAAGCCGGGGTACACCGCCAAAAACACGGGCAGCCAGCAGAGAAGAAGGAAAAGAAAAGAAAGCAGGACGGCATGTTGATCCGCCCATTCAAAAACATTTGTTATTTTATTGGGCAGTGGTTTTTTTTCCGGCATGCCTTTCAGCAACAGATCCAGCAGACGCCACAAAAGCCGTACCAATCCCGTGAAAATGACAGTCAGCACAAATACGAGTACCCACAACTGCCCGTCTTTCACATCCACATTTTCCACGCTGTCCAGCCGCCCGCCAAACAGGAGCGCCACCGCAAAGAAAAGGGAAAAAATGCCGGCAATCATACGGCTTCTGTTTTGTTTTCCTTTATCCTTAGCGCTCATCCCGCTCATCCACACACTCCCTAATCACATACTGGGGAGAATTATTCATGGAAATATACATCCTTCCGATATATTCGCCGATCAGCCCCAGCATCAAAAGAATCAACCCGCAGAAAAACACAAACGACGCCATCAACGCGCTGAATCCCACAGGAACAGCCGGATTTAAAAATTTTTTGACAATCGTATAGATTCCGTAAACAAATCCCCCACAGGCGGAAACCACACCAATCACTGTCGCAATCCGGAGCGGTTTTATACTAAAAGCCGTGAAACCGTTAAACCACAGCCCCAAAAGCTTTCCCATCGTATAGCCGGAAGTTCCGATTTCGCGCTCCCTGTGCGTCACCTCCACATTGGCGATTTTTTTCGTGGTGCGGAGCACCAGCCCAATCACATAAGGATAGGGATTCTCATAGCGGATCATCTCCTGCGCTACAAATTTCTTCATTGCAAAGTAGCTGGAAATATAGAGTTCCTTCGGCTTTCCGAGCATAACACGGGTCATCAGTTCATTGACCCTGCTGCCAAAATTGCGAAAAAGGGAATGCTGTTTATGCGTGTATTTGGCATAGACCACATCATACCCCTCTTCCAGTTTGGCAAGAAGCTTACCCGCCTCGTCGGCCGGCGTCTGCCCATCGTCATCCAGACAGATTACCACATCGCCGCGGGCATGCCGAAATCCCGCCATAAGCGCTGCGTGCTGCCCGAAATTTCTTGCAAGATTCACGCCGCAGATATCGTTCCGCTTTGCACACAGGGCACGGATCACCTCAAAGGTATCGTCCGGAGAAGCGTCGTTCACCAGCACAATCTCGTACTCGTATCCGGACAACCCCTTCATCGTCGTATCAATCTCTTCCACCACCCTGCCAATCGTCTGTGCCGACCGGTAGCAGGGGATCACAAAACTGACAAGTCTGCTCATACTTTTTCCCCACCTTGTATCATTTCCCATTCCGCACGTCCTATCTCCATAAAGAGAACTTCCCGCGCGCCCTGTTCCAGCATGACGGACTCCCGCCTGTCCTTTATCATTCGGAAACCCGCCTTTTCATAGCTTTTTCTCGCGCCAATATTATCCTCCAAAAAACGCAGGAATATTTTTTGCAGCCGGAGTGTCTCAAAACCGTAATCCAGCGCCAGCTTCGCCGCCGCCGTGCCGTATCCCCGGCCAAGCGCCTCCTCTTCGCCAATAAAAACGCCATATTCGGCCGTCCCCGCCACCCTGTCGATATCCCGCAGATAGACGCTGCCGATTCCCCTGTCTTTTCCACCCTGAACGGCTTTCCCGTCCTTTACGCAGATGATAAACTGCACCACCCGTCCCGGCTCCACCTGTTCGCGAATCCAGGCCATATGCCCTTCCTCCGTGAAAAGCTTCTGGTAGATAAAATTTTTTCTCACAAACTCCTTATTCCGCCATGTGACAATCTTCGCCGTGTCCGCTGCCGTCATGGGCCGCAGATATACCTTGTCCTCTCTCATCTGCCTCTCCCCACCTGATATACCCGATAGTTTTCGTTGATCCTGTCACTCTCCAGTATCTCCACTTTCCGCCCCTTTTCCTCATAAAACTCTCTGAGCCAGTCCAGCCCTCTCTCACTCTCTTCGGCATCGGACATAAGGAAAGATACCCTTCCGTCTCCCGCCAGTGCATCACTGGCGGACTCAATGCCAAAACGGCCCAACTTTTCCCGGTACAGTGGGCTTTTGCACATCCATCCCCCCGCAATATCATAGTTTGCACAGACGCCGTTCCCCGACGCAAACAGTTTCCCGGAAAAGGCGACGGTGGAATACACATCCTCGAAATAAAATTGATCGCCGTGCCCGGCACAGTAACTTTCTATTGCCTCCCAGTCCTGCAGATTCTTCTCCCGTTTGCTCTGGTCGGCGTTCACCGCGGTAAGGCTTCCCATGAGACTCACCGTCGCAAGCAGTACAAACAAAGACGCCATGACATAAGCAGGCACGCGCCACTCCACCTTCGGCAGGCGCAAAAGCATCGCCGCAAGCAAGACAAATTCCACCAGATAGAGAGAGTGCGTGATCCGTTCCGGATCCCGTCCGCGCATCAGGATAAACATCCAGACCGCGCTTCGCCCAAGGGCAAGCAGGACAAGCTGTGCCAGCCGCCAGAAAAGTCTCCTCTTTCCCAACCCGTCGGTATATTCCTCTCTTGTTTTCCTATATAAAATAACAATCGCCATTATATTTGCCGCATATCCGAAAATGACCATGAGGTTATAAGGGGCATCATTCACATGCGTCGAGCGATAATAATACGAAAAAAGATTTTTCTTTAACATGGCGCCCCAGTCCCGCTCGCTGCCCACAGCGTCCACGGCGTAATCCGCCACCTTCTCTAACAGCTCCGTGTCGATTTCCTCGTCCAATCCGAAATTATAATTGCGAAGAAGCGTCTGCTGCGAAAGGGAAACCCCCAATTCAAGAAGCCCGCCGCTGTAAGCGTCCTGTGTCACCACATCCGGATAAAAATCATAGACTGTTGTCCTGGCATTGAAAAACCGCCGGAAATCACGCCACTCCTCACCGCTGTAAGCCGCCAGGTCGATCAGAAACGACAATGCCATGCCAAGCGCCACGATACCTGTTATCAGACCGTACTTCCTTAACTTTTCCAGTTTTGCCGTCTTCTCCTCCCACCAGCGGATCCATCCCGCAAAGAAGACAAACGGCAGGATCAAAAGCAGCATCTCCGGCCGGAGCTGAAAAGCCAGAATCAACAACACCACAGCCGGCACATTTTTCTGCACAAATACTTTGACAGGCAGGCCGGAGGGCGTCGTCATAAGCCAGAATACCCCCGCAGCGCCAAGCATTGCGCAGGTGATTGTATACTGCATATTCACCATATGGGTCAGCCACATACCCCACTGAAACAGCAATAGCGCCGCCAGCGCAAAAAGCCGCTCTCCTTCTTTCCGAAAAAAGTCAAGAAGGCGCAGGCCGATCAGATAAAAACAGCCAAACTGGCAGAGAAATAAAAATAACCCATACCATGGCACCGGCCGGCATATCCGATAGCACAACGCCAAAAAAGCGCCAAGCGGATAGAGGGTCTGCATATTATGTCCGTCAGGGATGCCGCTGTAGATGCCCGCCATGATATCCCGCATCATGATATCGTCATTTAAATCGAAGTAAAAATCATAGACGGCTCCCATCAGAATCGCGCTGATTCCCATAACGGCCAACAGCAATATGCAGTTTTCATAGCTTCGTCTCTTATCCTGTTTCATCCCTTTAAGCGTAGAACGCCTTCACCTGATCCGCAATATATGCCACCTGATCCGCCGTCAGCTTATAGAACATAGGCAGGCGCAAAATGCGCTCGCTCTCCTTCGTCGTATATCTGTCTTCCCCGTGAAATCTGCCGTACTTCTGGCCGGCAGGAGCCGAGTGAAGCGGCACATAATGAAATACCGACAGAATCTCTTTTTCCTTTAAAAAGGCAATCAGACGGCTTCTCTCCTCCATATCCTTCGTCTTAATATAGAACATATGGGCATTGTGGGTACACTCTTCCGGTATATAGGGAAGCTCGATCCGCCCCGCTTCCGCCAGCGGTGAAAGCATCTCCCGGTACTCCTCCCACCTGTCCATTCTCGCTTTTGTAATCTCCTCCGCCAGCTCTAACTGTGCATACAGATAGGCCGCGTTCATATCGCTTGGCAGGTAGGAAGAACCAAAATCCTGCCAACGGTACTTATCCACCTGTCCCCTGAAATACTGGCTTCTGTCCGTTCCCTTTTCCCGAAAGATTTCCGCTCTCAAAATATCGGCTTCATCGCGGATTAACAATGCGCCGCCCTCGCCCATGCTGAAATTTTTCGTCTCATGAAAGCTGAAACATCCAAACTCCCCGAACGTGCCCAAAGGTTTCCCCTTATAAGAAGCCATGATGCCCTGTGCGGCATCCTCGATCACCATAAGATGATGCCGTTTCGCGATATCCATAATGGTGTCCATCTCGCAGCCCACCCCGGCATAATGCACCGGCGCGATGGCTCTGGTTCGCTCCGTAATCGCATCCTCCACCAGCTTTTCATCCATATTCATGGTATCCGGCCGGATATCCACAAACACCGGCGTTGCTCCCCGAAGGACAAAGGCGTTTGCTGTAGATACAAAGGTATAAGACGGCATAATCACCTCGTCGCCGGGCTTAATGTCCGCAAGCAGCGCCGCAAGCTCCGTGGCGTGGGTACAGGAAGTGGTAAGCAGGCACTTGACCGTGCCCGTCTGCGCCTCAATCCACTCGCTGCACTTTTTTGTAAAGGGGCCGTCGCCGCAAATCTTTTCATTCTCTACAGCCTGCCTCATATACTCGAACTCTTTCCCCGTGAAGGGAGGTACATTAAAATTGATCATAACTGTCCCGCTCCTTTTAAAATCCCTTTTATTTTTTCATTTATGTACGCTACCAGCTTATCATAACGTACAAGTTTCCTCAATGTATCTATCACAACAGCCGTCGCTAACGAACATCCGAAAAGTACGCCGTAAATCAGATAATCCTTTCGAAAAGAATAGATAAAATCCTCATAAAAGTACATATAAATAAACGTGTGCGTCATAAACATGGTCGCACTGTGCTTACCGATCCCTTTCATCACCGAAGAAAAAACCGGAATTTTGGAAAAATACAGCATAACGAGCACGGCAAATAATGCACCCGCCCAGTACATAGCCGGATCAGAGTCTCTCTCAAACGCCACAATGCTGTAAGAGCAAGCCAAAGCGGCGATGCACGCAAACAAAATCCCCAGCGAAAAACGCCTGTCCCGTCGCGCCGCATCCTCCAGTTTTCCGAAAATATCTTCATAGGCAAACAAAACGCCCAAAACCGCTATACCCACCATCGAATCATCCAGCAAAAACATAGCCAGCGGGAATGCGAAAACCCTGACCTTGCGATATAAGATAAAAATCGCCGGGAGCGCGCATACCAGCATAATCGCGTAAGAAAAATACCACCATGTAACATTGATCTGCGGCGTGTCAAACAAATCCGCAAGCCCCAGCGCGTCAAGCAGCATATAGGGAGGATGAAACGGCCCCGACATATCCCTGTAAACCTGTCTGATTGACTGGCCGACCACAAAACGTTTGTAAATAACAGCAATCACATATACAAAAACACAGGATGCACTGATTTTCACGAGCCTGCCTGCACAAATTTCCAGATAATCCCTCATCCTGCCTTTACATGCCATCAACTGACAGGTAATCCCGTACGCGGAAATAAAAGCAAAACCGCTCAGACAAAGCCTTCCGTAGGAAACCATATTGGCAAAAAAATTCACCCTGCCGGTACAGAGTATAATCCCCTTCTCCGCCACCGTATCTCCAAAAAACACATGGTGAAACAGGAGCATCATCACCATAAACCCCTTTAATATCAGGGAGTGTTCCTTTGTAAAGCTCTCCTTTTTCATCGTATCTCCCACTCGTTTCTCTTCTTACCTTACCTGCGGCACATACACCACATATCTGGCATCCCCATACTGTTCCGTGTATCCGTAGGTACTGATCCACTCTGCCAGAATCCGCAGTTTCTCATCTGCTGCCATAGCTTCCATATCCACGCCAAACCACCCTATGGCCTCGCCGTCGTCGCTCAGATATGCCGCCACAGGCGAAGAGACCACAACCACCGGCGGCGTTTCCCCCGCCGCAATTCTCTCCGCAAGCGCCGCCATATCCCGCCTGTACTCCGCCATCCGGTAAGAATCCAAATCCGGCCATGCGGTGGACAGTGCCGGCGGCATATCAAATAGATAGTGTAATCCCGGCAGTTCACCGTAAGTAATCATCTCTCTGCCTTGTAAATGCTCCTCCTGCATGAAAAGAGCCAGTTCCTCCAAAAGCGCCCCGTTCTCCCGGTTGGTATAGATACCCGCCGCCTTTTCGGGCAGCTCCACCTTCGTATCTCTGGGTTCTCCCCAGATACCGTCCTGAAAGGCAAAATTCGCATGAAAGCCGACGCTCTGTACCAAAACAAATGCCGTGAGTATCACAAACGGGATGCTCCACACTGCTTTCTTTTCCGTGTGCATACCGCCGGTCTTGCTGACGCACAGATGATACGCAATCCACAGTGTAAACGGCGCGACAAGAAACAGGTTGTTGATGATCGGAGCAAGCTTATTGTTGCTGCCAAGAGGCGTCAAAAAAATCTGCACCAGCAAAAGCGCCGCAAATATTTTCTGCTCCTTTCCGATCCTTTTTCCAAGCAGGCAATACGCACACACAAAAATCGTCACAAGCAAAAACAGTACCGTGGGATAATACACGCTGCGGTAATCATGCTCATAGTAGCGGAAGGTAAACATCCCCCTGCCCCAATAAAATCGCAGCAGAATCAGAAACAGCGCCGCATAGACACCCACGCATATCCATCTGCCGACATGGCAAGGCGCATCCTCCTTCTTCGCCTCCGCCTTCTTTAGCGCCGTAAAAAGAAACCACCCGGCCGCCATACAGACCGCCGCAAACAAAAACCAGTACAGCCCCCGCCCGTAATCCGCAAACATCCCCGTCAGCATGGACGTTGGCTTATAATCCGCAGCCTGATCCGTCATGGCGAACATTGTCCGCACCATATCGGGATAAGCGCCCGCTCCGTAACGAACGCAGATCACCGCAAACGGTACGCCAAAGCCGATCATATAACCAAGCAGACACCAGCCGGTCGTCCCCGCAAGCCGCTTCATCAGGGGACGCGGTCTTTCAGTTACTACAATACCATACCACACCGCCAAAATAAAGACCGCCTGCACTACATTTGGCATCCGCACCGCCACATTGGCGCCAAGACAGATCCCCGCCGCCACAAAAAATGCCGGTCTCCTTTCGCAGATGCCGCGGTACAAAAAAAGCAGCCCCGCCGTCATCAAAAGATATGTCAGGTAATTGTACAGAATCGTGGAGGGACACCAACAAAGCCCCAGCGCAATGAACTCTCCCAAAAACAGAAGGGGCGCCGGCATTCTTTTTCTAAGCCCGAAGTAAACCATAAGCGCCGTCGCAGACTGCACAAGAGACGTGTAAACATACATCCCCAAAAGCGTTCCTCCAAAGGGAAGCCGGGTAAACAGCCACCCCGCCGCATTGGCCAGAAAGGTTGCCACCATCCATGTTCCCTGCATAGACCCAAAGTACTGAAAATTGGCCAGACTATAGGTGCTGTCCGCCACATCGAGTCCCTGATTGACCACAAGAAGCGGATACAAAAGAAGAATTGCCGGAAACAACAGTTTCTCTATGCCATTTTGATATTTGCGATAAATACCCGTGATTTTTCCCTCCGTTTTACGAGACCTCTATATAGTATGGACAGATATCCTCGTACCGACCGTCCTTTAGCCGAAACCCACCCGGAATGATGCCAAGCTGCGTGAACCCGACTCTCTCATACAGATGTCTGGCATGGATATTTGACGCCACAACCGCATTGAACTGTAACACCCGAAAACCGATCCGCCCAGCCTGTTTGATACAGTCCAGCACAAGTTTCTCTCCAATATGTAATCCTCTGTCTGCCGACGCCACCGCATAGCTGGCATTACAGATATGGCCGCATCTTCCCACATTATTCGGATGCAGGATATACAGGCCCAGAATCTTTCCGTTGTCTTCCTCCTCGGCAACCCCGCAATAACTCTGGCTCCCAAAAAATGCCGACCCTGTGGTTTCATCCAAAAGCTCTTCCTGCGGGAAAGCGATACCTTCCTCCACAACTTCGTTCCAGATGATAATCATGGCAGGAATATCCTGCTCGCGATATGCCCTTACAATCATGTCTCTTTCTTCTCCTGTTTTATCCTTTCCCCGAAAACAAGACCTTCCTCACCCGTCCAAACAGCCACGCCCGCACCGCGTCCACCGCCGTGCCGGCCACATATACCAGTAATACGCATCCGATCATGTGCGGCACAAACCAAAAACTCTCCCTCACTTTTTCTACGCCCAGCCAGTTCATCCACACATAGCGAAGCAGATTGTGCTCATGCAGCAGATACACGCCAAAGGTGTGAGGCGCAAGCTTTCTCACTGCATCCGCGAAGCGTCCCTCTCTGATCTGCATATTTTTAAATACATAGAAAAGAGAAACCGCACTGACCAAACACAATAAATGATTGTAGTCATAGATCATGTCGATATAATAAGTAAACGGCACATCGAATTTGCTCCCAACTATATTAAAAAACAGTGCGAGCAGCCAGATAGCGAAACTGGAAAAAAGGTATGCCGCCTTTGCATGGGATTGTTTTTCCAGCCACGGGACTCCGTACTTTCTGATATATCCCCCCACCACAAACAGGCACATCAGCCATCCGAAATCATAACCATTCCGGTCTGTCACAAGATACACCGGAAAGATGGTTTTCCCAAGAGAAAAGAAGCACAAAAGGAGTGCCGTCACCATTTGAAGCTGCCGTTTTTCCATCTGCCGGATGCCGGCCGCCAGAAAGGGCGCAAAAAGGTACATAACCAGATAGGCGGTGGCGAACCAATAGTGCTCCGCCTCGATCGGCAGCACACAGCCGACCCAGTCATAAAACTCCATGCCCCTTGCGGACTCTGCGCCGATTAGAAACAGAATACAGGGAATCGACAGAGAATAAAAAAGAACCTGACAAAGCAGAGAAACAACCCTTCCCGGCTTCCACGCAGATTCCACGCCAAAATATCCGCTGATCAGCACATAGCAATTCACCGCCACAATGCAGAAGGCCTCGATCAGCCATGCGAAAGCGCCTGTCGGATTTTCCTTTATCACCAAAGGAACGTTTGCCGCCGCAATCACATAGCCCTTCACCAAATAATGAAGCGAGATAATCATAAACATCGCCACAATGCGCAGCAACTCAAAATTTGCCTGTCTCTTACCTGCCATACCTTTTCCCTTACTTTTCCGACTTATCCTTAAAAATCCAGATCTTACTGAGTACATAGTTTGCCAGAATCACCAGCACCTGACAGATCAGCTTGGAGATCTTGTCGTTGACCGCCGCCACATCCACCATCACATACATTAAGACAACTTCAAGCACCTCCGTTGCCACCCTGGCTCCGATAAAGGAGATAAACTCTTTCCAGACGGCGCCCGCATCCTTATTCTGGCTTTTAAACACAAAGGTTCTGTTCGTCCAGTAAGCAAATACCACAGTCAGCACCCATGACAGCACCGTGGCCGCCATATAGTGCATTGCCAGCGCATCCGCAAACAAATAATATAAGATATAATTCAGCACAAAGGCGAGGAAACCAAAGATCAGATAGTTGATTCCCTCCTCATGCTTCTTATACAATCCCCATCCAAAATCCCATAATTTTTTCATATTTTATCTCTCCCCTCAGCATGCGGAGAATGACGTCTTTTGTCATTCTCCAGCGTAAGACTTAGAAGCTCTTTGCGAAACTGCCTTTGCAGTGAGCATCAGAACTTCTTCTCACGCAGTTATCTTTCACGGGAAATTTTCCCCGCCTGCACCCGGTAAACCATATCACACTTCTCAATGGTCTGCAATCTGTGGGCTATGATAACGAGTGTCTTTCTTCCATGCAGTCTGTTGATGGAATCCATGATGGCCGCCTCTGTCTCGTTGTCAAGCGCGGAGGTCGCCTCATCCAGCACAAGCACCTCCGGATCCTCGTAGAGCGCTCTCGCAATACTGATTCTCTGTCTCTGCCCACCGGAAATGCGGATGCCCCGCTCTCCGATTCCGGTCTCCATCCCCTCCGGCAGACTTTTCACGAAATCATCAAGAGCCGCCTCCTCAAGCGCACGCCACACCTTCTCGTCGTCGATCTCCTCCTCCGGCACGCCGAAGGCCACATTTTTGCGGATGGAATCGTCTATCATAAAAATCGTCTGGGGAATGTAACCGATGTTTTTCAGCCAGCCCGCATAGTTTTCGCTCACATCCACGCCGTCCGCC
Organism: Lachnospiraceae bacterium UBA3310; assembly: GCA_002361355.1. Taxonomy (GTDB): domain Bacteria; phylum Bacillota; class Clostridia; order Lachnospirales; family Lachnospiraceae; genus UBA3282. The sequence continues at coordinate 130,310 of DESQ01000048.1, forward strand.
AGAATCCGGCCGCTCTCCATCTGCAAGAGCCCCAGCAGAATATCTACGATCGTTGTTTTCCCCGCGCCCGTGACGCCCACAATGCCCACGGAAGCGCCCACCGGAATCTCCATATCCGCATGATCAAAGATCAGCGTTTCCGTATTGGGGTACTTATAGGTAATCCCCTCCAGACGGATTTCCTTCTTCACAGGCATCGTTTCTATTTGCTTTCTCTGTCTGTAGGCCTCCGGATCATAGGTCACCTTCCCGTCGTGAATCTCCTCCTGAAGATTGTCGCTGACACCCATAAAGAAAGGCTCAAAATAGGAAATCGAAGTCTGGTAATTATTGATCCGGTTGGCGCTAGGGAGCAATCTCATAGCCGCCACCGCAAGCGCGGAAAGCTGGGGCAGAAGATCTTTGATCTGAGCGCCCTGCCCGATAATCAGGACAAAGTAGCCCACCATACCCGCAATGCACACCGTCTCGATCAAAAGCCGCGGCGTCGCGTTAAACAAGTTGTACTTCTGCACAGAGTTGACATAGCCCTCTCCACACTTGGCATACTCGTTGATAAAATAATTTTCCTTACAGCCGATCTTGATTTCCTTAATTCCCATCACCGACTGCTCAATCCACTTGTACAGGCCGCTGTAATAATCCTGATTGTCCTGCCCCGCCCTGATCATGACCGGTTTTAACACCTTTTTGATCACCAAAAGCAAAACCACCATAAGCGCCGCCACCATCAAAATCATCATGGGATCGGAATAGAGAAACAGCGCAACCACCAGACAGACGAACACGATACACTCGCTGAAAAGCTGCAGGCAGCTCAAAATCAAACCGTACATGTTATTCACATCGGAGGTAATATTCCGCTGAATCACGGAAGTGTCCGCATTCAGATAATACTCATAGGGTCTTTGCATAAAATTGATCATCATGCGTCTGGAAGTCGCAAACTGGTTCGTGTAGACAAACTTAAGCTGCATCTTCTGCTGGAAAAACAGATAAATATTTTTGATCACCGTCATTCCCACGAACGCAATCAGGGAAAACATGGCAAACTCCGCGTTACTCTTCATCCCTAACGTTTCATAGATTGTGGAGAGCAGCTCATTTTCCTGCACCGCCGCCGGATCCATCACCACAGTCACGATGGGCACGATCATGGAAATGCCCAGGCTTTCCAGCACGCCGCCGATCAGCATCATAAAAATAAGTCCTACCATGACGCGTTTCTGCCTTGCATCCAGCAGAACATTCATTTTCTTTAATATTTTTTGCATGATCCGTTTCCTTTTCTCCGCATACGGCAGTCCAGCCCACGCCATTCGCAAAACGGTCTGGCTGAACTGTTGACTATCTTACCACAAGAGTGCATTTCACGCAAACATTCGGTCAAAAATAAACCCGCCAATACCATTTTCAATAAATATCATCATTCTGCCGGTGCAGTTTTGGGTCTTCATACTTGTCCATAAAATCTTCTCCCAAATAGACGATCTCCTGCGCAAAGCGGATGTTTCGCACCACCGTAAAGACAGAGATCACACGGCGAAAGCTGAGTCCTTCTATATAATTTAACACCTCCATCGGAAATTTCCGGTCGAGGACGATATGCTCCGAAAAAAGTGTTTCATAGTTCAGGAGATCCCTGGGATGGGGCTTGATCAGAATAACGGCTTCGGCATTCTCCGGATGACCGTATAAGTCAATACAATCCCTGAAAATCTTCTCGCGCACAGGCAGCTCGCACAGGGGTTCTGTCAAAAGCAGAACGTTTTCCTTTCCCGTATTCAGCTTTTCCTGTATCTCCTCTATATTTGCGACAAAAAGCCGTACCAGAAGCGCCTTATCCTCTTTCGTCAGCCGCTCCGCCAGCTCCTGTCTGGATTTCTCGATGTACTTCGGACACGGGTAGGGCAGCACGGAGATATCGTTGACCTCCATATCCAGACAATACTTCCCCCACCCGTTCTGAATAAAAATGAGATTTAAGGAGGCGAGAAACGCTTTCAGCTTAAAATGCCCCCTGTTGTCGTAGCGGGCGGTGTCGTAGGTGCTGATACAGTCAAGCCCGTCCTCCAGCGCATGGTAAGGTATCTTTTTATAACTCAGATAATAGCCAATCGGATCGGAATCACAGAAGACGTAAACCTCTTTGTACTCTTTAAAATCTACCGGCACATAAGGCTCCTGCGCCTTACCCAGAAGCTTTGTATAGCGGATGCGGGCGAGGAGATTCAAAAAAAGATTTCCCCTGTCCACATGATACTTCATGATTTCAGGGAAATTCACATCCTCCTTCTCATCGAACATATACACCGCCTCAAAGAGTCCGCAAACCAAAGCCCGATCCTTCAAATCTCCGAAATCATTGGACATGGTGCTCATCACAAGAGTCGCGTTTCCCCGCTTCTTTGGCGCCAGATTCAGTTCCTTCAAACACGCCACATACACATGATAATAGGTGTGGCAGACATATATTCTATCCTTCATCGTATCTCCACCCCGATCTGTGCGAGTATCCGCTCTCCCCGTTCCATGGCATCCTCCGGCGTCTCTCCCACCGTGATCACATGACCGAGCCTGTCATTGCTGGAATGCGTACCCTGCACAGCCTCGCCGGGTTTTTTATACAGCGCAATCTCCTCCACGCCTTCCGCCCCATAAAGAGCCTCCGGCACGGTTATTTTTTTAAGCACACCCCTCTGCTCTTCCTTCGCATGGATAAAATGAATCGCTGCACCCCGTTTTCTTGTCGGCGTCAAATCCGGTTTTTCTCCCGTCGCCAGCAGCACGGAAGCACCCACCATATCAATACCCGTGGAGAGGGGCACCAGTTTTGATGTGATAAAATCACCGCCAAGCCTGGCCGCCAGTTCCACAATTTTCGGCCCATCCTCTGTCACTTTTATTTCCACATGGGCAGGCGCGTTGTCAATACCGATTGCCCTGACTGCCTGCGCTGCTATTTCCCGTATCTGATCCTGTGTCTGCGTGTCCAGCCTGCTCGGTTCGCAGTGAGCCAGTTCCACAAAATAAGGCGGCGGCGTGATATACTTGTCCGTGATCGTGAGAATATGAGGTTCGCCGCCCATCACCATCACTTCCACGCTGACCTCCGGACCCTGCATGTATTCCTCCACCATCACCGTACCGTTGCGGGAGTTGTCCCGGCTGTAACTGTATGTCCGATTCATAATCTCATCGAGACGCTCCTGGTATGCCGCAAACTTTCTCTTCTGTTCTTCCGATTGGTTCATACCCTCCACAAGTATCCCCTCATCGGTCACAAAATCCACTGACAGCCCCGGTTCATCCAGCAGCACCACGCCACGGCTGCCCGCATTGTCCGCAGGTTTCACGATACAATGCCCATTCAACTGATTCACCGCCTCCAAAAAGCCTTTAAAGTCTGTAACCTCATAGTATTTTGGTATCGGCACGCCGCATTGTTTCAGGCGGTCTCTCATATTGCTTTTTATGGTGGCACAAAGAGCGTTCTCGTAAGACAGATCCGGCCGCTTCCCCAGCCTTTCATTGACATAGGCCGCCGTGCGCACAGGGCCGTCACTGGTGGAGGTGATCACCACATCCGGTTTATAAATAAGCGCCTGCCTGTAGACTTCCTCCTGGTCTAAAGTGCTGACCACCAGCTTCACATCAGCCAGCGCAAATCCCACCGCGTTCTCGTCATAGTCCACCAGAATAATCTGGTAGCCCAGTTCCTTCGCCTTTTTGATCGCGGGAACCTGCAGCGCACTTGCCCCTAAAATCATCATTTTTTTAGCCATTGTTTTTACTCCACATACTTCCATTCCATCGGTGTCCCGCGGGCAATATCACACCGCGCCCGTTTCCCCAGCACCTCCTCGTAGTACATGGGAGCCATACCGAAAGCAGGTCGTATGGAACGCATATTTTTTTCTGTGAAGACCTCTCCCTTTTTCATATCCTCCGTAACAAAGAGAGACCTTCCTTCCTCCCTGCTTCTCTCCTGCTTTTCGGTCAGACAGTAAGTCACCTTCCCCAGCGCCTTCTCCACAATACGAATTTCATCCACCATGGTTTTAAACTCCACGGGCTCCATGGAAAAGGCCCCGTCCGGCCCGCCGTCCCCCCGCGAGAGCGTAAGGTGTTTTTCCACCATTCTCGCACCAAGGGCAACCGCAGCCACCGCCACGGCGGAACCCATGCTATGATCGGAAAGACCCGTCAGACAATCAAAAGTCTCAGCCATGTGGGGAATCACTTTGATATTCATATCCTCATAGGGCGTCGGATAAGTGGAAGTGCATTTCAGAAGTATGATCTGCTCGTTTCCCTCCTCCCTGCACGTTTTCACCGCCCTCTCAATATCCTCCAGATAAGCGAGCCCCGTAGCCATAATCACCGGTTTTCCCAGTCTTGCGACCTTGCGAAGCAGGGGAATATCCCGAATTTCGGGAGAAGCAATTTTATACGCGGGCATTCCCATCTCCTCCATGAAATCCACGGCAGTGAAATCAAAAGGAGAGGAAAAGCAGTCCATCCCAAGATCGTTCGCCAGCTTCACCAGCTTCGGCTGCCACTCCCATGGCGTGTACGCCTCCCGAAACAGCTCATAGCAGGTCTGACCGTCCCAGATCGTGCCCTGCGTGATCTGAAAGTATTCGTTGTCACAATCCATCGTGATGGTGTCCGCCGTGTATGTCTGGAGTTTCACCGCATCGGCTCCCGCCTCCTTCGCCGCCCGGATAATTGCCTCGGCTCTGTCATAGTCCTGCAAATGATTTGCCGACATCTCAGCCACAATATAGGTCGGTTCGCCCTCCCCGATCATGCGATTACCGATCCTCATTTTCTGCTGTCCCATTTATCCTTTCCTCCATCATCCTGTACTTGATCTGCGCCAATTCCAGATCCGAGGGATTGTCAATATCCTGCACCTCCATCTCCGGCACAACAATGGGCAGATACCCGTCCGGCAGATCGCCTCTGCATGCCCGATACCGCTCCACATGATAGCAGTAAAACTGCCCGCTGTCATGATATACAGGCTCTAAATCCTGAGACCGTTTCATGGCATTTTCAGGATAACAGTACACCAGTTTTCCGTCCCGGATCGCCATGCCCCGCTGGGGCGGGAAAGAATACCGGACTACAGGCATCACCCCGGAAGCATCCTGTTCCACCAGCAGGTTCATGGCCTCTGTAAGCTTCTTTGCCGTCACAAAAGGGGCTGTCGGATAAATACATGCCATATAATCAAAGGTTTCTCCCCGTTTTTCGTAAGTCTCAAGCACCTCCATGAGCACATCGTCCGTAGTCGCAAAATCATTCGAAGTCTCCGCGCTCCTCATAAAGGGAACCGCCGCGCCCGCATCTCTGGCAATCCGCGCAATCTCCTCATCGTCGGTGGATACCATAACCTCCCGGAAAATCCCCGACTGTAACGCCGCCTCGATGGCGTAGACAAGCATGGGCTTTCCCATAAACTCCCTGATGTTTTTCCCCGGAATCCGCTTGCTGCCGCCCCGGGCCGTAATGATTGCCACCGCATTTATCTCTGTTTTCATTCCGGTGTCTCTTCCTTTCAGACTTTTGCCGTTGATATCCATATCGACATTGTAATATTCAATCCGTGAAATGTAAAGGTTTCCAGAGAAAGTGAAACTGCACAAACCAGATCTTGTATTTGATTTGTGTTTTTCTCTTCTTTTCGTCTATATCTTGTTAAATCCCTTTTTATGTCGAAATTTCGTCTATTATTTTTCTACAGAGTACTTTTGCAAGATCCATTGTCTTTCTTTTTCGTTTATGGTATATCTGTTTCATAGATCATTACAGTTTATCAGCGGCACGTTTCCCCACATGCCGAAGGCTCCATTGCAAAGCTGTACCGATTCTGAACTTCATTTCTATTTGTCACCTGTAAAACCGTTATCTTAATGGTTTCACAACATCTATGGGCTGCGCCCGTCATTATTTCTTACGAAAGGAAAACACATCTATGAACAAAAACGATTACAGCAAAACCCGCCGTACATATCGGCTTTCTGGATTACACCCTGTTTACGGAGCATCCCGAGTTTTATGCCGCCTATAAACTGATTAACGTAAAAAGCCATCATATCTACAGTGACAGCCTGACCCTGTATGTGGCAGATCTGACCAAAATTGATCTTGCGACAGAAGAAGATAAACAATATCACATTGATCGTTGGGCGAAACTCTTTAAAGCTGACACATGGGAGGAATTGAGAATGGTCGCATCCGAAGACGAAGCATTATATGAAGCTGCAAAAACGCTGTTTTACCAAAGTTCTGATGAGGAGATCCGTATGCGCTGTCTTGACAGGGAGGAATATTATCAAGATCTGCGAAATTATGAACAGAAAATCGAGCAAGATCGCTTAGAACATGAACAGGATCTGCGCAACTACGAACGGAAAATCGAGCAAGACCGCTTAGAACATGAACAATCCCGCCAAAGCTACGAAAAAGCCCTCGCTGAGAAAAATCAAACCATCTCCGCGCAAACCGCAGAAATAGAAAAGCTCCGTGCCGAGATTGCGCGGTTGACGAGCTAATTTTTGCTCCTCAATATCTCTAATGGGACATTATGCCTTCCTGATACCTCTGCAGCCAGGAAAATTGCTGCATCCATAAAATTCCCCATACTTTCCCCTGCGCCTCACCATTTCGGCTCCACATTGGGGACAGCGGATTTCCGGCTGGTTCATTTTGTTTTCCTGAAGGAGTTCCCCCAGCCTTTCATAGCACTCTTGATTCATGATGCAGTCGTTTAATGCGCGGTGCGCCCCGGCCGTGCTAATATGGAAATATTCTGATATGTCCAACAACCTGTGATGAGAAAGCTGGGGCAGGCACTTTCTGGACAAATACAAAGTATCAATATAATCATTCGCAATTTCTGTCCCCAATACTTTCATTGCCGCATCACAAATAAAATTCATGTCAAAGGTATGTATGTTATGCCCCACCAGGATATCGTTCCCTATAAAACGCAAGAACCCCCGGACGGCTTCTTCTATACTCGGTGCGCCCTTTACCATTTCATCCGTAATCCCATTGACCGCAGTAGCGGCCTCCGGAATGTGCATTTGAGGGTCGACTAAGGTGGAATACTGATCTGCCGCCTTATGGCTGCGTACCTTCACAGCAGATATTTCGATAATCTTGTCAAACCCTGGCCGGATTCCTGTAGTTTCCAAATCAAACACCACGTAATCCCCAACATATTGGCTCAGGCGTTTTCCTCTGTTCCTTGTCATTGGTATATTCTCCATTCTTCTGTCAAATATTCGATATTTAACTCTTTTATCAAAAAACCAAATTGCAGCCCCGCCAAACATGAAATATCAGATCCAGGAGCCAAACAATTCTGATGTTTCCACTTCCTCGCTGGTTATCTGATAAAGCTCCGGATTGCAAATCCGTCATCTTCTCTCCGGGACAAAAATTCCGCCAAAAGCAAGCTTGTATGGATAAAGGCCACGGAATTTTGAAAGCGTCCCACTCTGGAATTTCCATGACTGCCCAACAGTAAAACCGAATACTGTACCGGCTTTCCCTTTCCCGGATCCGCCAGTTTTTCTTTTTTTGAATCTGCCAGCTTTAAATACTGGCGCACAGCAAGCTGTTCTACCCGCCTGCGCAGACCGCCTTCCTCCGTAAGCCTGGCAGGAATGTCCGAAAATTTCTTAAAAAAGCAGGGCTCCTCCAAATTCCCTGAAGCCATCTGATATAAATCCACTCGTTCCAGCGGAAATTTCAGCGAGAGCAATGATCACGTTAATCACGGCATCATAATCGAAGTCCGTATTCCCATCTATCCCGTTTAAAGCATGGTTATTGCCATTTCCCGCATCAATAGCGAGCGGTGAAAAAACGATTTTTACCGCTCGCACTTTACCGACTTCAACCAGGTCGCAGTAATTTTCCATGCGGATGTATAGTGGAAAATTATCCGTATAAAAACGCTGATTGATCTCCTTAAGCGCACTCTGTCTCCGGCTGTATTCTGTAAAAAGCGTAATCTCCCACTTCAGCTTCCTGTTTTTGTCCGCCAATTCCACCTGCTGCTTTCGATCCGCATTCGCAAGCGCCTCTTGCTGCTTCACCCACAGATCGTTCATCCTCTCTCCCAGTTCGTTGCGCCTATTCGCAATTTTCTACTGAAGAGCATTATTTTTGTCATTCAGATGCTCCTTTAATGCCCTGTCCCGAGATGCGTTAAAAAGATCCGCGGCAACGGATATAAGGCTGCCCCGTCAGATAGGATGGGTAATGCATACTCTTCCAAGTTTCTTTCCTCTCTTTCCGGTTTTTCTCTTTTTTCGCTTCATTTGTTTGGCTTATCCAAAATAGAAAATGCAAAACCCTGAGCTCCGTTTTCACAGCCTGTGTTTTATCATAACATATTTTACAGTTTTACAATCTCCTCCGCAATTCTCTCCGCGCCATGTCCGTCCGTCACTTTCAAAAGCGTTTCTCTCATGCGCTCTCTGAGTTCTCTGTCCGCAAGCAGCTTTTTCAGATTTTCACAAACCGCTGTAAGGCACTTTTCCCTGTCCTGTCTGATGTCTCCGGCGTAGAGCATGCGCTCCTCCTCCCCGAAAAACTCCCTGTCATAGCGCTGGTTGTCCGCCGTCTCAAAAAATACCGCGGGAACGCCCATCGCCGCCAGTTCAAACAACATAGTGCCCGCCGCAGACACCGCCGCGTCACATTTTGCCATCAGCTCCGCCACATCCTTGCAAAGCCGGTAAACTTTGATGCGGGGATGTTCATAGTCCATGGAAAAAAGCTCAATCTCTTCTCCACGAGGATGCAAAGCTCCGATTACCACATAAAAAGTAACCTCCTCAAAAGCTTCCTCCTCCACCACTTTCTGCAAAAGCCCCATCAGCGCGTCCTGCGTGTCGCCGCCGCCGCTTGCAAGTAAAACGGACAAAGCCGCTCCGCCATCCGCTGCCTGCCGCAGCGGCTTCACCCGTGCAAACTCCTCCCTCAAGGGCACATACTCTGTCCCGAGCAAAAGCCGCGTTTTACCTGCATAGGTCTCTTCATAGGGAAAACGCACATGGTAAGCGTTATAATTGATCAGCACATCCGCCGGGCAAACCGGCTCGAAACAGTCGTCTATGCGGACAAGCCGCACCAAATCCTGCAATCCCTCAAAATAGTCTTTCGTCGCCTGATAAGAGTCCACCAGCAGCGTCCTGATGCCGGCCATCTTCAAAATCTGCCGAAGCCTTGGCAGTTCCTCCTCCATCCAGTCCCATCTCGTATGCAGGCAGATCTGATCCATGCCCGCTTCAGCAATCGTCTCATTGGCCCACTCGTCCGCCGTGAGAAACAATACGCGGCATCCCTTTTTTACAAGCTGTTTCGCGATGGTAATACAGCGCATCACATGCCCCATGGCGATCTCTTTGTTGGCGTCCACACGAATACCGATGACAGGCTGGTTTTCATGCAGGGTAAGTATCTCTACAATTCTCTCCATCTGGGCAGATCCATAGCGCTGGTCGATGGGAAGCGCCAGCATATGCTCATAAATGTACGCCTCATCCCCGCGAAGTTCGTCCCGGTTCTGCTCTCCGACCGGCCAGAGCACCGGCGCATAAATGTCCCGCTGTGCCAAAAACTTCTGTAACGCATCCCTCTCCTTCACATAGACCGGAAAATAGAGGGGCGCTTCCTCCTCCCCTTTCAGGAGAATCGGCCAAAGCCGTTTCATCGCGCGTATTTTTTCATAGAGATAGCTGTAGTTTTCCACCCTTGCCCGTCTCGCTGCTTCCTCATCAATCCCTTCCAGAATACGGGCTGACAGCCGGGAAATCCCCCTCACACCCTCATAACGGTCAAGTCCCTTTTCCAGGGAACGATTCTCTGTCAAAAATGCCGCTTTGCGGCTTCGCTTTTCCTCCTCCGGCAAGTCTTCGGTATGCAGATACTCCCATTTTTGCGTAAGGGGCACAAGCCTCTCCTTCGCATAGTCCTCCCCCTCCCGCAAAACATCCGTCGCAAGGGGCAGATCGGAAACCACAAACCCGCCGTCCGGAACCGCATACCATTTGCGCAGACTTCCCACTACGAAATCCGCATTCCGCCCCGCCTCTTCCAGATAATAGGACTGGGTCACATCCTCCATGACTATAACGCCGCTGCGCCTGAGCGCGGAGAGCTGTCTGCGCAATCCCTGACTGGTATCCGTCCCATAATAAGAATGAATGAAAATCAGTCCGGGATCATTTTCCAGCGCTAATCTGAAAATTTCCTCCCCAGCCGTTTCCAGTTCCCTGTCCACAGAATAAAAAACAAGCTCCCAGTCCTGGTGCAAAAAGGGAAGAAAAACCGAATCGCACATATATGCCGGCATCAGGCATCGTTTCGGTATGTCCGGCCTCTCACGCTCCAGGCTGATCAGGGCAAGTTCGATCGCCTCCCTGCCGGAAGCCGTATAGCACTGATTCCTTTTCCCATACTTTTCCACCTGCGCAAGATGAAGCGCAACGGCCTCTCCATCTTCTCTCGCCACAGCAGGATTCACCTCAAAGATACTTCCAATCTCCATATGATATCCTCCTCACTGCATGCTTTTACCCAAGCAGCCTTTTTCTCAGCTTTCGGTACGTCCATAATAACTTATAATAAACCATAAACAAAACCGTAGACCGCATCTGCATGCGGATCAACTTTTTTTCTTCCGCTCCTGTCCGTTCACGGTAATAGGGATTTTCCTGAAAATCCGGAAAGGTACAACGCATTTCCTCCCCCAGCTTTCTCACAAAACCATACTTCGTCCGCTTCACGCCCGCCATATAGGTGAACAGCGTATTCACGTAAAAAAGCAAAGTGAAACTGTATTCCAGTTCCTGCCGGTACCGATCCAGATAATCGTGCCGCTCCGCCTCCTTAAGCATCAGACGCCCGGCCTCGCAGCGATCCTCGCAGCGCTTTACTGAAATTGTGTGAACGGTGGAGGATTCGTGTTGATAATAGTAATACAACGATTCCTCGATATACGCAAAATGTTTGGCCAGAATCAGATAGGAATTGCCAAGCGCGTTGTCCTCATAAAAAATATGCTCGGGAAACCAGAGCTCATGCTTCAAAATCATGGAACGGCGGAAAATTTTCACAACCAGACTTCCCCCGTCCAGAATCAGGCTGCGCCTCTTCTCATCATTCAAAACACCTGTCTGGCTCTTTTTATTGTTGTGTACCACCTGTCCCACCTTCATGGAGTGTTCCGACGTGAGACAGTAATCGCAGCCCACCAGATCAGCCCCCGTCTCCTCCGCCTTTTGGATCAAACGTTCATACATGTCGGGCGTAATCCAATCGTCGCTGTCTATGAAACCAATCCACTCACCCTGCGCCATCTTTAAGCCCACATTTTTTGCACCGCCCTGATGCCTGTTTTCCTCCAGATGCACTGCATGGAATTTCTCAGGAAAGCGAGCCTCATACGCCTGTAGGATTTCCCACGACTCATCGGTAGAGCAGTCGTCCACCGCAATGATCTCATAGTCCTTCACCGTTTGCCCCACCAGCGAATCCAGACAATATTCCAGTTTCTTCTCCGCGGCCATATTATAGACCGGCACTATGATACTAAGTTTCATCCGACCCTGTAAGCTCCTCTTTGTTGGCCCGTCTTTGCAGCAAAATCACCCTGCAAAGAAAACACCGCCACAAACATGCAAAAATAGTAAGCGCAGACACCACATTCGCGATCACAAACCCCGCCACAGGCCCGTAGCGCACATAAATCTGGTGCTCTGCCCCGTCCCCTTTCACAAAAAAGCGCATGCGCCCCCCATCTCCCTGCGTGATCTCCACCGGCGCTCCAAGTTCGTCGCTGGCGCGATACCCAAGATAATTCTGTATCGGCAGTTCAATATAAGCCTGATCGGAAGTAGCCGTGTAAGACACTGCCGCCTTCGTCCCCTCCTTCTGAAAATCGCGCACAGACACAGAACCGATATCGGATACGACAACACTTCTGACCAGTTTCAAATCAACCACGCCAAACAGCCGCCACTCATGCGGATAAAACAGCCCAACGCTGGTTCCCAGCTTAGTCTCATGCCCTTTGGATGCCACTGCCTCCGCATTTTTATAAGGTACATGATTGTTTTCCGAAGGTACGGTGACAATAACCAGGAGATTCAGTCCTATCATCATTGCAAAGATGGCGTTACGGTAATGCCTGATGATTTCCGAGCGTTCAAGCGCCATCGCCCCCACAAAAGTAAAGCAGGCGGACGCCGGCCCGAGAAAACGCCACGGGAATTGCAGCATTGTAGCAATATTGCTGAAAAAGGGAATCGCCATAAGCGCCCTGCTCGGAAAGTACCCTGTCGACATAAAGACAAGAGCTGCGCCCAATACCAGCAGATACAGCATAAACCCTTCCGTGTCACTCAGCTTTTTGCACCGCTCGCACAAAAGATAAATCACGCCAAGCCCGGCACAGCCAAGCAGCGCCAGACCAAGGGAAAAATACTGCTTATTATACAAACTGATCGACTGCGTCATGTTGGAGAGGTTGATCGACTGTTCAAAATAGCCGCTCCAACGCAGAACTTCCTTGTCCAGGCTTTCATTGTAATAATAGTACAGAAACGGTACCACGTACCACGCATTCAGCAGCACGGTGAGTCCCGCTGCCTTCAAAAGCTCCACATACCGTTTCTCCCGCACAATGCGCACACAGTACAGAAGCGCTGTAAATGCACAGATCGCCGCCGCATAGGTCATACTCAGGATATGGCTTTGCAGTATGCCTGAAAAACCGATCACCAGATAGTACCACTTCTTCCTGTCGCCCATAATCAGATGGTACAGCCCCGCAATCACCAGCGGCCAGAAAATCAGGGCAAGCGTCTCCCCCAAATCGCCTCTCGATAAAATGTTGGTAAAGCGGTAAGGCATAAGCGTGTAGAGTACTACCGCCAGAATCACGCTTCGTCTGGATTTCACCATGGACTTCACCGCCACATAAGCGCAGCACGCCGAAGCCAGATTGGACAGGAAGATCAGTACCTTGTAGGAAAAGCCCAGAGACACTCTGCAAATCCTTAAGAATGCGCCTATATACAAAAACAGGTACGGATACATGGCATTCATATAGCCGTTGCCCTGCAGGCCCTCCGGGAGGATATTAACCGGAATCTGCCCGTCCAGTATACCGTCCTTCAACCCCTCCATTCTCGCCAGATGATAACAGAGATCGTCCGCATCATAGAGATATGTCTGCATCATAGGCGTGGTCGCAAGAAGCGCTGCCCCCAGAATCATGCAGACATCCACCAGCGTCTCCCTGGGAATCCGCTCTCTGCCAGCTTTGATATACCACCAGCCGGCAAACTCCAAAAGAATGATGACCGCAATCATAAAATAAGTGTCCGTGTAAAAAAGAGTGCGGGGCGTTATGGAAAATTCCTTTATCGTAAGACCGCCCTTGCCGCTGTAGTTGATGCCAAACTCTAACTGTTTTGTATCTCTGGCAAGCGTAAACTCTGCCGTAAGTTCATTTTCCAGCGGGTCAATCGGCCAGGCTGCAATCTTATCCCCCTGCTCCCACAGTTCCAGCACGCTGTCCTGCTGCTCTGCAAGGTAACGCAGTTTCACCGTATAGCTGCCCTTGTTCATGACATAGCCCGGTGTTCGTGCGATCACACCGTTTCTTGCCACGGATTCCTGTATCACCAATGCCTCTTCCGAATCAATCAGACCCACGGAATGCTGCAATTCGTTCCCGTTGTAAATAACAGGCTGTTTTCCCTCGTCCCCCAGCCACAGAAGCGCTACAAGCAGCACGGACAATACCACGTATATTGTTTTAGCTTTCCATGAAATCTCTTCCGTCATCTTCAATCCTTTATTCTTCCGTCCAAACTATAAGCGATAGTAATTCACGATCTTTTCCACCGCTTCAATCACACTCTCCACGTCCTCATCTCTCATCGCGTAGTAGAGCGGCAAAGACACAATCTCCTCATAGAGTTTCTCCGCATTGGGACATAAGCCCCGTTCATATCCCAGCTTCTGATAATAGGGGAAATAATAGATCGGTATGTAATGCACATTGCAATGCACATTCTCCGCCGCCAGCGCATCAAAAAACTGCCTCCTGTCAATTCTTAATTTCTCCGGCACAATGCGCAGGATATACAGATGTCTCGTGGTATCCGACTCAGGGATCTCCCGCTGTACAAACAGTTCCGGCATCTTCCCAAAAGCTTCGTCATACCGGCTCACGATCTCTTTTCTGCGCTTCCTGAACATCTGCAGCTTATCGAGCTGACTGATAATAAGCGCCGCCTGCATATCCGTCATACGGTAGTTATAACCCAGGTCAATCTGCTCATAATACCATGGCCCGTCCGGCTCATATTCCATCAAACCCTCGTCCCTCGTAATGCCGTGGGCGCGATACAAAAGCAGTTTTTTGTACAGCGCTTCGCTGTTTGTCAAAACTGCGCCGCCCTCGCCGCCGGTCACCGTCTTGACCGGGTGGAAACTAAAGGTGGTCAGATCCGCGATGGAACCGTTCGGCTGTCCCTTGTAAGTCGTGCCGATCACATGCGCCCCGTCCTCGATCAGTGTCAGACCATGCTTCTTACAAATTTCCAGAAGAGGCGACAGATCCACGGACTGTCCTGTGTAATCCACTGCGACCACCGCCTTTGTCCGGGGGGTAACGGCCGCCTCCACTTTCTCGGGATCAATGTTGTACGTTTCCGGATCAATATCCGCAAAAACAGGCCGCGCCCCACAGTAGAGCGCGCAGTTGGCGGAGGCGGCAAAAGTGATCGGCGTTGTGATCACCTCTTCCCCCTCGCCCACTCCCGCAGAGAGCGCAGCGATATGCAGTGCCGCCGTTCCATTTGCGCAGACCACGGCATATTTTGCTCCCGTCAGATCGCACAGCTTTTTCTCCAGTTCCCCGATTTTCGGGCCACAGGTCAAATAATCGCTTTTTAACACCTCTGTCACAGCCTGAATATCCGCCTCGTCTATATATTGATGTCCGTAATAAATCGGCGTCTCCCTGACCGGTTTTCCGCCTTCGATTGCAGGTTTTTCCATAGCATTCTCCTTAACCCAGAAAAGGACACGCATTTCCACACATGTCCTCTTTTTTCCTCTATTTTTCCAGTTCTACTTCTTTCAAAAGCGCACGAATCTCCTCAACGCCAAGCCACTCGGTATTATTGTCGGAACTGTAGTGAAAACCTTCCGCCACCTTTGTACCGGAAAGATCCGGCTGCTGCCTGTTGTTCCAGACCATCTGCGGATAAACAATAAAGTGCTTATCATACTCGTAGGTTGTTGCCGAATCCTCCGTGGTCACCATAATCTCATGCAGCTTCTCGCCCGGCCTGATTCCGGTCTCCCTGATCTGACATCCCGGCAGCATCGCCTCCGCCAGATCCGTGATCTTGAAGGAGGGAATTTTACTGATAAAGGTTTCGCCCCCGTTTGCCTCCGCCAGCGCCTTAATCACCAGCTCGACACCCTGCGTCAGGCTGATCCAGAACCTCGTCATGCGAAGATCCGTGATGGGAAGCTCCTTCGCCCCCTCCTGAATCAGCTTATGGAAGAAAGGAATCACCGACCCGCGGCTTCCCGCCACATTGCCGTATCTCACGATGGAAAAGTTGATGTCCTTCGTTCCCACATAGGCATTTGCCGCCACAAAAAGTTTATCCGACACAAGTTTTGTGCCGCCGTAGAGATTCACGGGATTCACCGCTTTGTCCGTGGAAAGCGCCACCACCTTGCGCACCCCTGTATCCAGCGCCGCGTCTATCACATTCATGGCTCCGTGAATGTTGGTCTTGATAGCCTCGTTAGGATTATATTCACATGCCGGCACCTGCTTTAATGCCGCCGCGTGAATGATGTAGTCCACACCCTCACAGGCACGTTTCAGACGTTCCACGTCGCGCACATCGCCAATGAAGAAACGAAGCTTTTCCTCATACTCCCTAAACTCGTTAGCCATCATCCACTGCTTAAATTCGTCTCTGGAATAGATGATGATCTTTTTCGGCTCATAATGCGTCAGCACGTATCTCGTAAAACATTTTCCGAAAGAGCCCGTCCCTCCGGTAATCAGTATTGTCTTATCTTTTAACATATCGTATTTTCTCCTCTTACATAAAGTCCTAACCGATGCCGAGCTCTTTGAACGCCTGCCCGAAAGGCGCTCTGCAAAGTCCCTTCTCCGTTATAATACCCGTAATCAGCGAATGATCCGTCACATCGAAAGCGGGATTATACACCTTCACACCCTCCGGCGCCATCCGCTCCTTATACCACATCTCTGTCACTTCCTCCGCCGCCCGCTCCTCGATGGGAATCTGCTCTCCCGCCGCAAGCGTCATATCTATGGTGGAACTTGGCGCGCACACATAAAAGGGAATCCCATAATGCCTTGCCAGCACAGCAACCCCGGAGGTGCCAATTTTATTGGCTGTATCCCCGTTTGCTGCCACCCGGTCACATCCCACAAAAACAAGATTCACCAGACCGCTTTTCATCACCGTGGATGCCATATTGTCACAGATCAAAGTCGTGTCAATACCCGCGCCCTGCAGCTCAAAAGCCGTCAGCCGCGCTCCCTGTAAAAGAGGTCTTGTCTCATCACAGTATACCCGGAAATCCTTCATCCCATGCTCTAACGCCATGTACATAGGCGCTGTGGCGGTGCCGTATTTCGCGGTGGCAAGCGTTCCCGCATTACAGTGGGTGAGGATACCGTCCCCCGGTTTCAATAATCCAAAGCCAATCTCTCCGATGCTGCGGCTGATCGCCACATCCTCGTCACGGATCGCCTGTGCCTCCGCAAACAGAATTTCCTTGATCTCCCCAACCGGCCTGTCCGCATGCGTCCGCAGCGTCCGTTCCATCCGATCTAACGCCCAGAACAGATTCACCGCTGTGGGTCGCGAAGACGCCAGATAAGTTTTCTGTTCTAAAAATCTTTCCAAAAAAGTTTCGTAATCCTGCGTCTCTATGCGGGAAGCCAAAAGCGCAATACCGTAACCGGCGCACACGCCGATCGCCGGCGCTCCCCTGACCCGCAGATAGCGAATCGCCTCAAAAATATCCTCTGCTTTTTCTATCTGCAGCACCTTTACCGTACCCGGCAACAGCGTCTGATCCAATATTTCCAGACAGCTTCTGTCCTCGGACAGACGAACCGTATTAAGTTCCAATGCGTTCATACGCCCGGTTTCCTTTCTCCGCAGGAAGACCCACGATAAGTCCATTATATGCAGTTTTCTAAGGCATGTCAAATACCCTGTCCTACGGTTCTCCCCCGCTGTCCGCCCCGGTCTCATCGCTGCCGTAATACCACGACTCACAATATTTGTAACGGTGCTGCAGATGTGCTTCCGTTGCCCTGCAGCTTGCGGCAATCCGCATATTCTGCGCCGCCTCATCCTTCCCGTTATCGTACAGGGGAAGATACGCCACCAGCGTCTTTGCGTTCGCAATGACCGGATCCGTGATCACATCCTCGCTGCCGGCAGAGACAAAATACACCCTGTCATATTCCATCAATACATCGGCCACAGCCCAGATACACCACTCCTCTCCGGGTTTGTACACATAGACCACAGGGATGTCCGCCGCCGCCTGCTCTCCGGCAAGGGCAACCTCCTCCCTGGCTTCCGGATAGAGGAATACCACATCCGCACACAGATGTCCGGCCACAATAACCGCAAGGCCAAATAACAGTGCCGCCCTCTCCGCAGCTTTCCTGGCTGTCCCTTTTACGGCGGACACGGCCACAGCCCGCCTCCACAGCGTCCCGCAGGAATAGAAAACAAGAAATACGATAATTCCGTAGACCGGAAGCTGGTAGCGGTTAGAGGTATTCCCCAAAAGCAGCGCCGTCTTGGAAACCGTCAGAAAATACCCTGCTGCCGTAAAGAGCAGCATCCAGAACGCCGCATCGAAACGCGTCTCATCCGGCGTTACGGTCACTCCAGCATTCCATCCGCCCCTGCGGTGTACCCTCACCGCCAGTATCACCACCACCAGAAGAATCACAAAGAACAGATAGCCGAATACATAGCCGTTCATCAAATCCAGAAAGAACCAGATCCGCGTAAAAGTGTTAGACAAGTCAAAAAAATTCTCCGTTGCCTGCGCCCCCCTCTGCCCCCGAAACATCTGCCCGAGACAGCACGGATACGTCAGGTATGCCAGAACAAACGCCGCCGCCTGACTGGCTGCGTACCACAGACAGCGGTACAGATTCCGGTCGCGCCATAACAGGTACGCGCAGAAGGCCAAAGCCATATAAAACAGAAAGATAAAATAATAGTACTGCGTCAAAAATCCCACATAGGTCACAATCGCCGTAAACAGCAGAAACCTGGCGAAAGACAGTTTTTCCGCCCACGCCGTTTCCCCTTTTGGCCGCTGCACAGCCCGCACATGCAGCAAAGCGCAGAGCAGCACAAAAGTCGTGAGCATCTCATACATGCGGATAAATACCACGCCGCTTATGGCGGCAGGCGTCAAACCGAAAACAAACGTCGTAAAATACGCTATTTTTCTGTCCCGTCCGCCCGCCAAATATGACAAGCAGGTCAATAAAATCAGATTGATGCCGTGAAAAAAAAGATTGACCGAGAGGCCGATCCATTTTGAGAACACACCCGGCACAAGTGACGCCATCGTGTGAAACACCCAATAATACATGGGCGGATGTACGTCCCAGGACTGCACCTGTTTCACCAGCCCGTACCGAAAACGCTCACCCGGCAGCACCACAAACTCATTGCGCATGGTCTCCCTGTCCATCCACTTCCCGTCCTCCACATAGAAGCCGTTTGTGCGGGCCGTGGAATAATAGGTGTAAAACTCATCTTCATGGAAACCCTGTTTTAAAGTACAAAAATAAAAGGCCGCCGCCATCAGCACGGCCCAGATCACAAAAAACCAGATTAAAAACTTTTTGTCAGTTCTTTTATTCATCAACCGTTTTTCCCGCTATTCTCATCTTTCCCGCATGCGCCCTTCTGACTGTCCGCGGCGCTGCCGCAAGCAGCAGCAGATAGACCCTGTTCTTTTTTGTCAGGTACGGATTTTTGACGATATCCGCCACATGCCTGCGCAGATAACTTTTTACCTTCTGATAGAAAGCGTTGTTCTTCTTCATCTGGGAAATCGGCACATGCAGCATATAATCCAGTCTCTGACAGAGGTTAAAGCGGATCGCATATCCATGCAGCGCAGGATATTTTTTATCCACAAGCTCCTGTATTCTGTCCGCATTGTCCACAATATCCAGAAACACCCGCGAAAAGCTGTCCTTTGTCTTCTTTCTGGTAGTACTCTCTCTTCTGCACACCACATGGTAACCCTGTTTCGGAAGGATGAAAACGCCGGAAATTTCCTGTAAAAACTCCAGAAGCAGACGAAAATCCTCGTTCAACTCCCCCTCTGGAAAATGATGTCCCACAAAAACCTCTCTCGGAAACAGCTTTGTACAAAAGGAACAGTCACCCCGATGCATCAGAAGCTCCTTTAAAAAGGTTTCTGTATCACATAGCCACGCCTTCTCAGGCGGAATACAAATATCGGGGAGGCGCTTTCCCTCCTCGTCCACCTCATCGCGGGAAATCTGTACCGCCGGATAACCGCCCTCCTCCAGCGCGTGAACCATTTCCTCATAGACATAAGGTTCTATATAATCGTCACTGTCCACAAAACCCAGATACTCTCCCTCCGCCATCTCAAGACCTACATTCCGGGCCGAAGACGCGCCGCCATTTTCCTTGTGTTGGACACGGATCCGACTATCCTTTTCTGCCAACCGCTCACAAAGCTGATCCGTGCCGTCCGTAGATCCATCGTCAATAAGCAGAATTTCTATCCGGGAATACGTCTGCGCACAGATCGAACGGACACACCTCTCCAGACAGTCTATGGAATTATATACCGGCACAATCACGCTGATTTTTTTTCTGTCCATATTTGATAATCGGCGCCACACTTAAGGGCCCCTCCTCCTCCGGCACGATCCTTCCCTGCTGCAGCCTGTCCACAAACCGCAGAAGCGCTGACGCCGCATGCTCCGCATTCCACATATCACAGATCGTCTCGTAAGCGGCGCGCCCCATATCGCACCTCGCCTCCCAATTCTCAAAGAGATCCAGCACCAGCGCCTCCATCTCCTTGTAACTGCCATTCTGATAGAGCAGTCCGTTCTCCCCGTGGCGGATCAGATAAGGCGCTGCACCCACTCTGGCGTCCACCACTTCCACGCAGCCGCTGTTCATCCCCTCATTAACCACAGCGCCCCATCCTTCCAGATGGTTGCTGGTGAAAAGATGGATGTGACACTTTTCCATCACATCCCTCACCTGTTCCGGCTGCGTATACCCGTAAAAAGTAAAGGAATCCGAAAGCCCTTCCCGCTCTGTCTCCTGTTTCAGCGCAGACTCCAATTCGCCGCCGCCCAGCATGTGTATGTGAAAGGCATATCCTTTTTTTTGCAGGGTTTTCCCCAGCCGCACCGCATATTCCGGATGCTTAAGCGGAAGGAAACGCCCCGCCCAGACAATCTGCATTGGCCCATCCTTCGGCTTCATGGCTGAAAAAGTTTCGTCATCGTATGTCCGCAGCTTCGTAAAATATCCCCATTTAAAAAGCTTATTCGGATACGCGCCAATCAGGTGAAAATCCGACGCCGCATACGCGCCCGCACAGAGCATACAGATATTTTCTTTCCGGTACCTGATATGCTCCCGGTATTTCGCCATAAGCCCCCTCGGAGAGACCGCCTTCCACTGCCCCTCCCGGTAAAGCCGCTCGCTCACACGCAGCGTCGTCTTGCCCGACTGCAGCCTGGGTATCACAATATCCTCTCTGCCCGTCCAGCCAAAGAGTACCACATCGCTCTCCATAATCCGTTTCAGGCACTCATACTCATCCTCATAAAGACACATGACATAGGGTATCTCGTCTACCGCAACGCTCCACCCCATTTCCACGCGCTCCGCTTCCATCGGCATGGTCTGGATAAACGCAAATCTCTTCCCCAGCCTCTCATAAAGTGCCTCGCAGAAAGGAAGCTGATGGTGATTGATGTAGTTAGACACAAAGGTAAAGGTCATTCCATCATCTCCCGATAAATATGCATCAGGCGGTAGTAATTCTGATCCGCGTCGTGATTGATGCGGGCGTGTTTTCTGGCATTGTCGGAAAGGCGATCCACAATCGCCTCCTTCGTAAATACTTCAATAATGCTGTTTGCCAGCGCATCCACATCTCCGGGCGGATAGAGAAACCCGTCCCCGCCATCTGTCAAAATGTTATGTATGCCTCCCACATTAGCTGCCACACAGGGTACGCCGAGAAGCATTGCCTCCCCCACAGAATTGGGAGAATTTTCAAGCGCGGAAGGGCAGACGAACACCTGACAGCTCAGATACTGTGCCTTCATCTCCTCCGCGTCTATGCGTCCCACCATAAACACCTTTTCTTCCAGATGGTTTTCTCTGATCAGCTTCTTTAAGTATTTGCCGTAAGCAGGCAGTTTCAACACATCTTTCCAGGTTTCCGCCCTCAAAATATCCGCGCCCGCCACATAAATTTCCGTATCCGGAAACTGCTCTAAAATTTTGGGCATAGCCTGCAGAAGATAATGAAATCCCTTCAGGGGATAGTCGCCCTGGCTTAAAAAGATCCGATGCGTCTGACAGTTATTTTTATTCCATCTGTCACGGTAAAACACGCTGCGCAGCGTCTCATTCAAAAAATGATAGGCCGCATCAGGATTGATCTTCGCCGTCTCCTCCCTGTCAAAATCCGTGCGTCCCGCAATATGACCGACCCGCTTTATGGCCTCGATCTCATACTCGCCGCGCTTTTCAAACTTCTTCTGCTGTTGTCTGATGCTGTCCTTCCTCACTCTGTCACGGAAGGTACTCTTTCTCTGAATTTTCAGGGGAAGATCCGCCATATATACCTTCGCGATTGCGGAAATGATTCCCTGAATCCCGATCAGCGTCCGCTCCGGCCGGTCAAATACTTTAATCGACGCCAGCGCGTGGGGAAACTCCGTGCCGAACACATGAAGAATATCCGGTTGAAAATCATTTAAAATAAGCTCAAACTCTTTCTCCAGCGCCACATCATAGCGCTCCGGTGTGGTCAGATCCTCCACGAACCCGTAACAGTGGCAGGAAATATTTTCCCCAAGCTGCATCACTCTGTCAAAATTTCCCAGAGATTCCTCCACCGGAAAAGCGATCCCCAGCTCGATCCGGTTTCTTTCCTGCTCCA
The DNA here is from genome assembly GCA_002361355.1 of Lachnospiraceae bacterium UBA3310. Lineage (GTDB taxonomy): Bacteria > Bacillota > Clostridia > Lachnospirales > Lachnospiraceae > UBA3282. The sequence continues at coordinate 152,636 of DESQ01000048.1, forward strand.
TCACAACCCGGTCAAGCAGCCCGGAAAGCCACCCTTCCCTGTTGCTGCAGGGAAGATTTAACCTCTTGGCAATCGCCGGCAGCATAATGTTACACACCCATAAAACCTTCATTTGTACCTCTCCTTCCCTCTCGCACCTCAATCGGCCTCTCTCACCAGGCCTCCGTATATCTTTCTTTTTATCTTCTGGTAAAATTCCGCCGTCGCCTCATTCTCCGCCAGATATGTCCGCAGGGGCGCCAGTGTGGCAAGCATAATCAGCCGGTATTTGAAAACCTGTTCCCGGCTCATATATTTTCTCACAATATGCGCATGCTCCACAAGGGAACGTCTTTTATTTTCCCTCGTCTCCGAGAAACCGTCCCCCTCGTAGGATGCCACGGTAACCGGCATATAATGCATGGACGCATGGGCCCTGTAATAACACCATAGAAAATGATCATAATCCGCACGAACTTTATAACATGTCCGGAATCCTCTCTTTTTTAAAAGACGGCTGTCATAAAAGCAAGCCTGATGGCAGGGCACATTCCGGTAACAGGCAAAATCGTCTATTTGGGGATTTGACATCACAAGAGCGCCCGTAGCCCGCTCCCTGATATTGCCATAGAAAATCCGCACGCCCTTCCTACCGTTTGTCCGTGAAATCTCCTTCTTTACCTGTGCAAGAACCGTCTCATCCTGGAAATAATCTCCGCAGTTTAAAAAGAAAAAATACCTGCCCGACGCATGCGCAGCCGCCCGGTTCATGGCATCATAGATACCGGTATCTTTTTCCCGATAAATTTTGAGGTCTTCCCCTGCGCTCTCCACGGCAAGCCGTTCCACCGAACCGTCCGTGGAAAACCCGTCCTGTACAATAATCTCATAATCATCCTCGGTCTGCCGGCGGATGCTCTCTATCGTTTTGTGTAGTTTTTCGCCCGCGTTGCGGCAGACGACAATAATGCTGAATGTCATAATAATCCCTCTCTTTTGTCAGGTAACGTCCGACAGAATGTCCACCATCTCATGGAAGAAAAATGTCCGGTACGGCAAAATCAATACCCCGTCGTTCGCGCCTTTTCTCAGGTACATCGCAAAGTACAAAAGCGCCGCCAGAAGGATGCCCACCCGGAAAAGCCGCCGCCATTTTCTGTCCGGCACCGCCCTCAAAAGCATCGGCAAAAACAGAATCTGGCTCACCATCAAATAATAGCCGATCCGCGATATAATCGGCAGGAAAGAGCAGAACACATAGAGAATAAGCGCGCCCAGATTCAGATAAAAGTAAAACCAGAACCGGCGGTTCCACAAAGTTTCCTCCGGCAATCTTTCTTCCGCCCCGTTTTGCTTTTTGGCGCCATCCTCCGGCCGCCGCATCCGGTATACAATCCCCGCAAAGACAAGAACCGCCGCACAGCGCAAAATGCTGATATAACTTGTGCCACCCTCCAGATACTCCGTATCCTCATAGGTCGGATAAAGAATCACCACCAATTTCAGATAGTAGTCCTGCAGGAATAAAAAGGTGGTGCAAAAAAGCGCCGCAATCGCGAGCTGCCATTTTTTCCACGCCAGAGATGCCAGAAAATACAGCGGGATCACCACCAAAAGCGACTTGTGAAAAGCCGAGCCAAGAAGAACCAGAACGACAAACCGCCCCCACTGCCTGCGAAGCACAAATTTCATGGAATAGAGCGCGACAGCAAGAGCCAGATAATAGCGCACCGTACTGAAGGTCTGAAAGTAATACCCCAGCGTCATGAAAAGAAAAAAAGCAAGCCCAAATTCATCGCTCTGCTCATACATGGCAAGCAGAAAAAACAAAACGGTTACGAACGAATAAAACGCGAACACCAGCAGAAAATTCTCATAACCCGACAGTCCGTATACCAGTTTGACCAAAAGATTGAATCCAACCTCCGTGGGCACATAAGCATCGCAGTTGACCAGATGCATAAATTCCACGTACCTGGCATAGTCATTTCCCACATTCAGCCTGCAGGCGGAGAGCAAAAACAGAATAGCAAAAATCGCCGTCAGGCAGACGCGGTTGCAAAGCTGCTGTCTGGTAAGTTTATAAGATTGTCTCGTAGGATGGTTGTCCACAAGGCCCGCAAGGAGCGCAGTGACAGCCGCAACCGTGATATACAAAATCATCTGCCGCGCGCCTCCCGCACGCCCATACACATGATAGAAAACGCCTTTCCCACGGAAATCTTCTGGCACACCGTCTCCCTGTGCGCCAGCAGGAACCGCAGGGACAGCGGTATTGCCAGCTTCCCGTAAAGGTGATGGTAAAGCACGCCCCTGTCACGGAAAAATTTTTCATGGTAGCCGGAAAACCATGTGGATTCTCTCTCCTGCTCTTCCCCAATACACGCGGTATGCGCGTAAATCCGAAGCCCTGCCTTTAAACAGTCCCGCAAAAACAAGCTGTCCTCCCCATTGCTGTATTTTGCACCTCCACCAAAAAGGAGGGAGTAATGCGCGTTCGCCCTGCGAAACGCCGACAGCCTGCCCGAAATGCTGTAAGCCGGATATCGCCCGTAGCTGCGGTTGGTAATCCGGCGGATCTCCCGGTTCCAATAGGTTCTGCGGGCAGGCGCCACCTTCACATTAAAAAGGATCATATCAGCATCCGGCAGATCCCTGTAGGCTTTCTCAATCTGCGCCTCATAGTCCGCCGCCAGTATGATGTCCTCGTCGGAAAAAAGCACCACATCTCCCGACGCATGTAAGAGCGCCGTGTTGCGGCTGAGTCCCACGCCCCGCTCCGGCATGGAAAAACATTTCGCACTTCCCTTACCCGCCGCAAACGTATCGTAAGCGTACCGGTCGCACTGATTGACCAGCACCGCATCCGTGTGAATATTCATTTTTGAGATAAGTCCCGCGGCGTCCTGATCAACCGCAGAGACGAGAACCTCCAGTTTCATAACCCATCCACCCGTAATACCTTCTCAAAAACTTCTCGTCGGCCTCCCGTATTGCCACGCCGCACAGTTCGCACTCCTGCGTTTTCAACTGTTCTATCATATAAGACACAAAAGCCGCATGTACGCCGCCAAAGGGCAGGGAAAGCACCACGCCGCCGGCTTCACGCATTTTCCGAAACGCTTCTTCTGTAAAAGGCTTTTCCTTCTCCACCTCACATACGAACAGGCCGCCCCGTTTTTTCTGCAGATACGAAAAGTTCTTCTCATAATCGGATTGCAGCGATTCCATGCCGGAGGCGTAGCCAAGAAACGACACATCCGTCACTTTCCTGACATCTCCCGCCACCAGAATCCGGTCATCCATCACATAATAAAGCGAGATGCCAAGAAGGCTTAAAATGAAACCCAACAGCGTGCCCACCATGACAGCCTGCGCCATCCGGCTATCCGCCACCACAAGTTTTGCCTGCGTCGTCTGAATTGCGTTAATTGCCAAAAACTCCTTTGCCTGTGTCCCGTAATTTTCAAGAGCCTGCACCACAGCGCCAAGAATCTCGTCCGTGCGCACCGCCGAATTGGTCGTGACCGTTACCGTAAGAATACGGATATCGGACAAAATCTCCGCCTGCAGAGCCGCCTCCACTTCCTCCCTCGTATAGTCCGGAGAAAGATTGGCAAGCGTCAGATTCATGATCGGATCCGTCGCCATCAAATCATTCCATGTGTAACCGTTGTATGCCTGATAGACCTCTCCTGTCTTGTCCACCGCAAAGTCAAGCTGCACCTTCGTAAACGCCTGATATTCCCGCTCCGACTCCGGCACTGTGCGCACAATTGTGTAGACGGCTGCCCCGATCAGCGCGCCGCCAATCACTGTACATAAAAGCAGAGGCAGACGCCTCAAAAGACAGAGCATATATTTTTTCAAATCCATGCCTTCCCCGGCATACTGTCTCTCCATCCTGCTACCTCTTATTTGTTATTTTTTGCAGCCGTAACCTGTGTGCTGTCCACACCCTCCGTGCTCTCCGGCTTAATCAGGATCTTTAAGGTGAGCAGCATCAGTTTGATATCCAGCCACACAGAATACTGCTCGATATAAGTCAAATCCAATTTCAGCTTATCGTAAGGTGTGGTATTGTATTTTCCGTAAACCTGCGCGTAACCGGCAAGCCCCGCTTTCACCTTCATGCGAAAGGCAAACTCCGGCATATCCTCCATGTACTGGTCTATGATCTCCGGTCTCTCAGGCCTCGGGCCGATAAAAGACATTTCACCCTTAAAAATATTAAAAAGCTGCGGCAGTTCGTCGATTCTGGTCGCCCGGATAAACTTTCCCACAGGGGTGATGCGGGAATCGTTTTTTGCCGCCAGACGTGCCACCCCGTCCTTCTCCGCATCCACGCGCATGCTCCTGAATTTCAAAATATAAAATTCCTTTCTGTCACGGGTACAGCGAATCTGTTTGTAGAGAACCGGCCCACCGTCGTAAAGTTTAATCGCAATCGCCGTGATCAGCATAAAAGGCGAAGCGATCACCAGAAGAAGCACGGAGCAGACCAGGTCTATCACCCGCTTTGCCGCGCGCTGTCCCACCTTGAGAGAATACTCTCTGGTCAGATAAAGCGGCGTGTCAAACAGATGCAGTTGATCCGCGCCCCTAAGAAGTACGTCGGAAATTTTGGGCATCGTATACACCCGCATGGATATGCTGTAGCAATATTTTAACAGGGCGTTCCTGTCAACGGCGGAAATGTCCCACAGCGCCACTGCGCCGTAGCCGCCCTGTATCTCCTTCTTCACAGCTTCCATGCCCTCGGAGATATTGATACATTTTTTTATTTTATACTTATCTTTTCTTGTTTCAAATTTCGCCACCATATCATCGACGGGACGCTCTCCGTGAATGATCAGTATCTCTCTGGGCGGAAACGCCTTGTAATAACAAAAGTTACAGACAAACACCCACAGTCCCGCAAAGAGAATCTGCAAAAGCATCGTCCACACAATGGGGCGTACATCCACAACCCAGTTCGCCATCAGCGAAATCTGAAAATAGGAAATCACATTGACAATGAGCAGAGAAAAGATTTCCGAAATAAACACATCCGCAGCTTTCAGATATCCGATCTTCAACGCGCCGTATGTATTCGCAAAGAAAAACAGCAGCACAAAATAAATCGCAAAAATCAATACATGCCCCTTAAAATAGAAGCGAAACCTTCTGTGCTCTCTCAGGAACGGATAGTACGCCTCCAGCCAGAAATATGCATAGACCGCCGTCTGAAAAATCAGCCCGATGAAAGAGAGCTGCAATATAATCAGCCTTTTTATGGTTTCCACTTTTTTCATAATCTTATATCCGCCTCATTGTCGCTCTGTAAGCCCAAAACACAAAATGGCAGGCGCTGGACAAAACGGAGAGTTTCTCCTGCCTGCGATACAGATTCCAGATCCGTCTCATCGCGATCAGCTTATTAGAGGACAGGGATTTTGGAGGTCTTCTGTAAATTGCAAGCACTTCATCCAAACCGTAAGCAGTCTGCCCTGCCCGCAAAATCTGCCACCATGTCGCCGTATCTTCACTCGCCACCTGCGGCATTTGTATCAGCTTGTCCGGAACGAGTTCCCGATCCAGCACAACGGTTGTGGTAAAGATAACCGTCCGTGACAAAGCCTTTCTGTAGGTCAGCGTTTCCGGCACATGCACGATCTTTCCCGTAGGTCTCGCCGCCTCGTCGCCAAACTCATAGGCGGAAAAGGAAAAACCGGCTCCTCTCTTCTTCATAAAATCAATCTGCCTTGTCAGTTTATCAAAAGCCCAGACATCGTCTGCGTCCAGGAAGGCAATATACTGTCCCTTTGCTAATGAAAGCCCCGTGTTTCGCGCATTTGCCGCACCCTCATTTTTATTTTTACAGATGAGCCGGATCCTCCGCTCCCCGCCGCACTGATATTCTTCCATGCAGCCCACATTTTCAGGGAGATTGTCCACCGGATCGCGCGCATATACGGAAAGCGCCCGCCTGATCTCGTCGGCACTTCCATCATCGGAACAGTCTTCCACTAGCAAAAGTTCCCACTTTTTATAGGTCTGCGCAAGCACCATTTTGATTGTCTCTGCGATGTAGGCCTGCGCCCGGTATACCGGCACAATAATGCTGACAAGCCCGCACACTTTATCCTGCAATACTCTGTCCCTCTATCTCTTCTTTGACCAGATAAATCGGTCTCCTCTTGACTTCCATATAAGTTTTAGATAAGTATTGCCCAAGTATTCCCAGACAAAACAACTGCACTCCGCTGACCATCATAATAATACACACCAGGGAAGGCCAGCCAGAAGTCGGGTCGCCAAACAAAAGCTTCCTCACAATCGTCACAACAATAATGACGAAGGCAACCAGGCAGAAAAGTACGCCCATCACAGAAGCTATGGTAAGGGGCACTGTGGAAAACGCGATAATCCCCTCAAGGGAGTACAGAAAAAGCTTCCAGAAAGACCATTTTGTCTCCCCTTTCCTTCGCTCCACATTCTCATATTCCAACCACTTTGTCTCATAGCCGACCCATCCAAAAATACCCTTGGTAAAGCGGTTGTACTCCGACATAGATAAAATCGCGTCCACCACCTGTCTTGTCATCAGGCGGTAATCTCTTGCGCCATCCACAATCTCCGTCCTGGAAATCTTATTCATCAGCCGGTAAAACATTCTGGCAAAAAAGGAACGGATCACCGGCTCTCCCTTTCTCGTCACACGTCTGGTCGCCACAGAATCGTACCCCTGCTCAATATAGGCGTACATTTCCGGCAAAAGTGACGGCGGATCCTGTAAGTCCGCATCCATCAATACAGCCAGATCACCCTTACACTTTTGCAGCCCTGCGTAAATCGCCGCTTCCTTGCCAAAATTGCGGGAGAAGGAGACGAGCCGCACCCTCGCATCTTCCGCATGGAGCTTTTTCACCTCTGCGACCGTCTTATCCCTGGAGCCGTCGTCCACATATAACAGCTCAAATTCGATCTCTTTTTCGCGAAAGAAATCTGTATTTTTACACAACTCATCATAAAAATCCCTGACATTCTCTTCCTCATTGAAGCAGGGCACAATGACACTCAGCAATTTCATGTCTGCCTCCATATCACACATAGATATGGTTATTGTACCACATCTGCATAAAAAAAGGAAGAGACGCGTCTCTTCCCTTTCTGCTCTATATCAGATCATTCTTTAAACGTATATAATCTGCAACAACTGCGATATATTCGCTGTTGGTCGGTCTTGTATACTCCGGACTGTTGCTGTAACCGAACAGTTCCTCAAAGAGTTCACAGTTTCCTCTCTCCCACGATACCTCGATCGCGTTTCGGATCGCCCGCTCAATTTTCGTATCCGTGGTCTGATAGAGCTTTGCCAGATCCGGATAGAGAAGTTTTGTAACGCTTCCCACCAGCTCCATATCCTCCACGCACATTTCCACTGCGCTGCGTAAAAATTGGTATCCCCGCAGATGCGCCGGTATACCCAGTTCCAACATGAAGTCGGAGATCGTCTCTTCAAGCTCTCTCCTGCTAATCATAGTCTGTTGTGTCATTCCCCTTTACTCCTTTGCATACCATGCTATTTTGCTGTGACAATACTTGTCGTTTATCGTTCCATTCGACATAATATCAAATATGCATCGCACTGTAAACGGTAAGTTATCGCATCTGTACAGCCGTCCGATCGCAAAAGAAGTCCCTGTTACAATCTTGCCTCCCGCACGTTTTCTTTAAACCAGTCATAGGCTAGCTGCACGCCCTCCTCCAATTCTACCTTGTGCGTCCAGCCCAGATCATGCAGCTTCGTCACATCCGTAAGTTTCCTCGGCGTACCGTCAGGCATCGTCTGATCCCAGACAATCTGTCCCGTATATCCCACCGTCTTTTTTACCGTCTCCGCCAGCTCCTTTATTGTAACCTCCTTGCCGGTACCGATGTTGACATGCTGTTCCCCGCTGTAATTTTCCAACAGGAACACACAGGCATCCGCCATATCGTCCACATATAAAAACTCCCGGAGGGGCGTGCCTGTCCCCCACAGCATAACGGTAGGTGAACCGTTCACCTTCGCCTCGTGAAATTTCCGGATCATGGCCGGCATCACATGGGAACCATCCAGATCATAATTATCATAAGGGCCATATAAATTCGTAGGCATACAGCTTATAAAATCATCCCCATACTGCCGTTTGTAAAACTTGCACATTTCAAGCCCCGCAATTTTCGCAATGGCGTATGCTTCGTTCGTCTCCTCCAACAGCCCCGTAAGAAGCGCATCCTCCGGGATCGGCTGCGGCGCCATTCTGGGATAAATACAAGTACTCCCCAAAAATAAGAGTTTCTTCACCTGATACTCATGGCAGCAATGAATCACGTTACACTGAATCTGCATATTCTCATAAGCGAACTCCGCAGGGGTCGTATTATTTGCATTGATACCACCCACCTTGGCCGCTGCCAGAACTACCACATCCGGCCGCTCCTTCTCAAAGAAATCCCGCACCTGCTGTTGATTCGTTAAGTCAAGCTCTTTATGATTTTTTCCGACAATGTCTGTATAGCCCTTTGCCTGCAGTGAACGCACAATCGCACTGCCAACCAGGCCTCTGTGTCCCGCCACATAAATTTTGTCTGTTTTTTCCATACTGTTGTTCATATCCATTCTCCATTCCGAAACAGTTTCCACCATGTTCCACGCTTATTTTACAACAAAGCCATCCGCAAGTCCATCCCCCAGAAATGCGATTTGCGCCTCCTGCGGGGAAGAGGGGAACGCCTCGTACCCCACCCGGTCGCCCTCCACAGGACAGTAAAAGGTAACGCCGTCGATCTCATAGGCATAGGTCTCATAGTTTTCATAGTCTTTCTGTATCAGCCAGTAGTCATTCACATAGGAACCGGCCATTTCCCGTGCCAGCGCAAACCCCTTATAAAGAAGCAGAAAAATTACTGCTGCCGAAACCGCCCGGCTCACCGCAGGCCGCCACCGCAGTCTGCCATCTCCCCGTGGCCCAGACTGTCCTTCCTTTTCCACTGGCCTGCCGCTCTCCCCAAAACACAACACGCTGTCCAGAATCCCGCCAAACACCACCGCCGGTGTCAGGTACACCCAGACGCAGCCATAACGCATTAACGGCGAAGTACAAAGCCAGAACACAAAAGAGGCCGCCACCGTCCCCTGCACCAGCAAAAGCCCCCAGCGCCTTTTCCACCAGCCGAAAATCATGCCCGCCGCATATACCAGCAAAACAAAAACCGCTGCTGCCGCCATCAGTGTCAAAAGTTTATCGCTCCCCGCCAGCGTGCGGAACCAGCCGGGCATCCACTCACGCACAGGCATGTCGAACTGCCGCACATCCGTATACCCTCTTCCGTACACTTGAATTTCCTTTGCGTCGTAATCCGCAAGCCCTTTCGGAATTTTCCATACTACATCAAACAGGTCAATCTGTGTGAAAGGATAAACCAGCCATCCCGATATCCATACATTGCGGATAAAAAAAGGAAGTGCTGTCACCGCGCCAAGCCCCAGATATACGCCTGTCTCCTTCCATCTTTTCTCCCGCAAAAGACAGGCCGCAGGGTAAATGGTAAGCAGGAGGATCAATGCCGCCGACAGTTTCACCGTCATCAGATATACACTGAGCACGCACAAAAGCCCGTAGGGCAGAATCGTCTGTTCCCCATTCTCCAGCAAATCCAGAAAACGTATTACAATATAAAAAGCCAAAAGCACCATAAAATAATCCGAGGCAGGGGAGATCATCTCGTCAAAAATATTGACCAGATAGTACACACACATAATCCTTGCAAAAACGCTCGCGCGAAGCCGTCCCGTCCGCAGAGGGCCTCCCACTTCCAGACAGACCACCGCCAGAAGGAACGCAAAAAATCCCGCGCAGCAATGCAGGGAATCACCGTCCAAAAATGCCATGCTATAGAGCGCCGAAAGCGCAAAAGAAGAACTGTTGTAGGCCAGTCTGCCATGCAGATTTCCAAGTCCCTTTACCACGCCATATTCTTCAATCCAGCGAATACTCTGGGCATGGTAAAGCCCCGTGTCATAATGGAGCATCCCCCGGGAAGTTCCATAGGCAAAAAGCAGAAAAAGGCCGAGTATCAGAAGTCCTCTGAAACACAACTGTCTTTTGTCTTCGCCGCGCCACTTAGCGGCGCGCCTCGAAAACATCTGCGTAAGCGCTGCCTGTTCCCGACAGGCAATAATAAGGCATGCCGCCACAAGCAGAAGGTTCGCGGCCAGCCCAACACCCGCAAACAAGCTGAAAAACTGCGCGTATACCGTAGCACAGACAAGACCGCACACCAAAAAGGCGTCCCCGTGTTTCACCTGATAGGCGAAGTGCCGCGTCAACAGACGCAGCACACCATATCCTACTACAAACGAAGTTATTATGATATAAAACCAATTTAAAATCACTGACACCATACTGTCACTTATCGCTTTCGCAAAGATCCTGCGTTTTCTTTCCTACGCTTTTGCCTTATTCTTATAATCCTCGCAGCTCATTCCCGCAATTTCTCTCATATCCGCATCCATCATCATGGCTACCAGCTTTTTGAAATCCACCTTCCGCTTCCAGCCAAGCTCCTTCTCCGCCTTTGCGCAGTTGCCCCACAGGAACTCCACTTCAGCCGGACGGTAAAACTCCGGATTCACATCCACCAGAAGCCGTCCGCTCTCTGCGTCATAACCCTTCTCATTCACGCCGCTTCCTTCCCAGCGAATCTGAATGTCCAGTTCCGCAAAAGCCCTTTCCACAAACTCCCTGACTGTGTGTGTCTCATTGGTGGCAAGGACAAAGTCGTCCGGCCTATCCTGTTGTAACATCAGCCACATGCCTTCCACATAATCTCCCGCAAAGCCCCAGTCTCTCTTCGCATTCATATTTCCCAGAGAAAGCTTTTCCTGCTTGCCCGCCACAATATTTGCGATGGCAAGGGTAATTTTTCTGGTCACAAAATTCTCGCCTCTCCTGGGCGATTCATGGTTAAACAGAATGCCGTTGCAGGCATACATATTGTAGGATTCCCTGTAATTTACCGTAATCCAGTAAGAATATAATTTCGCCGCACCGTAGGGACTCTTCGGATAGAAGGGCGTCTTCTCGCTCTGGGGCGCTGTCTCCGGTATGCCGCCGAAGAGCTCCGACGTAGAGGCCTGATAATATCTGCATGTCCCGCCATTCACACGAATCGCCTCAAGGAGTTTCAACGTGCTCACGCCCGTCGCTTCCGCCGTGTATTCCGGCACCTCAAAGGACACACCCACATGGGACTGTGCTGCAAGATTATAAACCTCCGTGGGTCTGATCTCTGCAATCAGCCGCATCAGGTTGCTGGAATCCGTGGTATCTGCATAGTGCAGGAAAAACTTAACCTTGTAATAGTCAGACGCAATCAGATGATCAATTCTGGCCGTATTGGTAATGCTGTGCCGACGAATCAGGCCGTGCACCTCATACCCTTTCTCCAATAAAAACTCCGCCAGATAGGAGCCGTCCTGCCCCGTAATTCCCGTAATAAGAGCTATTTTCTGCATATCGCTTGTCTCCTTTTCTGTTATTTTAAGTATGCCGCAATGGCGTCATGCCAATCCGCGAACATAAAATCCGTCGTCATACGCAGCATATAATTATCCAGGATCGAATATGCGGGCCGTTTTACCGCCGCGCCGTACTCTTCGGAAGTGATCGCCTCCACCACCGTCTTTTTGCCCGCCAGCCTGAAAATTTCTTCCGTGAACTGTGCCCAACTGCAGTCTCCTTCACAGGTGGCATGGAACAGGCCATAATTTTCTGTGGGAAGCAGACAGGCTACCGCCTTCGCGAGTTCCGTAGCGCTGGTGGGCGATCCCACCTGATCCCGCACAACCCGCACTTTGTCGTTTGTCTCGCTTAATCTGAGCATCGTTTTTACAAAATTCTTACCGTCCCCATACAGCCACGCCGTACGCAAAATGAAATGTCTGTCACTAAACTCTTTCACAAACAATTCTCCCGCCAGCTTCGTCCTGCCATAAGCTCCCTGCGGCCCCGTCGGATCGGTCTCTCTATAAGGTCTTGTGCCGTTGCCGTCAAACACATAATCCGTAGAAATATGCATCAGCTTCGCGCCCGTCTCATTGGCCGCAATACTCAGGTTGCGCGCGCCAATCGCATTGATGCGAAAAGCCAGATCCTCCTCCTTCTCGCAGGCCTCCACCGCCGTGTAAGCCGCACAGTTAATGATCGCATAGGGTTTGACATCCCGCACAAATTTCATCACGTCGTCTACCTTCGTGATATCCAGTTCCCCCACATCCGTATTGACGAGTTCATACTCTGTGCTGTCTGCATATTCCAGATTGACGGCCCGTCCCAGTTGTCCGTTACAGCCCGTCACAATTATTTTTTTCATTCCGTTTCTTCCTTTCCAAAACAGGTGATGTTTCTATTATGCCATTATATTCCATAATCAAAATTATCGCAATTGCTTATTTAAAAATCAAAAAACTACCGTTCCCAATTCCCGCCTTCCCCTGCATAAGTTTCCGTAAACTGCCAATATTATAGTGTAAATCATTTATCCTAAAAGATACCCAATCCCTGTATGATAATGGAGGAACCCATGCCTCAACATATTCCCAAACACATTGGCATTATCCCGGACGGCAACAGACGCTGGGCAAAAGGAAACGGTTTACAAAAAGAGGATGGCTATGCTTACGGCTTAGAACCAGGCTTACAGTTGCTGCGGCTTGCGCAAAAATATGGTATTCCGGAAGTAACCTACTATGGATTTACCGTGGACAACTGCAAGCGCCCTAAAGAACAGGTTCGCGCCTTTTCCGATGCGTGTATACAGGCCGTGCAGATGATTTCACAGGAAAACGCAACGCTGCATGTGATCGGTAACACCAATTCCGCCTGCTTTCCCACCCAACTGCTTCCTTATGTCAATGTAAAACGCCAGCCTGCACCCAAAGGGCAGACCACCGTTAATTTCCTCGTAAATTACGGCTGGGAATGGGATATGAAAAACGGATGGGCCTCCCGGGACATCCCCAGAATTGACCTCGTCATACGCTGGGGCGGGATGCGGCGGCTGTCCGGATTCCTTCCGCTCCAGACTGTGTATGCGGATTTTTATATCGTTGACGACCTGTGGCCGGATTTTCAGGAAAAACAGTTTTGCGATGCGCTGCAGTGGTATCAAAAACAGGACGTTACCTTAGGGGGTTGACGGAACAAATATGCTATCTTATAACTATAAAAGGAACAAATTCTGCGAATCGGACAACCTCATTCTCTTCAGTTCAAGCATTCAATCTTTTAAAAAACTCTGTTCCAATTCCCTTACCACGATAATCCGTCAAGATACCAACAACGATATATGCAGAATGAGCGATACGATTCAATCTGCCTTTTTGTGCTGATATGTATCCCATTAGCTTATTACCTGTTTCCGCAACGAGAAGAAAGTCTTTCCCCTCCATGAAGTCTCGTATTAAAGACTCAATTCTAGGAAGATTCTTTGCCCTTTCTCCTGGTTCGTATAGCATATACTTTGTTTCATAATCCAGTTGATTCATCAAATTCCAAAATGATTCCACGTCATTCACGGATGGTTTTCTATACTCCATTGTTATGTCCTCCTCAAATTCTGACCAGTTTCTCAATAATATCACAATGCTGCACCCTTCATCAACAGCTCCAATAAAAAGCGGAAACGTCGCATCTATCGACATTTCCGCACTCTTAAACGCAATAGCGAGAGGGGTTTGACGCTCTTGCTTATATGTCTACCTATTGTCATTTATTAAAGCCTTGACGCATCACTTACAAAGGGCTGTAGTCTCTCAAAATTAGATGCCTCTGCGCTGATTTCTTCTGGCGTCTTTGCATCAAAATATTCTCTCTGCCATTTCGTATAATCAAACTTTTCCCGAATAATCGTAGAAACAAAATGTTCAGCCTCAACAATACCCATTTGCTCAGTTAAACATTTCATTCCACGGTTCAAAATTTCAACCGTACTTGTCGCCATCTATTCATCCCCTTCCATCTCTGTAATAAACTCTATCGGTGTCACCATCTTTATTTCTTTTGTGCAATATTTTAGCAACCGTATATCAGTAGATATAAAATATTCACATCCCGCATAAATAGCCGAAGCGACATGGCAGGCATCTTTAAATCTAACTCCTGTTTTCATAATTTCAGCCGCTTTTTCTTCCACTATTTCCTTCCGATCATCGCCTACATATCCAAAGGCATTCTCCCTCATAAAATCAAAAATCGTATTTCGCCGCATTTCAAACGGATTTTTACTGCACTCATATCTGAGCATATAAGAAACGACTAACTCCAGTTTTTTATCTTTTATCAAAGATTGAATGTACAATTTAGACTGCGTTTCCATAGCAACTTTTAGCTGTGACTGATCATCATATGGTCTGTTATAGCAACACATATCAAGATAAATCCTCAAATCATATCCTCCCACGCCAACTTTTCCTGCTCCCTTAACTTCGGATCTGCGTACTTTGCCAACATACCCCTCGCTGTCTGTGCGCTTTTCCTTTTAGAAAGTTCTTCAACAAACTCATCCAAATATCATATCTATATTATACCCCGATAAAATTTTCAGGGCAAATAAAATATCAAAAATTTGCGTCCTTCACTTTCTCAGCAAGCGGAAATTTATTTAACCAACTTAACGTATATGTTGCGCCCCAATTATTCAATATCTGAGCAAAGAAAAAACCTGCTTCAGGCAGTGCTAGAACTGGCAAAAAACATCTTTTATAATTGCAGCCTCTATAGCATCGGCAATTTATCCATTCGCTTGGCCCTTATCTTATTAGACTTTTCTTTCATATTCATATCCTTTTCCATTCCGGCCGGACGAATACCAGCCTTTCATCTAATACGGAATGCAAATCCCGCATGGACATTTTTTCTCTTGAATTAGATCCTCTCCTTTTTGGGTAACCTTCTTTTGGCTTTTTATATCATAAACACTAGCACAATTCTCGATATGAAACCTATTATTTTTCTCATTAATAACATACTTTTGTTTGGTTTTTAACATTTTCTTCGACAAATCTTTTGACTCGTCTGTAAGTATTTCACCTGTTTCATATTTAAATTTAACACATGGTTGCTTATTATAAACAAAAACATTGAACAATAAACCCTTAGTATCTTTATTATTAATAGATTTTGCTTCCATTCGAACACCATAAACAAGTTTATTACTGCCTTCAAAATAAGGAGTTACACGATATAAAACACAATTACCTGTTTCCCGCACATGGTCAGCAACCAAATTTTCAAAGTAACGCATTCCATGATTCATCAAACGTGTGCCAATAAATAAATTTATCTTATTAACATTTTCATTATTTTTTTTATCATTCTTTTTTTGTAACAACTGATGCCCTATCAGATGACAACGTTGAAATATATATTTACCATTTATAAAATTTTCTTCTTTTGAGAAAATACCTGTTGGTTTAGACTTTATACTAGGCCTATTGCCTTGTCCTTCTGAAAGAGTTTTATTACTAATACAAGCAAATGCTACTCCACAACGATTTAAACTATCTAAATCCGAAAAAGGATTAACATCTCCTTCTAATTGTTTTTTATTGTCATCCACCAAATAAGGTATGTTTCCATTTAATTTAATAATAAACTCGTCCGGATTATCATGATTTTTTATATATTTTTTATCTTCACTACTAATTTTATATTCCCATTTCAATTTCATACATCTCCTCTCAAGCACATTTTTTAATTTATATTTATATTTTATAAAAACAGCATTCTATATACAAAATAACAATCAATAATATATTACTACGATTCGTCTTCATTTTCCATATCTTTATAAAAAAAAGGCATACCAGCTATTTTATTCTGTTTATATCATACTTTGAAATTACTGTAATTCAGCCATTTTTCACATACTATGCGTCTCATATACTGAGGCTGTCTTTTTTGAGATTTCTCAATGTAACAACGATGTGTCATATCATGCCACTTTAAATAGGATTCTGATGTACAATCTACATTCTCACTCCTACGATAACCCACAAGACAGTTATGCGGAAACTTGACACAATTGTTGCTGATTATCCCAACACATACAAGCTGGCAGGACAGGTTGAGGTAGCTAAGACCTATTTCTGTCCGAAATCCTATGTCAGCTACCAAAAGCCGAGGGAGGTCAGTACCGAGCAAAGAGAACGGGCAAGTCAGATAATGATTGCAAAAAATAAGGCAAAGGGAGCTTAAACAAAATTTAAGGGCATTGTGTGCGTATTTGTGGTAAGATAATAATGTTGAGAAATTCAACAAATCAGAATTCTGATAAGACACTTTTTATAGCATTTATTAACTGTTATATCTTATCTTCAAAAAGCCCGCAAACCCTCGAAAATACTAAATTTATAGCAAGTGAGTTTGCCCTTATGCTTTTCCTTGTGTTATATCCTTTTCCCTCATGTTATGAACCCTCATAAGGGCAAAAATAAGGGAAAGAAAAACCTGCAACTATAACACAGAATAAATTGAGCAGGGGCATAAGTCACGCTAGCGTGACTTGTTTCCGCCATTTGCAGGAGGGAGGACAACTATACTTTTGAAGTAGATGAAAATGCCTTCCAATATGGCGAGTTTACAATAGTAAATATACTTGGCGGCAGTCCGGTGATAAACGAAAGCGCTTTTTCATCATGTGAGGACTTAGTTTCGATTTCGTTTAGTGACTGCAATATTCAAACGGATGAATGTGCCTTTTATAGATGCGAGGATCTCAAAAATATTACAATCTGCGAAAATGCAAAGTCGGATATTGAGATAAAAATTGATGATCGGGCATTTCAATATTGTAAAAGATTGGAGACGGTTAATATCGTGAATGGAAATATTAAAATAGGTGAAGCTGTATTTTCAGGTCGTGCTAATAACTTGGCAATTATCATTGCAGAGGAAAACTATACTGCAGATGCAATTAAAGATGGATTAAAATAAGAATACAAAGAAGAGGATTTTATGTATTTACGCAAAAAAGATTGACTATTTTCAAAAATATGGTATTATACTATTAGTGGTGAGTCCTACCGCAAAGTGGACTGCTAAAAGCGTTAGCAACTCTAATGGAGTTACTACACAAATGGCTATGTGGAAACGCATAGCCATTTTTTACGAGGAGAAATATGCAGACAGATTTTAACTTATACAAGGTGGATATGAAATATATCCGTAATTTACATAATATAGATGATAAAGTGCTTTCAGTTTCACCACAGACGGGAAAAGATAACAGGGTTTTTGTTGGAATTGTTATTATTTGTGGTATTCACAAATATTGTATACCACTTTCATCACCAAAAGAAAAGCATAAAAAAATGAAGAACTCTATGGATTTTTCAAAGATTGAAATAAATGGGAAGCTTTTAGGTGTCCTGAATTTTAATCTAATGATACCTATTGAAGAAGAACAATTACAGCTTGTTGATACAGCTATTTTTAAGAGAGATAGGGAAAACATCAAATATTATAAGCGATTGTGTGTTCAGGAATTAGAATGGTGTCGGATCAATAGTGAAGTAATCTGTAATAAAGCAAATGTCTTGTACAAAAAGTACATTTCCAGTGAACCATTTTCAGGCAGAAACCGCTGCCTGAATTTTCCTAAATTAGAATCAGAATGTGAGAAATATAATTCAAAAATAAAGAGAGGCACAGACTGAACCTCTCTTTACAGGAATTACCACAATTCTGAAGAATCTTCCGCGTCAATCCGCAGGAGATACTCGTCAAAGGTGGTTATATCAATGCTGTTGTGCTTCTCATTGTATTCTGCGTATATGAATTTCATATCTTATTTTCCTTCCTTTGCTAATTGAATTTTCGGAGAAATTTAAGAAAGCATTTCAATCAATTCTTCCTGCCCGGTTTATTTTGTTACAGTTTTTTCTTTCCCTTATTTTTGCCCTTATGAGGGTTCGTAACATGAGGGAAAAGGATATAACACAAGGGAAGGCATAAGGGCAAACTCACATGCTATAAATTTAGTGTTTTCAAGGGTTTGCGGAATTTTTGAAGATAAGATATAACAGTTATTAAATGCTATAAAAAATGTCTTATCAGAATTCCGATTTATATCGCTAGTAGAATATCACAATCATACTCACATTTCTATCAAATTTTCATTAAATTTCTTCCTCCCTCCGTTTTGTCCTGCTCTGTTATCTGCTATGCCGTCGGCTCTCGTTCTGAAATTCCCCCTCAAGGTTCTTCCTGTTATAGTTGATTCCCTCGGCATATGCTAACTCTGTGACAGTCTTAGTCTGCTCTTTGCCGATATTGTCTTACTTGGATTGCAAGAACTGTATCTCGGCTTTCCACTGTTTTGGCGTTATCTTCGCGCCGTTCTGTAAAAGACGTATTCGTTTTGATTTCTGCAATCTACTCCTGTCTCTTTTCTGCTGATACGTTGTTAATCTTATGATCGAAAAATCCCCATTTCAGATCATCTTTAGGCAATCCATATTGACACATCAAATTCTGTTTCCTAAATTCTAATTCATCTTTTTTTCTTTCCTCACGGTTATGACTGCACCATTCCCAATATCTGCATTTCCTGTCTGCACACGAATCCACCTTTCGGCATTTAATTTTATAATATAATACCCACATCCACATAAAGGGTATTAGCGCAATAAATATCATTAAAAGCCGTGAAAAAAAGTACTCCAACAAATTCATTTTACTCCTTCCCTTATTCTTCTAAAATCCTTTGTGTCATTCTGTTATCAGAAACCTTTCTCCATCCCCCCGATTGAAATTTTTTCATATTTTTTGCATTGACCAATATAGCGGTCAACAACCTTTTTGAAATTCCCTAAAATAAGACTTACATAGCATTTATCTGTGAAAGGGAAATCAAAATGGAACAGAAATTACGAAGGGATCGGAATATCGGAAACAATCTCAAAGCCCTCCGTGAGAATCATGATATCTCACAAGAAAAACTCTGTGCATTATTGCAAAACAGAGGCTGTGATATTGGTCGCTCAACTTATGCAAAATATGAAAATGGTGAATTAAATATCAAAATCAGCGTCCTCATAGAATTACGCAAAATTTATGGCTGCTCCTATGATGATTTCTTTGAGGGACTAGATATTCAGAAATAAGAATGATTAGTCTGTGAGATTTCTTCAGTTCCAGCTTTTCCATTCTCTGCGATACAATTCTGTCCAACAATCCTCTCTTCTTCATCCTGCGTTCATTTTTCATATCTGTTTCTCCTTTCATGTGTATAATTTCTTATCTATATATAATTATATTTATTAAATTAACTATAACATATTATAACTGATTTTACAGCAATATAAAATCTATAATGTATCTAACATATGTAGGGGGGTGACTATATTGGACGGAACAAGGGGTACTATCGAAATTCACCTAAAGGAATTACTGGAGGAAGCTGGACTAAGTAAAAACAAGTTTTGCCAGAGAGCAGAATTGCAACGTTCACAGCTTAATGGTTATCTCAACAACACAATCACCCGATTAGATATTGATGTGCTGATTAGAATATGTAACACTCTGGACTGCTCCATTTCAGATCTGCTTGAATATAAACCCAGCTAAAGGTACGCTGTTTATACCTTGTCAAATTCATAGCCTTTTCCCTAAATGCCTTTCTCCCTATCTTCGGCTCTGATCCGTTCCTTTCTGCTCTCAATCAGGACACTTGATTTTATTCATACATGTTTCCTCACTTTACCCCTGTGAGAAACCAAAAACGGGGTGCTAAGTATGCGTCCACACTTACACCCCGTATATATTATGCGGCACAGACAAAGTCTGACCGCACGCAAGTTAACCCCTGTTAACCCCTAAAATTTGCAAAAGAAAAATGACTCAATCCCAGTATTTACAAGGGATTGAGCCACTTTCAAAGAGAGGCGCAGACCGGATTTGAACCGGTGAATCAGGGTGTTGCAGACCCACGCCTTACCACTTGGCTACTGCGCCGTATCCTATTAACACAGGTCGAATGACCAATGACTCCAACGGGAATCGAACCCGTGTTACCGCCGTGAAAGGGCGATGTCTTAACCGCTTGACCATGGAGCCTGACGAAAGGCTTCATGTAGCCTTAACGAAGGATATGATACCATATCCTCCGTCATTTGGCAAGGGGAAAAATGGATTATCCTATTTCTTTCAAAAAAAGTTATCGCATAAAGTTAATGAATAGAGAAAGGATAACAATACCGCACATAAGCGCAGCCCAAAATATGCTGATAATAGTTGAAATTATATTGATCACGCTTCGGCTATCGCGGTTTTTAACGCAGATAACAGAAAGCGCCAGTCCCAGAAAAACGGAGAAAATATTTACTCCCGCCAAAACGGAACGCAGACTGCCGCCCAACGTTATATGAAATAACGCGGGAACAAATGATACCAAAGGTAAAATGCTAATAACCAATGCTGCTACACTTAATTTCTGTAATCTTTTATTTTCCATAACCTACCTCATTTCTTTTTTCCAAAACACATCACTGCCACTGTAAGAACCAACACAAAAATCAGAATTGCAAACGGCAAAAACGGGAACAGACTAAAATCAGCGCTAACACCCTTTGCCGTAAAGTCATGTAAAGAGCAGGAAACCAAATAACCGCTATAACAATAAGGATAAACAACCCAAAGCAGCGTGTTTGCCACTAATACCCCGGGGATGACAAGCAGCAGATTTAAGAAGGCGGATAACAATGGTTTTTCGAATAGTACCGTAATCGCCCACATGATTGCCACACCGGGGAGCATGGTAAAAAATAAACCCACGCACCACTTTAACAGATACATGATCGGAAGCGCTTCTGTAATTCCTGTATTATTCGTTGCGATCAATCCTGTTATCACAAAAGCAATAAGGAAAACCACCATTTCCATAAATAAATAAAACAAAAGTACACAAAATTTTGCTGCGGAAAGAGCATAGCGACTGACAGGCAAGGCTAACATTTTTAAAATTCCGTTGTTTCCCGTCTCCCGTCCTGTAATCATCACACATACAACAATCATGCTAAACGGAAGCAGATAATAAGCATAAACTAATGCGCTCTGAATGAACATAGCCGCCCATGCGTTTGTATATTCCGGTGAAAAATAATTTTGCAGATTTGCCACGCCCGAAGCCACGACTAACAGCGGCGCTATAAAAATCAGAGGTATTATTTTGCCTCGTTTCACTTTCATAAACTCGATTTTAAGCAGCTCTAAAAAACTCATATCGTACACCTCCCTATTCGTAACGCTTTATTTTAGCAGCCCATAATCCGGCAAAAAGGAAAATTGCCGTTTCAATCAATGAGAAATTTACAACTATCATGTCCGGCTGTGCGCTCATTGCAACAGCAGGTTTTAACATAACCACAAAAGGGTGTACGCAAAGCAAAATGTTATTCGACGACGCCAATGCCATACCACTCAAAAATCCTGCAACACCGATACCAAGAGGCACCCACATATTTTCAAAGCGGGAAGATACAAAAATCATAAAAGATAACACGGGCATTGACGTTATAAACGAATATCCGGCGAAAAACAGTAGTGTCCCAAGCACAAATGCGCCCTGTGGTAAATCTGTCAGGCCAATTTGGGTAAGTGCCAGATTCTGAAAAACTATTACAAACAAGAGCATTATGGTTAATATCAAAAATTTCCAAAAATACATAAGCGGAACGCTCATCGGGAGCATATACATTTTTTTAACGGCGTTTCCTTTAAATTCCATATTGTAAATTATACAGGCAGCGACTATGATACCGAACATGTTCAAAACCATAATCATGCCATACAACTGCGTAAGCAGCACGTCCATAGGATCTAATGGCAGATTTAAAAGAGTATCTTTCCTCGCAATGAAATTGATAAAGGCGTATGCCGCTCCCAAAACGCCCACTGCAAGCATTAACGGAATAACGCCTGTGCGTTTTTCTTTTCTAAGCTCGATTGTAAATGTCCTCATAGTTTGGCCCTCTGCTTTCTACTTGCATTGTCCTGCTCAACCATAGATAAGAACATATCTTCCAAATTAGCAGCGCTAATGTCACTATCCGCAGCAAATCCAGACTGCAATGCATTCTGCCGTAATTCGTCCAGGCTGCCTTCAAACAGCAATTGTCCATGATTGAGTATTCCTATGTCATCCGCCATTAACTCAATTTCAGACAACATATGCGAAGAAATAAGAACCGTACAATCGTAAAGACCAGGCAGCGCTTTAATCAAATTTCGGATTTCATGTATACCGGATGGGTCAAGTCCATTCGTAGGCTCGTCTAAAATCAAAATAGGCGGTCTGCCCAACAAAGCTCCGGCAAGTCCCAGCCGCTGCTTCATGCCCAATGAGTATTTTTTTGCAAGCCGACCGCCAAATTCAGAAAGCCCGACGAGCTCCAATGCGTCCGCAACGGAACTTTCTGGAAGTCCCAAAATGCGACGGATAATGTCAAGATTTTCTTCGCCTGTCAGATTGGCATAAAAAGAGGGCGATTCGATAAAGGAACCTACTTCTTTCAGAATAGAAATGCGGTCATTCGGAAGCTGCTTCCCATCAATTGTGAAACTGCCTTTTGTGGGGGCGGTCAATCCTAAAAGCATTTTCATAGTAGTGGATTTCCCCGCGCCATTCGGAGCAAGTATTTATAGACAACCACCGCAACACCGCATAAAACAAGGCTTTTAAGTAACAAGAAAACTAAACACGAAGCCCTATAACCACATGAAATACGCCTTTTCCACACGGAACGGGCGTTTTTCATTGTCCGGGCTGATGAAAGGGGCTGATTACATGGCAGTATTCCGAGTGGAAAAAAACAGGGACTACACCGTTATGTCAAACCACCACCTACGCAATGCTGACCTCTCCCTAAAATCAAAGGGACTGCTTTCACAAATGCTATCGCTGCCCGAAGAATGGGACTACACCCTAAAAGGGCTTTCCCAAATCAACCGTGAGGGCATAGACGCTATCCGGGAAGCAATACGGGAACTGGAACGGGCGGGATATGTGACCCGTACAAGAGTGCGGAACGAAAAAGGACAGTTAGGGGCGGCTGATTATGTGATACATGAATTTCCAGTACCGCCAAAGCCTACATTGGAAAATCCAACACAGGACAAGCCTGTATCGGAAAATCCAACATTGGAAAACCCTATGCAGGAAAATCCAACGCAATTAAATAAAGAACTATTAAATACAGAATTATCAAATACGGATTTATTAAATACCCATTCCATTCCTATCCTTTCCACCCTTTCCAAAGGGGAAGCGGCACAGCCGCCGGAACGGAAAGGAAACGGCAACACAAACATGGACGCAGTACGGGCTTATGAGGAAGTCATAAAGGACAATATCGAGTACCGCTATCTGATACAGGACAGGAGCATTGACAAAGGTATGCTTGACGAGATTGTTTCGCTCATGCTTGAAACCGTCTGCACCCGCCGCAAAGTGATACGCATTGCCGGGGACGACTACCCCGCCGAGCTTGTGAAGTCTAAGTTTATGAAATTAAACAGCAGCCATATCCAGTTTGTGATTGACTGTATGCATCAAAACACCACCAAGATACGCAACATCAAGAAGTATCTGCTTGCGGTTCTTTTCAACGCACCAAACACCATTGACAACTATTATACCGCCCTTGTCGCTCACGATATGGCAAGCGGCGCATTTTTATCACAGGAAAGGGAGGACGACACCTTATGAAGCAGGGAGCATTGATTTTTGACAAAGGAAGCGGACGCTATGATATTCGCTTTGGACTGAATGACTATCACGGCGGCTTACATTGCGGCGAATGTTTTGACGTGTTCGCAGGCGGCAAATGGAAGCCG
>DESQ01000048.1:176601-177574 GCA_002361355.1 Lachnospiraceae bacterium UBA3310
CGTACTGGACGGCTTGCGTGTGCGGGTACATAACAGATAACCGGGCGGCTGCCCTGCACTACCCCAAGAAAGGAGGGATTGACAGCCCATGCAGGAGCAGATCAACGAAAAGACCGTTGCTATTCTCAATCAAGACGGCGAAGCTGACCGCCGAAGTCTTACAGAAAGGCCATTAGAAAAACTGCTATGACGCAAAGAAGCACAAAGCACCGAAGATATACAAGGGCAAGCAGACGCTAAAGCACCTTATGAAGCAGAACACGGGCGTTTCCAGTATGGAGATTACGGACGCAAACATAAAGGCGTTTGAACCCGTTGCCAAGAAATACGGGCTTGATTACAGCCTAAAGAAAGTAAAAGGCGAAGAACCGCCCCGCTATCTTGTCTTTTTCAAAGGGCGGGACGTGGACGTTATGACGGAAGCCTTTAAGGAGTTTGCCGCCAAACAGCTAAACAGGGAGAAAAAGCCGTCCATACGCAAGATGTTAGCCAACTTCCGGGAAAAGGCAAAGCAGATGAACCAAAGCAGGCAGAAAGAGAAAAACAAGGACAGGGGGCGGGAAAGATGAAACCAAACATCAAAAAGCTGCTTATCCTCAATACGCCGTATCTGCTCTTTGTATGGCTCTTTATGAAGATTGGCGAAGCGTTCCGGCTCTCTCCGGGGGCTGACCTCTCCGGGAAGCTCTTACACATCATGGAGGGCATGACCGCCGCCTTTGAAAGCCCCATGCCAAGCCTTAACGGGCAGGATTTTCTTATCGGCATTGCCGGGGCGGTTATCCTGCGGATTGCCGTCTACATGAAAGGCAAGAACGCCAAGAAGTACCGCAAGGGCGTTGAGTACGGCTCTGCACGTTGGGGAAATGCAAAAGACATTGAACCCTACATAGACCCGGATTTCTACAACAACGTCTTACTGACACAGACAGAACGCCTTACCATGAACAGTGTAACGCGGCACTTTATAGTA
>DESQ01000050.1 GCA_002361355.1 Lachnospiraceae bacterium UBA3310
TTGCGCTAAGCAGACACTAATTAACGAAGTGGTCGTCCGCTGCATAGATCGTATGGATGACGGTGGGATAAATGAGAAGCAGATCGTCCTGCTTTAAGACATGTAATGTCTGATCCAGCTCTACGCAGACGCTTCCATCCATGATATACAGAATTTCCATATAATGATGCCAGTGTGCAGAAATGGGAAGGGTAAAACGCGCCGTATCAAAATAGTAGATATCGTAAGGCGTATTCAGACTGTCTATATATTCAAATATTGCCATGTTACCGTCTCCTTTGTGTACAATACATTTTAGCATGGCAAAATGAAAAAGGCAAAGGTAAATACAGGAGATGGCAGCACAAAAAGGAGAAAATGGAAAGAGATGATAACACAAAAATTACATAAAAATTGGCGTATGCGCCGCTGTGAGGAAGGGGACTGGATCGAGGCCACAGTCCCCGGATCTGTATATCGGGATCTTTTGGAGCATGGGAAAATGGAAGATCCTTATTACAGGGATAACGAGACGGAAGCTTTAAAGTTAATGGAAAGCGATTATGAATATGTTACGGAGTTTACTGTGGAGGAAGCGGTTTGGGATAACCCGTATATATTACTGGCTTTTCAGGGTATTGATACCATTGCGGATATCTGGCTGAACGGGACGCATCTGGGATATGTGGATAATATGCACCGCGTCTGGGAATATGAAGTGAAACAGTACCTGAAAAGAAGCAGTAATAACCTGAAAATTCATTTTTATTCGCCGATTGCCTATATCCGCAAAAAGGATGAGGAGGAACACTGGATTGCGCCCGGTGAGGCGATGCGGGGTACTTCCCATATTCGGAAGTCGCAGTGCATGTTTGGTTGGGACTGGGGGCCGCGGCTTCCTGATGCCGGGATTTTCCGTGAGGTGCTTTTGTGCGGCTGCGCGGCTGAGAGACTGGACGGTGTCTATATCAGGCAGGATCATGAGGAAAACAGAGTGACGCTTGGTTTTGACATAGATGTGAAGTGCTTTGATTACCGCCATATTCTCCGCTTTGGCCGGGACGGCAAAGGGCTTGGCAGCAGGAGGCTTGACTGCCAGATTACGGTGATAGGGCCTGATCAGAAGATATGTTATGACGAGGTGGTTTCCGGTGAAAGAAGGGAGGAGATCTCCTTTGTGGTGGAACATCCGCAGCTTTGGTGGCCTAACGGATTGGGAGAGCAGCCGCTCTATACCGTGACAGTTTTGCTGCTCAAGGACGGGGAAACACTGGATACTTTTTCAAAACGCATTGGCCTTCGAACCTTAACCGTGCACAGGGAGAAGGATGCTTTTGGAGAAAGCTTTGCCCATGAAGTGAATGGCGTACAGTATTTTGCCATGGGAGCGGATTACATACCGGAAGACAGCTTACTCTACCGTGTTACAAAGGAGCGTACCAGAGATCTGCTTTCCCAGGCGGTGGCGGCGCATCATAATAGTATTCGCGTTTGGGGAGGCGGATATTATCCTGACGATTTCTTTTGGGACATTTGTGATGAGCTGGGGCTTGTGGTGTGGATGGATTTTGCTTTCGCATGCGCAGTTTATAAGCTGAAAGATCCCCATTTTGAAGAGAACATTACAGAGGAAACCATTCAGAATATTAAGCGTATCCGCAATCATGCCTGTCTGGGATTGTGGTGCGGCAATAACGAGATGGAGAGCTTTTATTATACGAATGCCATGGGCTTTAATGAGGATGTGGAGGCCAAAGGGCACTATATTAAACTCCATGAATATTTGCTGCCAAAGCTGGTTAAGACATATGATCCCCAGACTTTTTATTGGCCCTCCAGTCCATCTTCGGGCGGCTGCTATGTGGATAGCGTCAGCCCGGATAAAGGTGACGTGCATTATTGGGATGTCTGGCATGGAAATAAACCGTTTACGGAGTACCGAAAGTTCTTTTTCCGGTATTTGTCGGAATTTGGTTTCCAGTCCTTCCCGTCGATTCGTACGGTAGAGAGCTTTACAGAGCCGGAGGACAGAAATATTTTCTCTTATGTCATGGAAAAGCATCAGAGAAATGTGGCTGCCAACGGAAAGATCATCAATTATATGGAAGCAACTTATTTGTATCCGAATGATTTTGACACGCTGCTTTACGCGTCACAGCTTTTACAGGCGGATGCGGTTCGCTATGGTGTCGAGCATTTCCGGCGTAACAGGGGACGCTGTATGGGAACGATTATCTGGCAGCTTAACGACTGCTGGCCGGTGGCTTCCTGGGCGTCAATTGACTATTATGGGCGGTGGAAAGCGCTGCACTATTATGAAAAACGCTTCTTTGCGCCGTTGATGCTTTCCTGTGAGGAGGAGGGGCTGCTCAGTCAGGATGCGAATCCGAACGCGGAGCCATATGTGCTGAATAAGTCAATCCGGCTATGTGTGGCAAACGAAAGCAGGGTAGATGAGAAGGTGACGGTGTTCTGGGAGCTTCGTGACCGGATGGCGCAGGTTCTGCATAGCGGGAATCAGGAAATAACGGTTCCGGCGCAGAGCAGTGTATGGCTGGAACGGGTTCCTATGCAGCATGCGGACGAACGAAATGAATATGTAAGCTATCGAATGGAAAAGAAAGGTGTAGAAGTAAGCGGAGGCACTGCGCTGTTTACGGCGCCGAAATTTTTCCGGTTTGCAGATCCGCAGCTTACCGTCCGTGCAGAAGGAAATGAAATTGTAGTAGAGGCAAAGGCTTACGCGCGCAGCGTAGAGGTGAGAAACAAAAATGATGATATGATTTTGTCCGACAATTTCTTTGATATGAACGGAGGGGAACGCAGAGTCCGGATTATGAAGGGAACGCCGGATGAATTGGAGGTAAGAAGTGTCTTTGATATCCGATAATGGTAATTGATGTCCGGATGATAGAAAGGATATTGTGTGGATAGGACATGCGGTAAGGGATAAACACAGGTTTTTGCGCATAGATTTTATAAAAGCATTCTGTGAGTGTACCCATGGCCTCTGTCCTGTCCAATATCTCTAATATCGTTATTCCTGTTATCCTTTTTTATATTGTGGCTTACGGCATTTCCAACCGTTGTAACGTGTATGAGGATTTTATCAGAGGTGCAAAGGACGGTTTTCATACGGTTATACAAATTATGCCTACTCTGATTGGACTTATGGTGGCGGTTGGCGTTTTGCGGGCGTCGGGATTTTTGGAATTTGTCGGGGGACTTTTTGGCGGCGTGGCGGGGAGGCTTGGTTTTTCTTCTGAGCTTGTGCCGCTGATGTTTGTCAAGATGTTTTCCTCTTCGGCGGCAACGGGACTGGTGCTTGATATTTTCAAAAATCACGGGCCGGATTCTCTGATCGGGCTTACGACCTCCATTATGATGAGCTGCACGGAGACGATCTTTTATACGATGAGCGTTTATTTTCTTGCGGCTAAAGTTACCAAAACGCGTTATACTTTAAAAGGAGCGCTGCTTGCCACGTTTGCGGGTATTGCGGCGAGCATTGTGATTGCGGGGAAAATGTGCGGTTGATGAGTATGCAGTCTTTTTAAAATAGAAACGGCGCCTGCAAGGCGCCGTTTCCTGTGTGTGAGAAGGATAGAAATGTTGGTTTAAATATATGTCAACAGACGCTCCGTGGAGCAGACTGTTATGGTTAGTCGAAGCCGGTCGGCACCGAATCAGCACCGGCGACTTCATTGTAAGTGTAGTATAACCACCGCCAAAGAATCTTAGTATGTAATTCCTGCGGGCCGAATGCTTTGATCCGGCTCTGTCTTAACTACAATTACTACTATACAGTCCATTTGTGAATGGGATGTGTCAAAATTCGAAAGAAAAAAGAAAGAAAATATAAACTTATATTTTATAATTAGTACTTTCGGGAGAGTAATATCCTTTCAAAATGTTTGACTTTCAAACTATTTTTTGATACACTGAATGGAATAAAAGGCTGTTCTGGCATGGAGGATGCAATGGACATCAACAGGACATTAAACGAGGTGTTAGTCAAACTGTTCCGGGATATCAATGCGTTGGAGGAACGGGCGATCCGGACAGAAGAATATCAGGACATGACTTCCAACGATATGCATGTGATAGAAGCGATCG
Organism: Lachnospiraceae bacterium UBA3310; assembly: GCA_002361355.1. Taxonomy (GTDB): domain Bacteria; phylum Bacillota; class Clostridia; order Lachnospirales; family Lachnospiraceae; genus UBA3282. The sequence continues at coordinate 4,096 of DESQ01000050.1, forward strand.
GCACGGAGGGCACAAAGAATATGACCAGTGTGGCGAGGGAACTGGAGGTCACAACGGGAACTCTGACTATATCGGTCAACAGCCTGGTAAAAAAAGGCTATGTGGACAGAACCCGCAGCGAAGAAGACAGGCGGGTCGTGCTGATTTCTCTTTCGGACAAAGGGCAAAAGGCGTATCTTCATCACCGCAAATTCCATGAGGAGATGATTGATGCGGTTTTGAAGGATCTCACGGAGGAGGAACAGCAGGCGCTGGAAAAAGCGCTGTCAAAACTGACCCGCTTTTTCAGAGAGGTATCCTGACTTTCCCAGAGAGCCAGGCGCTTTGCCAGAGTTCTATAATCTGCGGGGCCGTTTTGCAGCAGGAAAGTATGAAAGCGGTATAAAAAATCGGTGTCATCATAGGTGGCGGTCACCGGGGCGGTATCAGACCAGAGGACGGCCGCTTGTCTTTTCAATTCTAAAATTTCCAGATATCCCAGATAGTATTTCAAATAATTGCAGGGCTCTTCCGCAATGTACTGGTAGAGGGACAAAAGTCCTGCGCTGTCGGTTATGCCGAGGCTGTAACAGAGCTTTTGCACATCCTCAAAGGAGGCGTTGTCATAGTGAATGGCAATGTCCAGAAGAGAGTAGAGGCCGAGCCGGAACTGTCGGTCAAGACGGCATACCTGATAGTAAGCCGCAGCTTCCGGGTGCGCTTCTTTTGCCAGCTCGATTGCCCTGTCATAGGAGGCAAGCTCCACATACATCGCCCAGCCCTCCACGAAACCGCCGTAATAGAGAACGCTCCCGAGAGGCAGAATGTTTTCCTGCTCCTGATAACGCTTGCTGTATACGGTCTGGTAGAGATGGCCGGGATAACCTTCGTGTGCCAGTGTGGTGTAGAGGGCGAGGTCGTCCTGTGTGTCTCTGCCATTTAAACAGATTAGGTTTTCGCATATGTTGTCAATGGGCGGCATCATATAAAAAGCGGGTGCGCTGTATGCTTCCAGACTTTCGTCCACATATTTTATGGTGGAGCGGATGGGTGCGTTTCCGTTTCCGGCAGGAATGGGAGGATATTCCTCTCCGATTTCACTCTGCAAATTTGAGAGAATTTCTTCCGGTGTCATTTCCGGCAAAAGGGAAGGGCTCTCGGCAATCATGGTTTTCAGGCCGGGATTGGCGGCAAGAAGCGTAACCAGAGATTCGTAGTTAAACCGTAAGTCCCGGGCCAAAAGCTGCTTGATTTCCGAAATGTCACGGTAGGAGCCGGTGCGCAGGCGAACCAGAGCCTTGTAATATTCCCGGCCGTTTTCCTGACCTGCCAGCCCGCAGGTTTCCTTGCCGCTCCCTTTTAACAGAGTCAACCCGTCGGCAAGACGGTCATAAGCGGGAGCGATCAGAGTGGTAAGCAGACGGTCGTGTTCGGAAATATAGTAATCTGCTTTATCGGCAGCCAGAATATTTTCATCGACCAGACGCTGTAAACGGTCTCTGAATGTGACTTCCAAAAAATGTGTGCCGTCTTCCAGAGAGTCGGGGTCTAAAAGATCGGCGCACTGTGCAATGACCCGATCTGCGGTTTTGTCGGACATAAACAGTCCTGCCTGCGCCTTTTCATGCTCGTACAGGAGAAGGCCGTCAAAATAAGCGGGAATCTGGTTGAGGATGGACAGATAATTTTTAATGTCGGCCTCGTCGTCCAGACGATATTCGGAGAACAGAATTGGAAGCTCCGAGGCTACGCCGGAAGACGGCGAAAGGGGTTCTGAGAGATAGGGGTAAGCGGCAGTGCCGGCGGCGGCCGCCAGATAACTGTCTAAAAGGTCATAGAGTTCCCGGTTTTCTTCGTTTAGACCTTCGGGATCAATGGCATGCAGGCGTTCCATGGCCAGAGTCAGCGCGTAGCTGTCGTTGGCGGCGGCTCCGGCCTGATAGACAGGCAGCGTGAGGGAAGACTCGTCTATGCCGTAAGCGGACGGGTTGTCTATGGTGTAGTGAAAATGGATGGGGTTTGCCTGCACTTCCTCCAGAAAAAAATCCTTTGCAAATGCGGAAAACTTTGCGTCCTGGTGCGTATGGCCATACCAGTGCAGGGTTAAGATGCTTAAAAAGGTAAACAGAGCCAGAGTCAGGCCCCATTGCCAAAAGGAGAGAGAACGTTTCAAGGGAACACCTACAGGAAGAGATTTGTATTACTATATGAAAGAAAAGCATAAATAATGACCGGATCAAAAGATGATCCGGTCACGTCCGCTTTCCTTGCCGATATATAGTTTTTCATCCGCTTCTTTCAGAAGAGTGGTAATGTCACTGTGGAAGTCGTATTCCACCAATCCGTAAGTCAGGGAGACGGTGAAGTGTTCAATGCCGCCGTCAAAAGAGAGCTCTCTGATTCTCTGGCGGAGTATTTCTAATGCGGTTCTGGCCTCGTCTCCGTTCATATCCGGAAAGATCAGCAGAAATTCCTCACCGCCCCATCGTGAGAGAAAGGTATCGGGAGGCAGCGCCTTCCGAAAGGTGTCGGAGATGGTAGTTAAAACCACGTCTCCTATATCGTGGCCATAAGTATCGTTGACGCGTTTGAAATGGTCAATATCGCACAGACAGATACTGATCTGTGATGACGCGTTTCCCAGAAGCGTTTCCAGATATTCCATGGTACGCCGTCTGTTGTAAAGTCCGGTCAGCGTGTCCGTATTGGCCTGCTTCATCAGTTTCCGGTTGTATTCGATCAGCTTTCCCTCCATCTCCTGTGTGGTTGAGCCAAACAGGTAAGCAACTAACCCGAGAGACAGAAAAATAAAGAAAGAATTTACTGTCTGCAGGGCGTCGTTCAAACCGGCGTCGAGAACAGTAACCGGTTCGTGGGATCTACAGTAATGATACAGGAGCAAACGCAGCACAAACAGGAGCACGGCGCAGAAAAGTTTGATCTTTTCGTGCTTATATATAGAAAAGAAGAGAAAAACCAAAAGCACAGCCAGAAAATGCTGAATGCCAATATTCCAACCGAAATAGTAGACGTTCATAATCGTCCAGAATAGGATACATACATTCAAAATACAGTAGGAAGCAAATGTGCTGCACCGATATGATAACACAAAAATTGCCAGAAACAAAACAGGAGAAATGAGAGAAAAAGCAAGAGCGTTTACATGCGCTGTGAGTGAGACAAGGATACAGCACACGAATGAATGAATCAGCATGGAGAGGGTCAACATGCGCACCACGACGATCAGCTTGGCAGATTCATTCTGCGTTCCTGTATCTCGGCATATATTCTCATAAACAGTGGATAAAAGGGAGTTCTCTTTCATTTAAAATGGGTTCTTTCGTTTGGGTTTTTATAAAAAAATTTATACATATTTATAATACACCTTTATAGGGAATATTGCAAACGCTTTATCTTTTTCCTAAAAGTTGGTAGAATGGGAAACAAAGGAGAGAAAAGCATATGCCGTCTGCAAAAGTAAAGTATTCTATCAAATATAAACTGATCCTTCTCTCAATGGCAGTGGGAATCCCTTTTTTGGTGATGTCCCTCTATCTGATTTATGCGCTGCACAACTATAGCAGCGCCTATGATGCCATTGTGGATAATATGACGGTGGCAAACAATTATAACCTGAATTTTAAAGAGGAGATGGACGAGAGCCTTTACAAGCTGGTGGTAGGTGCGGTTACTTTTGATACGGTGGGGAGCGACGGAAGCCTGGCGGATCCATACGTGCTTTTGGATGAGCTGAGGAGTGAGTTTAGCAACCTCATGAGTATTACCACGGATGGCGAGAGCCGCGCCAGATTACAGATTCTTTTGCGCAACATTGACACGTTGGAAGACCGCGTGGATGACATTCGGACGAATCTGGAGACAGATGTCGGTTATGATACGAACATAATCATGCTGGAAGATAATATTTATATTCTGACGGAACTGATTCAGGATAATATTCAGTATTATATCTATTATCAGACGAGAAGCATGGAGCATCTGACAAGTCAGTTGAATGTGAGAATACATACTTTTACTCTTTTTTGCGGGGTGATGCTGGCCTTTTTGATTTTTATGGTGGCGATCTTGATTGTCATGATCGTGACCGATACGACAAGGCCGATTAAGGAACTTTCCAAGGTGACGGAGCAGGTTGCGAAGGGGGATTTCTCCGCAAGAGCCAGGGTGGAGTCGGAGGATGAGGTCGCGGTTCTGGCTGACAGTGTGAACAGTATGACGGAGAGCCTGGAAGGGCTGGTTTCTAAAATTAAGGAGGACGAGAGAAAGATGCGGAAGGCGGATCTTCGTCTTTTGCAGGAACAGATAAATCCCCATTTCCTGTACAACACACTGGATACGATTGTGTGGCTGATTGAGGGAAACGACTCTGATAAGGCGGTCAATATGGTTATGTCGTTGTCAGAGTTTTTCCGTCTGGTACTCAGTAAGGGAAAGGAGTATATCATGATACAGGAGGAAGAGCTTCATATTAAAAGTTATCTGGAGATCCAGCAGGTGCGTTACCGGGATATTTTGGAGTATGAGATTAAAATTGATCCGGAGCTTTACCGGTATCAAATTTTGAAGCTGACCCTCCAGCCCCTGGTGGAGAACTCCCTCTATCATGGTATTAAATATAAGCGCGCGAAGGGAAATATTCTTGTGACCGGAAAGATTTGCGCGGACGAGGTGCATTTTACGGTGGAGGACAACGGCGTTGGAATGGAAGAGGAGGAACTTCACAAGCTGCGGGAGGAGATCGAAAAACCCTGCAAAGATACGGAGAAGGGTTTTGGGCTGGCCAATGTCAACGAGAGGATCCGCATGAATTTCGGGCCGGAGTACGGCATGCGGATCGACTCTGCCAAAGGGAAGGGAATGCGGGTGGAGATTGTGATTCCGGCGGTTCCGTATACGGAGGAAAGGGAGGACTGATATGTTTCTAAAGAGGGCATACGGCATTGTGATAATCGGGATACTCCTCGCTTTGGTGCTGATGTTTATGATGTTCGGAAGCGGGCTTTTTACGGAGATGGAAGAGACGACGCAGGTGGAGAGAGAGAACCGGATTGTGGTAGGCGTATCGCAGCTTGGGAGTGAGTCAGGGTTCCGGACGGCCAATACGGAGTCGGTACAGAATGCGTTCACACAGCAAAACGGTTATTTCTTGATCTATAATAATGCAAGACAGCGCCAGGAAAATCAGCTTAAGGCAATCCGAAGTTTTATTTCCCAAAGAGTGGACTATATCATTTTTTCTCCCGTAGTGGAGACTGGCTGGGAGACCGTGCTGCAGGAGGCAAAGGAGGCGGGAGTCCCCGTTATTCTCATGGATCGCAGTGTGGATGTGGAGGATGAGAGCCTGTATGTAACCTGTGTCGGCAGTAATTTTGTGGAAGAGGGGGAGAAGGCCGGACACTGGCTGGAAAAAGAACTGCAAAAACAGGGGCATACGCAGGAGCCGGTCAATATCGTGGTACTGGCGGGGACGGAAGGCTCTTCTTCACAGATTGGCAGGACAGAGGGATTTGACGCGGTGGCGGGCGGGCATGACAACTGGAATATTCTGGAGCAGAAGTGCGCGGAATTTACTTCCACCAGGGGGAAGGAAGTGATGCGTGGGTTTTTGCGTAAATATCCGGAAATCGATGTCGTGGTATCCCAAAACGACGATATGACTTTCGGCGCGATCGAAGCGATCAGAGAGTCCGGGCGAACCGTAGGCGTGGACGGCGATATCATGATTATCTCCTTTGATGCGGTGGAGAGCGCGCTGGAGATGGTGGCGGAGGGGACGATTAACGTGGACATCGAGTGTAACCCGAATCAGGGAGAATATCTGCTGCAGGTCATTGACATGCTGGAGGCCGGAGAGCCGGTTGAGAAACAATATTATGTGGAAGAAGATGTTTTTACCATGGAGAATGTGACAAAGGAAGTTTTGGACGAGAGGAGCTATTAGAAGGGAGAGACAAATGCTGAAGGTGTTTCTTGTTGAGGATGAGAGCGTTGTCAGGGAAGGACTGAGGGATAATATACCATGGCAGCAGTACGGTTATGAGTTTGTGGGGGAGGCCAGTGACGGGGAGATGGCGCTTCCTCTCATACAGAAGACGAAACCGGATGTTCTGCTTACGGATATCAAAATGCCTTTTATGGATGGATTGTCTTTGAGCCGTCTGGTGCATCAGGAGTTTCCTGATATGAAAATTATTATCATCAGCGGGTACGATGACTTTGAGTATGCCAGAGGCGCGATTCTGGTGGGAGCGGAGCAGTATCTGTTAAAGCCGGTTACTAGGGCGGCGATGCAGAAGGTTCTGGCGGAGCTTAAGACAAAGATTGAAAATGAGCGGGAACAGAAAACCTATCAGGAGAAATTTCAGAGCGAGGTCAGAGAGTACGGACAGTTTTCCAGAACCGATTTTTTTGTCAGAGTGTTCGAGGGACGGATGCCGGTGCAGGATATCTATGAGGAAGCAGCCAGGCTTTCCCTGAAAATCAATGCGGCGTGCTACAATATTTTGTTGTTTACCCTGCAGGAAAAACGCACCGGGGAGAATGCGGGTATGGAATCCGAGGATTTTGCCAGAAAGCGGGAGGAACTTTTACATTATTTTATACGATACCCGGAGAATCTTGTCTTTCGGTGGAATGTGAATACATACGGCGTGCTGATCAAGGGCAGTGTGGAACAGATGCCGGAACTTGCCGCCAGATGTCTGGAAAATGTGGAACGAATCTGCCGGCCTGCGCAGGAGATGCTGGAATGGTATGTGGCTGTTGGAGAACCGGTGGAGCGGCTGAGTCTTTTGGCGGAGTGCTACAGCAATGCAAACCATCTCTTTGCCTACCGGTTTCTGATGCCGGGACAACATGTCTTTACCGGGGAGACGGTGCGCCTGAATGTGCCCGGTAAGGAGGAGGGCGGCCGGATTGGGGATATTGATCCGTCGAAGATGGATGCCGGACTGATTCTGGATTTTTTGCGGCGGGGCGCGAAGGATGAGATTGGGGATTATGTGGAGAATTATTTGAGGGCTTTGGGAGAAGCCCTGCGCTCGGTGATGTTTCGGAATTATCTGACACTGCATGCCTATTTCGTGACAGTGGCTTATGTGGAGTCTCTGGGCTGTGGCAAAGAGGAGCTGCTGCAGCTTATGAGCGACAGGGGGCTTGCGCCGGAACGGCAGTACGACGTAGAACAACTGGGGGATTATTTTTGCGGATTGATTGAGAAGGCCCTGGAACTGCGGGACAGAGAGTCGGATAACCAGAGCGAGCGGATTTTAAAGAAAGCCCTCTCTTATATAGAAGAAAACTTTTCACAGGAAACCCTTTCCCTGAATTCCGTGGCGGGGGAAGTGAACGTCAGCGCCAACTATTTCAGCGCTATTTTTTCCCGCGCCATGCAGGTGACTTTTGTGGAGTATGTGACGGGCAAGCGTATGGAGAAGGCGAAAAAGCTTCTGCGGCAGACACAGATGCACACTGGTGAAATTGCGCAGGAGGTGGGTTACAAAGATCCCCATTATTTCAGTTTTGTCTTTAAGAAGACACAGGGATGTACGCCAAGAGAGTACCGGGCGGGCACAAGGGCTTAAGGCCGGGCGGGCCCGTCGCTTTCCCTGCGTACCAGTTCCCATGGAATTTCCTGAGACACCGCGGGAACTCCCTGCAGTAAATGAATCATGGTTTCCGCTACGCAGTTTCCCATCTCATGCGGTTTGTGAGTCAGTGTGGTAATCCGAACCCTGCTTAAGTCGCTCAGATAACTGTTGTCGAAGCAGACCACGGAGACATCTCTGGGAACTTGAATATGGGCGTAGGATAGCTCTTTCATCAGCCAGTAGGCAATCTCGTCGTTATAGCAGATGACGGCGGAACAGCCGCCCAGCCTTTCTCTGATAAAGGAGGCGAGAAAACGGGTGTCCTGTCTTTTCTCCAGTGCGTCGACATCTGATGTCTGAAACCATCCCACGTGGGAATCCGTAAATTCCAATCCCAGATCGCGCAGGCAGGAAACTGCGCCCAGATAGCGTTCGGCACCCTGTCTGTCGTCTATTTTAAAAAGTCCTGCGATGGAGGTGTGGCCGAGCCCGGCAAGATGATTTGCCAGAAGGTAACCGCCGTAGTAGTTGTCGTCTTTGATACAGACTTCCTCTTTCAAGCCTTCGTATCTGTTGTGCAGAAAAAGCAGACGGGTGCCGTTGGCTTTCAGTCTTTCATAGAGATTGGCATTGGGTGTGGGAAGAGCGCTTTTAGAGCCCTCCACAATCAGGCCGCGGGGAGGCGCGTCCAGCAGGGAGAGCAGAATATGCCGTTCCGTGGAGGTATCGTTGTCTGTGGGGTGGACTTGCAACTGATAACCTTTTTCGGCGAGCGAGGAGCGGATGTCGGTGAGCAGATGGGGATAGATATATTCCTGGCTGCTGGCGATCAGAATGGGTATGAGGTTTTCAGAGGTGTCAGGAGAGAGCCCGGTAGCGTAGGAGCCGCTTCCCTGCCGGCTTTCAATCAACCCTTTCTCACGTAAGAGCGAGAGAGCGGCGCGCACGGTCTGGCGGCTGACATGGTACTGTCCGGCGAGCTGCGCCTCCGTAGGCAGTATGGTGATGCCATGTTGCAGATTTCGGGTAATCTGTTCTGTAATCTGTTTCGAAAGTGTTTCGTATTTGCTCATAGTAAAAAAATCTCCTTTTTTTGTTCGTGGTTTGTTTACAAATTACCTTACATTTATTCATAAAAACACCCTGAACGGAAGAAAACACCTTCCAAAAGTGTATTTTTAGAAGAATTACTATAAAAAGAACAGAGAAAAAATGAGAAAATTTTCCGTTAAAATTCATAAATAAGGAATCAAATCGTAAAAAATTACCCTAAAATTTTAAATTTGTACTATTTATTTTTATTATAGCATAAATTTGTATTGTTGAACCCATCCAAAATGCACAAAAGGATAATTTTGGGTGTTGAATCACGTCATGCATTTTGCTAAAGTGTTCTCAGGGACGGGAAACAACGAATCCTGATCCCAAACATATAGTTCTCTCACCGCAGGCTGCGATGGGAGGAAACCATGAAAGGGAGGAAACTAGAATGAAGAAAAAATTAGCAGTATTACTGACAGGCGCTATGGTAATGGCTACTCTGGCAGGATGCGGCGGCGCTTCTGAGGAAGCGGCAGCACCTGCGGCAGAGGCACCCGCGGCAGAGGAGGAGGCCCCTGCAGCAGAGGCACCCGCGGCAGAGGAGGAGGCCCCTGCAGCAGAGGCACCCGCGGCTGAGGAGGAAGCTCCTGCAGCAGAGGAAGAGGCACCTGCGGCTGACGCAGCATCCGGCGATCTGATCACTGTCGGTATCATCAACAATGACCCTAGTGAGTCTGGTTATCGTACCGCGAACGATGCGGACTTGAAGGCAGCTTTCACCGAGGAGAACGGCTATTCTGCATCTTTTGCATATGGCAACCCTGCGGTAGGTAATGCAAACGAGGATCAGGTAAAGGCAGCACAGCAGTTTATTCAGGACGGCGTTGACTATCTGCTTCTCTCCGCAGCGGATACTGCAGGCTGGGATACCGTATTACAGGATGCGCAGGACGCAGGCGTTCAGGTTATCCTGTTTGACCGTACCATCGATGCAGATGAGAGCCTTTACGCAGCATCCATCGTATCCGATATGGACAAAGAGGGCCAGACAGCAGTAGATTGGCTTGCAAGTCAGAATCTTGATACCTACAATATCATCCACCTGCAGGGTCAGATGGGTTCCGCAGCGCAGCAGGGCCGTACCAAGGCTTTGGATGATAAGGTAGCGGCAGAGGCTAACTGGAACATGGTTGAGCAGCAGACCGCTTCCTGGAACGCAGAGAACGCACAGCAGATTGTGCAGTCTGTGATCAGCTCCGGTAAAGAGTTTAACGTAATCTACGCTGAGAACGATGATATGGCTAAGGGCGCTGTTGCAGCTCTGGATGCAGCTAATATTTCCCACGGCGTAGGCAAAGACGTAATCGTTATGGGCTTTGACTGCAACAAGTGGGCTCTTGAGGAGCTGCTTGCAGGCAACTGGAACTATGATGGTCAGTGTAATCCTTTCCAGTCTTCTTACATCGATGATGTTATCAAGACCCTTGAGAGCGGCGGCACACCTGCTGAGAAGGTCATCATCATGGACGAGAAGGGCTTCGATGCAACCACTATCACACAGGAGGACGTAGACAACTACGGAATCTAACAGCTGCGCAAGGAAAACAAGCGACGCGAAGCGGCATTTGTTTTCCGGCAGCGTTAACGAGAAAGCGTTTGACGGAGTCAAACAGGGAGCGTCGAAGACGCGGGCTTTCGAGTGAATCGTTTGCTACGTAGCAAAAAATATGATATAATGTAAGAAACGAGCGCGGCGCAGCGCCATCCAGCCTGCCCGCGCTCTTTCTCTAAAATTTTTTAATAAATTTTTATAAAAATGATTGGGAGGTGAACCTGAGAGTGGAAGGAAATGTTGTTTTAAAAATGAGAAACATTCACAAAATCTTCCCCGGAGTACACGCCTTGCAGGGTGTGGACTTCACACTGCGCAAGGGTGAGATCCATGCGCTTATGGGGGAGAACGGCGCAGGAAAATCTACGCTGATCAAGGTTCTTACCGGTGTTTACGGCAAGGAGGACGGGGATATCTTTCTGGACGGGACAGAGGGGGCGGTGACGATTCATTCGCCTCAGGATGCACAGAAAATGGGTATCAGTACTGTGTACCAGGAGATCACACTCTGCCCGAACCTCACTGTAGCAGAGAATATGTTCATCGGCCGTACGGAGGGCGCGGTACAGAACTGGAAGAAGATGAACGCGGATACGGACAGAATTTTACAGTCCCTCGATATTCCGGCGAAGGCGGCACAGCAGCTTGGAACCTGTTCTCTGGCTGTGCAGCAGATGATTGCCATCGCCCGTGCGGTTGACATGGAGTGTAAAGTATTGATTTTGGATGAGCCCACTTCCTCGCTGGATGAGCAGGAGGTTGAAAAACTCTTTAAATTGATGAGAGATCTTCGTGCCAAGGGTGTAGGCATCATTTTTGTCACACACTTTTTGGAACAGGTGTATGCGGTCTGCGACAGAATTACCGTTATGAGGGACGGTAAACTTGTGGGTGAGTACGAGATTGAGAAGCTCCCCCGCGTGCAGCTTGTATCTAAGATGCTTGGTAAAGAGGTGGATGACCTCTCCGACATCAAGAGTGAGACGAAAGCATACCAGGCGGAGAAAGATGCTGCGCCTGTGTTTGAAGCGGAAGGACTTGTCAGCAATGCGGGTATCAAGCCTTTTGATTTCCATATTAACAAGGGCGAGGTAAACGGCTTTACAGGCCTTCTTGGCTCCGGACGAAGCGAGTGTGTGCGCGCCATTTTTGGTGCGGACAGGGTGACCGGTGGCAAGGTGAAGATGAAAGGCAAGGATGTGAAGATCGCAAAACCGCTTGACGCCATGAAGAACGGTATCGCATATCTGCCGGAAGATCGTAAGGTCGATGGTATTGTAGGCGATCTTTCCGTGCGTGATAATATCATTCTGGCGCAGCAGGTGCTCAAGGGATTTTTTAAACCTTTCTCCAAGGCGGAGGCCAATAAGGTTGCTGATGAGTACATAAAACTTTTGAACATTAAGACGGCCTCCAAGGATACGCCGATCAAGTCTCTTTCCGGTGGTAACCAGCAGAAGGTTATTCTGGCGAGATGGCTCTTTACCCATCCCGAATACCTGATTCTGGATGAGCCTACCAGAGGTATCGATGTGGGTACGAAGGTTGATATTCAGAAACTGGTGTTAAAGCTGGCGTCCGAGGGCATGAGCGTGACCTTTATTTCCTCGGAGCTTGACGAGATGTTAAGAACCTGTTCCCGGCTGATTGTCATGCGCGACCGCAAGGCGGTGGGTGAACTTACGGGTGATGACCTGAATCAGGGTACGGTTATGAATACGATTGCGGGAGGTGACAAATAAATGGCAAACAGTGAAACGGCAAAAACATCGAATGCCGGCTTTATAAAGAATCTGATTAGAAATCAATGCTTTATTCCTCTTGCGGCGCTTTTGCTGCTGGCGTTGTTCAACCTGATTGCCGATCCTTCTTTCTTCAGGATTACATTCGGTTATAACAGCGCGGGTAATCCGGTATTGTCCGGCTTTATCATTGACATTATCAATAACGGTTCCGAGCTGGCGATTCTGGCCATTGGCATGACGCTGGTGACGGCGGCTTCCGGCGGTCAGGATATCAGTGTGGGTGCGGCGATTGCTATTGCGGGCAGCGTGATCCTGCGGGTGCTGTGCGGCGGCAATGCGCGTCCTGAAACCTTACAGGCGCCTATCATTGTGGCGTTTTTGGTGGCATGTGTGGTAGCGATGCTCTTTGGCGCGTTCAACGGCGTGTTGGTGGCCTACTTTAAGATTCAGCCCATGATCGCGACACTGATTCTGTATACGGCAGGACGTTCCATCGCGGCGTGGATCAATAACAATGAGCTTCCTGTGATCAGCGATCCCAGGTTTGCTTATTTCGGCGGGTTCATTCCCGGCATACCGATTCCGACGCCCTGCTTTATTGCAGTGGCTTGTATGATTGTCATTGCGATTGTGTTGAAAGTGACGAATCTGCGGCTCTATACGCAGGCGGTCGGTATCAATCAAAGCTCCTCCAAGTTAAATGGCCTGAATCCGGAAATGATCAAGGTAATGGCTTTCGTAATTCTGGGCTTGTGTGTGGCGGTTGCGGGGTTGATTAAGGTGAGCCGTGTTTCTTCCATTAACTACTCTGTTATCGCGAAGGATATTGAGATGGACGCCATCCTTGCGGTTGCCCTCGGCGGCAATGCACTCTCTGGCGGTAAGTTCAGCATGGCGGCTTCCATTATCGGTGCTTTTGTAATCCAGTGTCTGACAACGACGCTGTATAAATTCGGTGTTTCCTCGACGGCGCTTCCTGCCTACAAGGCGGTAGTGGTTATCCTGTTGGTAATCGTCAGCGCGCCTACCGTGAGAGAATGGTTTTCCACTCTCACCAAGAAGATGAAACTGAGTAAGGAGGTGGCGTAAGATGGCAAAGACGGATAAAAATACTGCGTCAGCGGGCAAGGGCCTGAGTGCAAAGCTGATGGGCATGACCGATACCAATCTGCTCCTGACGATCACGGTCATTGTATTTTTCCTGATGTATATAGGAGCTGTCGTATTTTTGCGCGCAGGTTTTTTGAAGCCGCAGACCTTTTTCCTGCTTTTAAATGCGAATGCTGCGCTCATTATCCTTGCCTGTGGCATGAGCCTTGTGATGATAACCGGCGGAATCGACATTTCCGTGGGCGGTGTGACTGCTCTGGTGAGTATGTGCTGTGCGGTTTATCTGGATTATAAAGACGGTAATGTCTTTGGCGCGGTTCTGATTGCGTTGGCGATCGGTTTGGCATTCGGCGCTTTTCAGGGATTTCTGGTGGCATATTTGGACATCCAGCCCTTTATCGTTACGCTGGCAGGTATGTTTTTTGCAAAAGGTATGACCACTGTAGTGAACAGTTCTCCCTTTAATGTGGCGAACGAAGCGTTCGTTGCGCTCAAGACGACGCGTATCAATGTGCCGGGACTCGGTTCTGTTAATAAAAAGGGAATCTATGTGCCCGCGTATGTGGAGATTGGTGTGCTGGTTGCCATTCTAGTGGTGATCGTGATGTTTGCGCTGTTGCGCTGGACCAAGCTTGGCCGTAACTTTTATGCGGTCGGCGGCAACAAACAGAGTGCATTGATGCTCGGTATCAACGTAAAGAGGACGAAATTCTTCTCCCACCTGATCTGCGGTCTCCTGGCAGGAATTGGCGGCTTCGTTTATTTCCTGCATGTGGGTTCTGGCTCCCCCTCCAATGCGGCAGGCGCCGAAATGGATGCGATCGCTTCTTCTATTATCGGCGGCACGATGCTGACAGGCGGTGTGGGTAACGTGATTGGCACTTTCTTTGGCGTGCTCTCTCTGAGTACGATCCAGAATATCGTATCCTCCATCGGATTTGACGAGGCGTGGTGGACTGGTATCACAAAAGCGTTTATGCTCTGCCTGTTCCTGGTGGTTCAGAGCGTGGTTATGTCCGTAAGGAAGAAGAGGAACGCTGCAAATTAACAAAAATTGTGAAATTGACAGAGATAAGGAAGCATACTGCCGGATTGACGCTGTGTCGATCCGGCAGTTTTTTGTGAAAAAGTGATAATAAATCGTTGAAAAGGACTGTTCTTGTGAGACAAAATGTGGTACACTGAACGCATGTAAACGATTAGATATGATAGTGTCAAGTGACCTATGAA
>DESQ01000014.1 GCA_002361355.1 Lachnospiraceae bacterium UBA3310
CTCGATAGCTCAATGGTAGAGCACGCGGCTGTTAACCGCGGGGTTGTAGGTTCGAGCCCTACTCGGGGAGGTAAGGAAAGCCTGTAAACATGATTGTTTACAGGTTTTTGTGTACGAGAGTTTAGGGTTAAGAAGAGGCAGTGGGGACTACGAACAGGAGAAGGATTGACCGCTATATAATGGAGGGGATATAGTTTTTGTATAAATTATATAGGAGAGATATTTATGGGTGCTTCAGATTGGATTGCGTTGGGTGAATTAATTGTTGCGATTATTGGAATTATTATTGGATGCATAGGCGGAAAGGAATTAAAAGAAGCAAATGAACTTAAAATTAAGTTTAGAGACATAGAGACAAAAATAGACAAACTTGAAATAAGTTCTTCACAAATTGCCCATATAATAAATAATAATGGGATCGGGGTAAAGGATGCAGAGTATGTAGCAGAAAAAATTGTTGAAGAGAAAACAAAAAATAAGCCGAATGTGTTTGTTTCTAAAGAAGAACCTACTAATTTACAGGAAGGAGATATATGGTTTCAAGTTGAAGACGAAGAGAACGAATAAGTAGATGGGATAGGAGGCTTCTGGTAGAATCGTTTATACACTGATGGTTTGGAAGCCTTTGAACTTTATCATACAGATTTATTGTATTTCGGCTGTGAAATTTGTATAATATAATTAAAGGAAAGAAAAAAGAATATATTATCAAACGCTAAAAGAAACATAAAGTAATGAATGTGAAAGGCAGGTATTGTTATGTCTATTACGGGATATTATGATGGAACGGCTGTCAGGGTTAATGAACGACTGCAAATGAATCAAAGGGTTATTGTTATACCGATAGAAAATGAAGAGAGTTTAGCAGACACAGCGGCGGGAGGACTCCATAAATATGCAAATTTATCTATGGTTGAACTGGAAAAAGATGCATGGCGAGAGGCGATGGTGAAAAAGCATGCTCAAAAATAGTCATATGTTGGATGCAAACGCTGTGTTGAGATTTTTGCTTCAGGATATTGAGGAACAGTTTCAACAGGTGAGAAATGTAGTTAAGAGGGATAAGTGCTATGTAACACTTGAAGTAATGGCAGAAGTGTGCTATGTGCTAG
Source organism: Lachnospiraceae bacterium UBA3310 (assembly GCA_002361355.1). Lineage (GTDB taxonomy): Bacteria > Bacillota > Clostridia > Lachnospirales > Lachnospiraceae > UBA3282. Next base: position 1,113 of record DESQ01000014.1, read on the forward strand.
AAGGCTTATATCAGGTTTCACGGGAGGATATAGCAAATAATTTTCGTAAATTGAATTTTGATGTTACTATTTTAAATGTAGATGTTTTTCTTCGTGCATTAGAGATATTTGATAAGCCGCCTAAACTGGATTTCGTGGATTGCCTGTTATATGGTTATAAGATGGAAAGGGGCATTGATATTGTAACTTTCGATAAACAACTAATAAAACAGTTGAGAGATATGGAAAAAATGTGATTGTGAGATGAAATACTTTTTGTGAAAAATAGACCCAAGAGGTGTCAAGCCTTGCAAGTCTGTGAACGCAGCATGTCATATCAGCAGTTCTGTATCAAGTGGGGAGACAGTAGTATTTTAGTTATTGGTCAGATGACGGCTAATGGATTCCTCTAAAAAAATTCAAGGTATAAAACCGCATCAATGGTAGAGCACGCGGCTGTTAACCGCGGGGTTGTAGGTTCGAGCCCTACTCGGGGAGTTGTAGGAAACCTATAGGTGTCAGTGCCTGTAGGTTTTTTAGTCTATAAGGGGATCATAGGATGAACGTTGGATGGAAAAAATCTGGTAGAGGTACATTACTCCAAATTCTTATGGTGTGCGCAGTTTGTTTTTTTTGCGGCTGCGGACAAATGCAGAACGACGATGTAAGACAAACGGATATAGAGCAAGAGGGTAAAAATGAAAATGAGATTGCGAATGAAGGCGAAAATGGAGAGGAAGCAGGAATAAACGAAGAGACAGAAAACGACGATATAGTCACAGGTCTTCTTACAAACGATACCATTGATACCATCAAAGACTCCATCTACAGATATTATTACAGAGAAGAGACAGAAAAACTCAGTAAGGAAGAGATTTTGGCAGCTAAGGGAAAACTGGCGGCGACTGACCTGACCATCCACAGCGGAGAGGAATTTGCCCTGATACGGGAATGGTATGACTGGGATCATTCCGGAGATATCAGCGTTGTCTTTTCGGAGGATTTGCAGGATTGGCAGGAAGAGGATCTGGAGGCGCTTGCACTTCTTAAGGGCAGCGTGTATGTGGAGAGCAGCGGGGAAACCTTTCCGGCCAGGGCGCTTACCTACCTGACAGGTTCGGAGAAACTCATATTTTCTTATGCTTCAGATATGACAGATGTGTCGGGAATATTTTCGGAGGGGAGCCGGTTTCCCCAGCAGGTGAAAGAGGTGTGTCTGGATACTTACCGGGAGGGAAAATACAAAACGCTTTTACAGCTTTTACGGGATTCCCAGGTGGAGAGAATCGAGGTGAAACAGGGGTGGGAAGCAGATGCCTTTCAGGGATTCTGGCTGGATGATGTGGCGGGAATAAGTACGCTGAGGGAGTTGGAGTTAGAAAGCGTGCCGATCCGGGTACGGGATGAGGCGTCCCTAAAAGCGTGCGGATTGGAACGGATAGCAGGGTATGCAGATCAGGAGACAGACTGGTGTTTTTTGGACAGGCTTTCTGCCCTGAAGGAGCTTACGTGCAGTGTGGTGGAGGAAATGGATCTGTCGCCGTTACTCGGCAGAGAAGAACTTTCTCTCTATCTGCGTTTCAGCAGGCTGAACGAGTCTTTTGAGGAGGCGGATTACGGGGAAATCCATACGGTATGTCCCGCGTTTAACCGTGAGGTCTCCTGGCCGGGTGAGGCTGGGGACGAAAGATTTCCGGCAATTTATCAGCGCAATTACGATCAGGGCAGGATGGTGGAATGTTTTACGGATCGGCATGTTTGCGAGAACAAGATGGAGGGGATTCATACGGAGCCTTATAATCCGTGGATTCGGGTTACTGACGGCTCTGTGGTCTATGAGCTCAGGCCGGGAGAGGGTGAGAGCGAAGAATATAAATTCGGGGATTTTCGTGAGGATAAGATTCGGTTTCAGGATATCAATTTTGACGGTACGAAGGATATTGTACTGGAAGCGGGAAGATTCGGGGCGCAGGCATCACGCGGCGAGTTTGGTTATCTTTGGAATCAAAAAACCGGCCGGTATGAATTTTCGCCTACCTACACCGAGATTGCGAACCCCGTGATCGATACGGAGCATCAGATGGTGCGGAGCGCGTGGCGCAACTGGGCCGCATCCCATAGCTGGTCTATTTACCGGTTTGAAAACGGAGAATTTATAAGGCAGCGTATGCTGACAGAGGAGGTTTTGACCGAAGATAAGATACCGGAGGAACTGGAAGTGCCGGAAGAAGCCAGCGTGCTATGCTGGCAGGAAGAGATTTTTGAAAACGGGGAAGTGGCGGAAGAAAAGAGAGCTTACGCGGTGCAGATAGAAGGGGAGGAGACCGTATATCCGGAAGAATGTGAGAACTACCGTGAGGAGTACTGGGTATATTCTTATTGGTCATATTTTGAGGATCAATGACAGCATTCGGATAGTAATTAAAACGCGGAAAAATGATAAAAGTGATGAGAAAAAGATTACTCCAAATGATAATGGTGCTTGCAGTCTGCTTTCTTTGTGTCTGCGGGCAGAAGCCGAACGAAACGGGAGAAGAGCCTGCCCAAATGCGGGAAATGTATGACGGGGACACTCTTTCGGATGAAAATGATGGAAGGGTTGTTTTTTCCGAAGATCTGGCGGAATGGAGCACAGAAGATCTGGAAGCGCTTGGTATTCTGAAAGGCACGGTATACGTGGAAAGCGAAGGAGAAACTTTTCCGGCGCGCGCGCTTTCTTATCTGACAGGGGCGCAGGAAGTGATATTTTCTTATGATTCTGATCTGACAGACGTGTCGGGAACATTGCCGGAGGGATGCCGCTTCCCGCAACAGATAAAGGAAGTGACGCTGGATGCTTACCGGGAAGGGAAATATGGGACACTGTTGCAGCTTTTGCAGGATTCCCAGGTAGAGGTGATCCATGTGGATGCGGGAGCGGAGACGGAAGAACTGCCGGGATTCTGGCTGGACGAGGTGGCCGGTATCCGTACGTTAAAGGAAATAACGCTGAGAGAGACGGCGATCCGGGTGCGGGATGAAAAGGCGCTGGACGGCTGTAAGGTGGAACGGATCGTTGGATGCGCGGATAAAGAAACGGATTTTTCCTTTATAGGGAGAATCCCGGCGCTGGCGGAGCTGGAATGCGATGTGATGGAGGAGGGCGGTTTGCAGCTGCTGCTTGACAGAGAGGGGCTTTCCCTTTTCCTGCGTTTTTATGGAGACTGTCCTTTGTTTTATCAGGCGGTTTCCTGGCCGGAAGAGGAAAGCGGGGAACGAACGCCCTGTCTCTATCAGCGCAGATATGATCAGGGACGGATGGCGGAATGCTTTACAGGCCGGCAGGACGGGGAAGATGAAACAGGAGAAATTGCCGTGGGGAGCGGTAACCCCTGTCTGCGTGTCACGGATGGGGCTGCGATTTATGAGTTCAGGCCGGGGGAAACAGAGAGCGGCTCGCAGTTCTATTTATGGGAAGGACGGATCCGGTTTCAGGATATCAATTTTGACGGGACAAAAGACCTTGTGCTGCCGGTGGAAAGGCATAGTCCGTTCGGGCTAGCCGGAACAGAATTTGCTTATCTCTGGAATCAGGGAAGCGGCCGGTATGAATTTTCTCCTTCTTACTACTGGATAAATAATCCGGAAGTGGATGAAGAACAGCAGATGATACGGAGTGAGTTGTTCTGTTGGCCCGAATTTTACAGGTGGGCCATTTACCGGTATGCGGACGGGGCGTTTACGACGCAGAGCGTGCTGACGCAGGAAACTTTGGAGGCGGACGAGATACCGGAGGAACTGGCAGTGCCGGAAGGGTCTGGCGTGATCCGCTGGCAGGAAGAGATCTTTGAAAACGGGGAAGTGGCGGAAGAGAAAAACGTTTATGCGGTGCAGATAGAAGGGAAGGAGACCGTATTCCCCCAAACCTGTCAAAATTATTATGAAGAGGACAGCTATTGGGCGGGTTTCGATCCCGATATCTGGGAAGAAAAGGGGAAGAAGTTCAGCCGGACAAACCGGGACACGCAGGAGACTGCAACTGCGAGAGAAAAGCAGGAGCCCTATGATCTTACCATTCAAAGCGGGGAAGAATTTGCCCTGATAAGGGAATGGTATGACTGGGACAATCTTGCGGATGAGGATTATGTAAGGGTTGTTTTTTCCGAAGATCTGTCGGAGTGGCCGACAGAAGACCTGGAAGCGCTCAGTATTCTGAAAGGCACGGTATATGTGGAGAGTAAAGGGGAAACTTTTCCGGCGCGTGCGCTCACTTATCTGACAGGGGCGCGGGAAGTGATATTTTCTGGTGATTCTGATATGACAGATGTGTCGGGAACACTTTCCGCGGGGAGGAATGTTCCGCAGCAGCTAAAAACGGTGACGCTGGACAGCTACCGGGAAGGGAAATACCAGACACTGTTACGCCTGTTGCAGGATTCCCAGGTGGAGACGGTCAGAGTGATATCAGATCGGAGCGAAAAAAACGTGCAGGGATTCTGGTTGGACGATGTGGTTAAAATCCCGGCGTTAAAAGAAGTGATTCTGGAGGAAACAGCGATCCGGGTGCGGGAAGAAACGGCGCTGGAGCACTGTACCTTGGAACGGATAGAGGGGTATGTGGATGCAGACATGGATCTGCAGCCGCTGTTAGACAGGGATCGCCTTTCTCTTTATCTGTATTTTTGCATGGACGAGGGTGCGTCTGCGCCGGAAGAGGGAACGACGTGTATTTATCAGCGCGGATATGATCAGGACAGGATGGTGGAATGCTTTACGAAATGGCAGGGCGATGACGACAGGATGTGCGATCCCTGGCTGCGGGTCACAGACGGCTCCGGGGTCTATGAACTGAGACCGGAGGTAAGTGAAATGTTTGGCCTTGGCGATTACCGGGAGGATCGGATGGCGCTGAAAGACATAAATTTTGACGGCATAAAGGACATTACGCTTGAGACGGGACATTATGGGAATCAGGGCATTGTTTATGAATACGGCTGGATTCTGAATCAGGACACAGGCAGATATGAATATTCGCCTACTTACAGTGACATTGGAAATCCTTCTGTGGACGCCCGGCATAAACTTGTGCGGAGCTGCTGGCGCAATGCGGCTTACTCCCATAGCTGGGCCATTTACCGGTATGCGGACGGGGCGTTTGTGGAGCAGGGCGAACTGACGGAAGAATTTATCTTGAAAGACGAGGTGCAGGAAGAACTTGGCCTGCCGGAAGGGGCAGGCGTGACCCGCTGGCAGGAAAGGATTTTTGAAAACGAAGAGACCGTGGAGGTGAAAGATGCTTACCAGGTGCGGATGGCGGAAAAAAGAAGCGAATTGCCTAAAGTATGCGAAGCATATCGTGCGCAGGACAGCTATTGGGGGTATCCCGAATCCGGTCAGGATGATTGATTATGCTTTTTTTGTAGTATTTTGCACGAAAGCATAGTATACTTATGGTATCTGGGAAAGAGGGGGACATATACATATGCAGGCAGTGTTTGACGCGATCAACGCAATTTGCGCTAAAATTCAAGTAATTTCGGACTTATTCTGGGATTTTCCGGCTAACTTTTCGTGGTACAGTTCGATTCCGATTCTGGGGAATTTTTCGCTGGCGATTATTTTGTTGCTGGGATCGGGCATTTATTTTACCTGTAAACTGCGCTTTATTCAGGTACGCTATTTCGGGCATGGCATCCGGGTGTTGAAAGACAGCAAATCCGCGCAGATCGGGATCTCGTCTCTGGCAGCCTTTTTCCTGTCGACGGCTATGCGGGTAGGGCCGGGCAATATCCTGGGCGTGACGGGGGCGATCTCCATCGGTGGGCCGGGCGCGCTGTTCTGGATGTGGGTCTCCGCCTTCTTCGGTATGGCGACGGCTTATACGGAATCAACGCTCGCACAGATCTTTAAGGAGAAGAAGGGCGATGAGTATGTGGGCGGCCTTGCTTTTTACGGAAAACGCCTTTTGAAAGGTTCTGCGGCGGCCGGGGTCGTTTTGTCTGTCATGTATATCATCTATGCGCTTCTCTGTTTCCCGGCGCAGGGTTTTAACACGGTTTCCTCTGTGGGGCAGATTGCGGAGGTGGTTACGGGACACAGCATTGATACAAATTCCGCGCTTTACTGGATTGCCTTTGCGGTGTTACTTGTGGCGATGATCGTGATTGCATGGGGCGGTATCCGCAAAGTGACGAAGGTGACGGATATTCTGGTGCCCATCATGGCGGTGATCTATGTGCTGACGGTGCTGGTGCTGATTGTGGTGAATTTCAACCGCATTCCGTGGTTTTTCTACGCCGTATTTACGGAAGCGTTTCAACCGGAAGCGGTGTTTGGCGGCGCTTTTGGCATTGCGCTGATTCAGGGTGTAAAGCGTGGGTTGATGTCCAATGAGGCCGGGCAGGGTACGATAACGATGCCCGCCGCAGCCGCGGATGCAGATCATCCGTGTAATCAGGGATGCGTGCAGGCGATTGGCGTATTTCTTGACACGATTGTCATTTGTACGTTGACCGGGTTTGTCGTGATTATGGGACGTGTCTGGCTGACCGATTCCGCCGCGGCATGGTTTGACCTGGGAAAGCTGCCTAAATATCTGGCATCCGCGACAGAGCTGGCTCCGGGAACGGCGTTTAATACGATTGTCTCACTGTTAATTTCCGTATGCTTCGGACTGTTTGCCTTCACCTGCCTGCTGGGCTTTATCTCCTTTACGGAGATCTGCGCCAGCCGGATTTCCACGAAGAAGTCATTTTTGCTGGTGATTCGGATTCTCTGTATGGTCGTGGTATCCTTCGGCGTGCTGACCAGCATTGCGGGCATGGATCTGGGATCTCTGTGGGATCTCTCGGATTTTGCCAATATTCTGATTGCCTACTGCAATATACCGCTTCTGTATCTGGGATTTTCCTATGTGAAGCGGGCCACGGCGCATTTCGAAAAGAAAGACGGCACCCCCTTCACGTCGGAGGTTGCGGGGATAGATGTGCCGGTGTGGGACGAGAAAGCGAAAAGATAGGAGAGAAGAAAAACTCCTTGCCAAACGGCCGGGAGTATGATATCATATCGACGTTGGGGCTCCATGGTCAAGCGGTTAAGACATCGCCCTTTCACGGCGGTAACACGGGTTCGATTCCCGTTGGAGTCATTGATTTGCCGATTTCAGAATTTGCGGACCTTTAGCTCAGTTGGTTAG
>DESQ01000047.1 GCA_002361355.1 Lachnospiraceae bacterium UBA3310
TTGAAGTGGGGGTTGGTGATTAGCTAGATGTAATTGTATTTAGAGAGAAAAGGGTGTATTGTATATGTATATCTTTTTTATGAAGGGGAAACAGGGAGGGAAGAAATGAAGAACTTGAAAGTAAAGGACAAGCTGTTTGTGCTGGCAGTACTTATGGTGGCAGCAATGCTTTGTTGCGCCTTTTTTGCGGTTAAGGGCATGAACGGCATCGAGAAGCAGGCGGCAGGCACTTTGGAGGAGGAGCTTTATGCCGAGTATGACGCGCAGATCAGGGAACAGACGGAAAATGCGATTTCCATGCTGGAAGTCTATTACGGCAAGTATGAATCCGGCGAGTGCACGTTAGAGGAAGCAAAACAGCAGGCGGCGGATATGCTCAGAGAACTCAGATACGGGGAGAACGGTTATTTCTGGGCGGATGATACAGAGGGAAACTGTATTGTACTTCTGGGGAATGATACGGAGGGCACGAACCGCATAAACAGTCAGGATGCCAACGGCGTTTATTACATGAAGGACATTATTTCCAATGGCCAGCAGCCGGAGGGCGGTTTTTCTGATTACAGTTTTCCCAAAAACGGGGAGACGGTAGCCTCTCCCAAGAGGGGATATTCCAAGTACTACGAACCTTTTGGCTGGGTGATCGGCACGGGAAACTATACGGATGATATTGAGCAAAAGCTGGCGGCGGAATCGGAAATGATAGATGGGATTACGAGGCGGTGGATTACATATTTGGTTATCTGCGCGGTGGTGCTTTTGGTGCTTCTTGTTGGTTTGACAGTCGGTATTGCACAAAACATCATAACGCCGTTAAAGTATACCGTTGATATGGCGCAAAAACTGGAAACGGGAGATATGAGGGTGCGCGCAGGGGACAGGCTGTTGGAGCGAAAAGATGAGTTCGGCCTTTTGGGGGAAGCCATGGAAGTGCTGGCCCAGACTTTAGACACTTTGCTGGGAAGAGTACAGAAAAGCGGCATTTCTCTTGCAGAAAATGTAGAGAACGTGATGACGGATGTGCGGGTGTTGAATGATGAACTCACAGACATTTCCGCCACAACGCAGGAATTGTCAGCTGCCATGCAGGAGACATCGGCTTCCTCCACACAGATCGGCGAGATGGCAAAACAGATTGAGGACGTATCCAGAAGCGTGGCAACCCGCTCGCAGGAAGGAGCCTTAAAGGTGGCTGACATTCACGGAAGGGCGGAGTCGGCGAAGGGGAATACCGCGTCAAGCAAACAGAAAGCGTCCGATATGAAGAGACGGATCAGTGGAGAGTTGAAGCAGGCTCTCGAGGACGCACAGGTGGTAGACGAGATCAAGACACTGGCAAATTCCATTCAGAGCATTACTTCCCAGACAAATCTCTTGGCGCTAAACGCTTCCATTGAGGCTGCAAGAGCGGGAGAAAGCGGAAGAGGATTTGCCGTTGTGGCTGGTGAGATTCAGGATCTTGCAGAACAGACCCGCTCAATTGTTGAGAATATCCAAAATCTGACAGGAGATGTGACGACGGCGGTGAGGAATCTTTCCGGTTTTGCCGAGCAGCTTTTGGATTTTGTGGCTAATGACGTGTCGAAAGACTATGGTATGTTCTTAAAGGTAGCGGACGAATATAACGGAGATGCGGAGTATGTGAACGATCTGGTTACTGATTTCAGTGCGGTTTCACAGGAGCTTCTGGCATCGGTTGAAGCGGTTGCCTCAGCTATTGGGGATGTGGGAACTGCGACTACCGAAAGTACGACCGGCGTTGTGACGATTGCGACGGACAGCAATGATCTTTCCGCCAGGTCAGGCGATATTTTGGAGAATATCCAGAATGTGAATGAGATTGCCGCCGCATTAAAAGAAATGGTGGAGCATTTCCAGTTAAGCGGGGCTTAAACGATATGACAGCAGAGAGGGGCAGTGATTCTGCCCCTCTTGTTTTTGTCCAAATATCGTATTTTGGATCGGATTAGTAATTTTCCGCATGTATCTCGAAATAGCTCTGCGGGTGATTACAGGTCGGGCAAATTTCAGGCGCCTTTGTTCCCACGACGATGTGTCCGCAGTTACGGCACTCCCATACCTTAACCTCGCTCTTCTCAAATACCGTTGCCGTCTCTATATTCTTTAACAGAGCGCGGTATCTCTCCTCATGGTGTTTCTCGATCTCAGCCACAAGCCGGAACCTTGCCGCAAGCTCGGGAAAACCTTCTTCTTCCGCAGTCTTGGCAAAACCCGCATACATGTCTGTCCATTCAAAGTTTTCGCCGTCCGCCGCTGAAACAAGGTTTTCGCTGGTATCGCCCAGCCCGTTTAACTCCTTAAACCACAGCTTTGCATGTTCTTTTTCATTGTCCGCCGTTTTCAAAAACAGGGCGGCAATCTGTTCGTAGCCCTCCTTTTTTGCTACGGAAGCAAAGAAGGTGTACTTATTCCTTGCCTCAGATTCGCCGGAAAATGCTGTCCTCAAATTCTTTTCTGTCTGCGTTCCCGCATACTTGGATGTTCCCATTTTTTTCCTCCTTTATTATATATCATGATACATCGGGGCTGATCCCTGCTATAAGGATTCCCCGGCATGTGCAATATTAGTATGTTCCGATATTTCGCTGTTGGTGGTGCAAAGGTCATCCACGGAAAGACCATGGATATCCGGGTGCCCCGTAATTCTCGCGAAGGTCTTTAATTCCTGCGCGGAACAGGTAAGATAATTTTCTACCCGCTTTGCGGCAGCGTCAATATGTAATCTCTCGCGCAGCTTTTCGTCCTGTGTGGCCACACCAACCGGGCACATGCCTGTACCGCAGATACGGTACTGCTGGCAGGCTGCCGCCACCATAGCGGCGGAAGCGATTGCCACGGCGTCCGCGCCCATAGCGATTGCCTTGGCAAAATCGGAGGAGACACGGAGTCCTCCTGTGATGACCAGATCAATGTCTGCATGAATGGAATCCAGATATTTTCTTGCCCGGTGGAGTGCATAGATGGTGGGAACGCTGGTGGAATCCCTTATAATGGAAGGGGATGCTCCTGTGGCGCCGCCCCGTCCGTCTATGGTAATGAAGTCCGGCTTCGCATAGACGCAAAACTCCAGGTCTTTCTCAATCCGTCCGGCAGCAATCTTAATGCCGATGGGCCTGCCTTCGCTGCGTGTCCGCAGATCGCTTACAAGGTTCTTTAAGTCATCTGCGCTGTCGATGCCGGGGAATTTGGATGGGCTGATCACATCCTCACCGAGGGGTTTGTTACGGATTTTCGCAATTTCAGGAGTTACCTTGCTGCCTGGCAGATGGCCGCCCATACCCGGTTTCGTTCCCTGCCCGATTTTGATCTCGATGGCATCGGAAGTTTTCAGGTTTTCATCGGTAACGCTGTATTGATTCGGCACATACTCAAAAATATACTTGTAGGACGCTTCTTTTTCCTCCGGCAGAATGCCGCCTTCCCCGCTGCACATAGCTGTGCCCGCCGCCGCGCTTCCCTTTGCCAGTGCGATTTTAGTTTCTTTGGAGAGTGCGCCGAAGGACATATGCGAGATATAGACCGGCATATCGAGTTCCATTGGTTTTTTCGCGTGCTTCCCAATAACGGTTTTCAGGGAAACCTCCGCGTGCTCCTCCAGAGGCATCGGATTTAACTGTGCTCCGAGTACCAGCACATCGTCCCAGCCCGGCATTTCCATCTGCGTGCCCATTGCCTCGATGGCCGGTTTCCCGCTGACTGCCATCTCATGAATTTCTTTCATGTAACGGTAATTGCTGTCCGTTTTTCTCGTCTCCTGCGGATAACTCAGATCCGGCCCTTCGACGTTTACGGGGGCAGGATGCATTTCGGATGCAGCCGGAGCCGCTGCGCTTTGAACCGGCTCTGTCTGTACCGGCGCAAACTTTTCCGGCGGCTGTTTACAGACGGGGCATTCGGTCAGTTCGGAAAAGGGCCTGCCCTCTTTTTCTTCGTCGTACTCGTACCCGCAGATACTACATTTGTAGACCATGATAAATCCCTCCTTTTTCTTTTGTATTAAAAAACGTCTTCGGTTCATATATATTTGGGTAACTGGTAAGATTATAACATATCGCTTGCAGGAAGTCACGGAAGATAGTATTCTGAAACTACAGATTTATGCTTACGGATATGAGGAAGGGTGTCGGGGAAACGGAAAAAGATGAGCAGGAAAGGAACAGTGGCGGTGCTGGCCGGGGCAGCGGCGTTATGCCTGTTTACCATGAAAGCAGGAAACGGTGGGACTGAGATCGTTGAAACAGAACATACGGGCGCGGTGACGGCGCTTTTGAATGTTTTAGAGGAGAGCCTTGCCGCGGAGAACGAACTTGGGGAACAAAAAGAGGAGACCGAAACGGAGCTGCTCTCCATTCAGGTGGTGGATGAGTGGCCGTCGGAGAGCGAGCTGGAGACGTGGATGCCGGAGGAAGAAAGTGAAAATTCGGAAGAGAGCGGCGGCATTATTAAGGAACAGCTAACACGGTGGGAGAGGATTCCCTCTACTGCGGGACTGATGCAGCAGGATGGAAGCGCCGGAATACAGTTTGGAGACGACATTTGGCTCAATACAGCGCGGTTTTTTATACCAGGGAGGGGGATTCGCAGTGTCCCCGGCAATTACAGCGGCCAGATCAATTTTGTGGCGGAGCTTTATGATCAGGAAGAAGAGGAGACGAAGCGGCTGTGGGATGAGATCGATATGAGCAGCGAAGATTATGCGGATTTTAACGGCGGTATTGATGTGACAAGAGAACTGGTTGCAGCGGGCTTTTTGCATGAGGAGATTACAAAGCTGTTAGACAGGTTTCCGGAGATACACCCTCATGAGCGGGCTTATACTCTGCGGTTGGTGAAAGCGGGCTCTACCTTCAGACAGGAGGATCAGACTGGCTGGTGGGACGTAGATTATGTCCTGTCTACAAGGATGGATAACGGGGAAGAACTGCAGCTTGTCTATGTTGATATCTATAGATTGATGGGGGATTGGCATGATGTGAACTGTAGGATGGATGTGTCGGAGGACAGTCTATGGACACTTCTGGCAGATCCCGCCGAGGATAAGGGCAGGATATGGGTGCAGCAGATCAGGGGAGACACTTTTGCAGATGAAGCGTCTGTCAGACAGTTTGTGTCCAGGCAGGGGGCGGAAACGGTTCTGCCGGACGGCGTGGAGAGTGAAATCGCATGGAATTACAGCAGACAGGAACTCTTTTACTATGACTGGATGATATGCCAGGGGGAGACGGCGGATTACACGGTGGTTCTGGCGATGCCGCTCATGGAAAAACAGGAGGAGGGTTATTATCTGGCAGGACGTATCGGCAGGGAGGTGGCGGATAAGACGGATTACCAAAATCTTTTATCCGCAATCATGCAGACGTTTCAGGGCGAGCCTTATCTGCATGTGGTAAAGGAGGGGGAGTGCCTTTCCCGGATTGCTGAAAAATACTGTGGTGCGCAGGAGGCTTATCCGCAGATCGGGCTGTATGACGAGGGGTCGGGAAGTGCAAAACCCTTCGCAAACCCGGGAAGTGCATCACCCTTTGCAAACCCGGATCTGATTTACCCCGGGCAGAAGGTGATGCTGCCCACAGTCGTACCATACGACGCGCGGAAAGAGACTGCGGCGAATCCGTAAAGGGTGCATAAGAGCCGGGTTCATTTTATAATTGTTTCCAATATCAATGAATGATATAATAAAACCCGGTGTAGTCAGAGGAGATTTTTCAGAATATTTCGTATCAGAGGAGGAGAGAAGTATGTCCAAAGCCGAGGTGCTCAGTTATTTTTATACGAACAGTACAAGCTACGGTGCAAGACGAACGTTAGTGATACTGTTGTGCGGTCTGGCTGTGGGAATGATGATATATGCGACTTATTACATTACATCTGAGAAAATCGTATATGACAGAAAATTTAACTGGTCACTTGTCATCATGCTGTTGGTTACCGTTATCATCATGATGATGATTAGCAGCAATATCGCCGTGTCTCTCGGTATGGTGGGCGCTTTGTCGATTGTCCGGTTCCGGACGGCAGTTAAGGATAGCCGCGACACCATATTTATTTTCTGGGCGATGGCGGAAGGCCTTTGCGTGAGTTCACAAAACTATCGCCTTGCATTTACCACGGTGCTGTTTATTGCGGTAGTGCTTATTGTTTCCAGCAGAGTACCTGGTATCTGGAACCGTTATCTTCTGGTTGTGCGGGGCGCAGGCAGCCAGATTGACAGGGAACTGCTGCAGGATAAATTAAAACCGTTTGTGGTCAGCCAGCAGATTCGTACTGCGAATACGGATGCCGAATGCTCGGAGATCATTTGGGAAGTCAAGACGAAGGGGAAATTAAATCTCGCCGTGGTGGATGAGCTGATGTCGGTACCGGGCGTAGCGTCGGTGAATTGGGTAACAGAGATCGGGGGAACGGTGGGATGATGAGCAAAAGAGGCGTTTTGGCATACTTGTTTGTTTTGATCGGTTTTTTGGCCTTGCTGTTCTTTTGCGTGGATGGTCAGTATACGGAGTTAGCATTTTCAAAGGAGTCCGGATTTTATCCGGAATCTTTTATGTTGGAGATGCATGCACCCTTTGGAACGGAAATTTATTATACGCTAGACGGTTCGCAGCCGGATGAAAACGCGATCTTGTATACAGAACCGATTCTGATTGAGGATGCAACGGCGCATGACAATGTATATGCTAAGTGCGGGGATATGTCCATTGCCTTTCGGGATGAGGTGGTAAAAGAATATGGCTTTGAAGTTGCTGTGCCCTATGTGCTCCCCGATGCCCCGGTCGATAAATGCACGGTGGTAAGGGCAGCATACCGGGATGCGGACGGAAATTTCAGCAAGACCAGAACAGGCAGTTATTTTGTGGGGTATGATACGAAAACCGGCTATGAGGGATTGAAAATCATTTCTCTGGTCACAGATCCGGAAAATTTCTTTGGGTATGATGAGGGGATCTATGTACTTGGCCATGCATACGATGCGTGGGACAGAGAACAGGCGGAAACACTCACAACATCTTTCTGGAATGCCAATTATAATCAGAGGGGGATTGCGTGGGAGCGTCCCGTTGAAATACAGTTGTTTGATACGGATGGAAGGCTTTTGTTGGAGCAGAGTTGTGGTGCTCGTACGCATGGTGGGGCAAGCCGGTCTTTTCTGCCGAAGAGCCTTAACCTGTATGCGAGGGAAGAGTATGACGGACAAGGCAGATTTTATATTGATTTGTTCCAAACTGGTTATATGGCGGACAAAATTGTACTGGATTCTTCCGGCAATGACTACCTTGCCAAAGTAAGAGATATCATTATGGCAGAACTTGTGGGAGACCGGAATTTCGCTACTGTAAATTTTACGCCCTGCGCGGTGTTTTTAGACGGGGAATACTGGGGCGTATACTGGCTTACAGAAAAATATGATGCCGTTTATCTTGCCGACCGCTATGGAGTAGAGAAGGATAATGTCATTATGATTAAGTCCGGTGAATTGGAGGAAGGGACGATTGAAGATGACGCGGTATATGAGGACATGAAAACATACTTAGAGGAGAGGGATTTGTCCGATCCGGATAATTATTGGTATGTCCAGGATCTGATAGATGTCCAAAGTTATATCGATTATTATGCGGCGCAGATTTATATTGGCCATTCAGGGGACTGGCCAGGATGGAATGAGGCTTTGTGGCGGACGAGGGAAGTCAAAGACGGAGCGTATGAGGACGGCAGATGGCGTTGGATGTTGTATGATACCAACGGAACTCCTATGAGAACAGAATATATAGACAGCGATACGTTAAAATACGTCATGGAAATCAATGTGAGATTTTACAATCTCTGTCAGAATGATATGTTTCAGGAACAGTTTGTCACTACCATGATGGACTTGAGCAACACTGCATTTGCAAAAGAGCGGGTGGATTGTTTTGTTTCGGATTACATTGACCGGATGGAAGAGCCGGTCAATTTACATTTAAAAAGATTCTATGGCATAGAGGACAGACAGGTTTTTTTGGACAGTGTTGCGGAGGTGGAAAACTTTCTTGATGGCCGTAAGTCATACATGGTACGGTGTCTGAAGGAGGATTTCGGTTTGTCCGGGACACCGGCCCCGGTTACGCTCCAGATCAATGAGAAAGCGGCGGGAAGCGTAACGTTGAACACGATCACGCCGGAGTTTGATGAAGACGGCATGTGGAGCGGGGATTATTTTACGGATTATCCCATCGAACTGACGGCTGTTGCGGCGGAAGGCTACCGTTTTGTCAGGTGGGAGAGCGATGCTCTTGAAAACGGGATGTCTAAGGAGGAGACGATAGAAGCTGCGGTGACGGAAGAGGGTACGCTGATCCGTGCCGTGTTTGAGCCTGTTCCCTGATAAAAAAAGTCTGCAAATAAAAAGTC
>DESQ01000032.1 GCA_002361355.1 Lachnospiraceae bacterium UBA3310
TTTCATAGGTCACTTGACACTATCTTCTTTTCTGATGTAGGAAATAAACTGATTGCCGTTTTGCTCCAGCCACTCCGTAGAGTCGTTCATACCTCTCTTTTCCAGCGTCCCGTCAGTCGGATCCATAACCACAATATTGAGTTCGTTAAAGCCCACAATCAATACCGCGCTGCCGTCCTCCAACATAGCCAGCACCGGAATATCCTTATTCACATAGTACAGCACCGCATCCAGACTACATCCGGACAAATCTAAAATGGTACAGTTTTGCAGGTCGCCTTCCAAAATATCAAAAACAGTATCGCCCTGATTCAAACGTCTCTGTGTGTTTCTCGAAATACCCTCATATTTCAGAATCGTATCAAGGCAGACGGCAACCGATCCCTTTGTCTCCGTCGCTTCGTTTTCCGTGATCGCCATAATCTGATTGCGTGTGCTTCTGCTCTCCCTTCTCCACACATAGTCACCGTCGTCGTCCACTACTACGCCCGCTGTACGATATGCCAAATCTACCGCTTTTCCAGGATTCACACATATGTCTTCTATGCCATCCTTGCCATACACGTAAAAATATTTCTCAGTAGCTTCTCCCGCCAGCTCTCCGACAGAACGGCTGCCCTCAAAAAGAATCTCCTTAGGGGTCAAATGCTTCAAAGTCCGGCCGTCTATCTCTTCCTTCACCGCAATCTGACAGATCGTTTCGTAAGTTTCCGTAACCACATAGCTGAGTTTATTGATTCCGTCCCTGACTTCCTCCGTATTCATAATCTGGTCATCCGCAGCAGACACATAACTCCCGCTCTCCTCATCATATGTCACTCTGAAAAGCGTAAGCTGATTTTCTTCTATTGCACTGTCTACCACGTAAATATTATCCTTCTGATATGTCTTGAGTATATCTCCTTCATCGCTCTGGATTTTCAGGCAATACATGGGGAAAGTTGTGATCCCCGTACTGTTGACCCTGACATCCCGTTTTTTCGCCAGACCGTAAACCAGATCCTCCTCCATAAAGCCCACAACTGAAATATACTCGCCCATTCCCGCCTGAATCTTTGTCTGCTTCTGTGTATTCAGATTCATCAATACAAGTTCACTGGCAGCATAGAGATCATTTCCCTCCTGCCATACCAGCATTTTATTGGACTCCGACACATGATAACCACCCTCACGCAATCCTGTCACCACTGTCTGGACTTCGAGGGATTGAATATCCACCGCATATACGCTGCCGTCCATCATAAAATAATAAATACCCGTCCTGCTCAGATAAGAAAGCTTTTCAATGTCCGTCTTCAGCAGTTCATAGGATTTGTCATAGGAGATATATGCCATCTCCTCCACTGTATTAGCCATACTGTTATATCCGTAGAGCGCTACGCCCACACACCCTTCATGCCGTCCCCGGTTCATATAGCCATAGACCAGAAAGAGAATATTTCCCGTCTCATCAACCGTCAGTACGCGAATATCATGTGAGTTGTATGCGCTTCTCTCATCCGTCAGCTCCTCCGTGTTTCCGTAAAAGCTAAAAAGCCTGGCGAGTTTGTTGTCCGTCACATTATAACTGTAAAGTTTATCCGCCACCGTAAAAGCGAATACATTTCCTCCATCGCTCTCCTGAAGCGTCACTCTGTCCCCGGTGATTCCTAGCATAATCTTATCATTGACACAGACCTGCGACTCTTCGTCAAAAATCTGCTCCATATTTCTCTCAAAATCCAGCAGGTACATCCGCTCTGGTGTGTAGCGGATCCTATAATATTCATTTACCCGATAATAATCCGTCTGTTTCCCATTTCTGATGCTGGCAAAATACTCTATGTTAAAAGACCCTGTCTGCTCCGCAAGTTCCCTGATAATGATACGCGGCTCCGTCATCCTGTTGACCGCCAGATCCCCCCATGTCACCTGATTAAAGCTGGAATGTATGGTCACTTTGCTAAAGGTGGTATTGTCGCCTTCCGCATTGGATTCCAGATATTTCGTCAGTTCAGCCGCCGCCTCTTTGTCAAAAGTTCTCTCATGAAAGTCCACTATATAGTCCAGTTTCTCGCGAATATGCAGCGAATCGCTCAAAACAATTCTGGAGTAATAACGAATGGGTGTGCTCTCCCTCGGTGTAACAAGAAAAACGAGCATATATTCCGTATCGTTTTCTATCAAATCCTTCAAAGTGATGGCAAAAGTGATCCCGTTGTCCTCCTCCTCATACTCCTCCACCTGTGTGCTCTCCACAAGGCGTTCGCCATCCAGACTTCTCACCTCAAAACCGATCGCATCAATTTCCCGGCCATAAGTATCTATTCTCACATCTATTTTTCGATCTTCACCGACAGGCTGAAGGTTGTCCCGCAGATAGGCAGACTCCATATTTTGAGCATACCCATGCAGACTTCCCACCCTGTATTTACCCACATACATGGACAACACAGGGTAGGTCGCCTCCCCCATCTCGGTCGTCATATCCGTATTTCCCTGATTCATCACTGTGCTGAGAATCATCAGCGCAAGCGCAAAGATGCATCCCAGGCAAAGACCCTTTATAATCGCTCTCTTCATATGTTTCCGCTTCTCATTCTATTATTAGTCCCTCTAAAACTTAAGAATCCCATTTTCATTCACATGCCGCTTTTTGTAAATTTCACAGCACAAAAGTACCTGAACCAAATCTGCGGCAGGCTCCTCATCCCCAGACTCCTTTAATCTATCTAAGACAATCTGTGTCAAACGATAAATCTGCCATTTATCGGGATACTCGTCATAAATCATACTGCCTTCATAGTCTAACCGATCCAAAATATCCACAATCACTTTCTGATATTTCTTCGCCTCCACGGGGTACATTTCCTGCAAGTATTCCAGATCTCTTGTCACCGCGTCCTGCTCCTGATAAAAAAGCGGCATCGGATAGGACATATAAAAAGGTAAAATTCTTGTTTGTCTCATATACTCACCATGATAAGTAATCATTTTATTTTATCATATGGCGCAAGACCCGAAAAGTGAAAAATGAATTACGCGCAGAAAAACAGGGGAACGGTATTATCCGTCCCCCCTGTCAAGACTCTTATCATTTCTGCACGGTCTCTATTCTGGCTACCGCCCTTTTTAAGGACATTTCCGCTCTGCGCATATCCGTCCCCGGCGCATGTTCTCTGATACGCTCCTCGGCGCGGGATTTCGCTTCCTCCGCCCGGCTCACATCAATCTCCTCCGGCCACTCAATGATCTCAGCAAGCACCGTAACCTGATCTGGAAGTACCTCCGCAAATCCTGCATGCAATGCCGCCTCCGATACCTCCTGGTCTTTGGTGATCGTAAGAATCCCGGGTGCAACAATCATCGTCATCGGAATATGCTCCTTGTAGATTCCGACCTCGCCTTCCACCGTGTTGAACTCCACCATGGACACCTGATCCTCATAGAATACCCTGTCCGGTGTGATGATCTTTAATGTAAAGTTTCTGCTATCCTCAGCCATATATTACCTCCTGGAGCTGAACAGTTCCCTGCCTTTACTTATTTTTTACACGCGCAACCACGTCGTCAATGCTTCCCGCATTCACGAAATAGCTCTCTGGAATGTCATCGTGCTTACCGTCCAGAATTTCCTTAAAGCCGCGGATGGTCTCGGAAATCGGCACATACTTACCTTCCATTCCGGTAAACTGCTCCGCCACATGGAAAGGCTGGGAGAGGAATCTCTGTATTCTTCTCGCGCGGGCAACCACCAGCTTATCCTCCTCGGAAAGTTCATCCATACCGAGAATGGCGATGATATCCTGCAGTTCCTTGTACTTCTGCAGAATCTCCTGCACGCCTCTGGCAACCTGATAGTGCTCTTCCCCGACAATTCTGGGATCAAGGATTCTGGAGGAGGACTCCAACGGATCAACCGCCGGATAAATACCTAACTCCACGATGGAACGGGACAACGTTGTAGTCGCATCCAAATGGGCAAATGTAGTCGCCGGAGCCGGGTCTGTCAAGTCATCCGCAGGCACATATACCGCCTGAACGGAAGTGATAGAACCGCTCTTTGTGGATGTGATTCGCTCCTGCAAAGCGCCCATCTCCGTCTGCAGTGTGGGCTGATAACCCACGGCGGAAGGCATACGGCCAAGCAGCGCGGACACCTCGGAACCTGCCTGGGTAAAACGGAAGATATTGTCAATGAACAACAGCACATCCTTACCGCCCTTGTCACGGAAATACTCCGCCATGGTCAATCCTGTCAGACCAACCCTCATTCTTGCTCCCGGCGGCTCGTTCATCTGTCCGAATACCATCGTCGTTTTATCAATAACGCCCGATTCCTCCATCTCATGATAGAGGTCGTTACCCTCTCTGGTACGCTCGCCTACACCCGTAAATACGGAGTAGCCGCTGTGCTCTGTCGCAATATTACGAATCAACTCCTGAATCAGCACCGTCTTACCTACACCGGCGCCGCCGAACAGGCCGATCTTACCACCCTTCTGGTAAGGGCACAGCAGGTCAACGACCTTGATACCTGTCTCCAGAAGTTCTGTCGCCGTGGACTGCTCCTCAAATGTGGGAGCCGGTCTGTGAATCGGCTCATGCCCAACATCCGTGGGCGCGGGCTTGTTGTCAATCGGTTCTCCCAGAACGTTAAAGATACGTCCCAGCGTATTTTCACCTACAGGAACTGTGATGGGAGCGCCTGTTGCAACCGCATCCATACCTCTCACAAGTCCATCGGTAGGGCCCATGGAGATACATCTGACGGTATCGTCACCCAGATGCTGTGCTACCTCCACAGTCAGCTCTCCGCCGCTTTTCAGCGGAATCCTGATTGCGTCATTGATCTCCGGCAGATTGCCTGTCGAAAATTTAATGTCAAGTACGGCACCGATGATCTGAGTGATCTTTCCAAGATTTTCACTTGTTTTTACTTCTGCCATCTCTTTTTCCTTTCACTCATAGTATTTCAGTAATGTGCAATTACGAGATCGCATTTGCACCTGCAATAATTTCTGTTAATTCCTGCGTAATAGACCCCTGACGTGCTCGGTTGTACATCAGTGATAAGTGATCTATCATTTCCTCAGCATTGCTCGTTGCGGAATCCATCGCCTGCATTCTCGCACCGTTCTCGCTTGCAACCGCCTCAACCAGACCGCCGTAGATCAAACTGGTAACGTATTTCGGAATGATCATATCCAGCGCCTCGTCGTCCTCCGGCTCAAAGTTCATCATCGCCTTGCTCTCCGGCTCTTTCCCGGCTTCTTCCGCCGGAGTTTCCACCGGGAGAAGCTTTAACAATGTCGGCACATGTACCACGGTATTCTTAAATCCCGTGTAAGCAAGGTAGATTTCACTGATCTCGCCTACCGCATAGGCTTTCAGCAGTTTGTCGCTGATCACCATGGCATCCACATAGGAAGGCTCCTCGATAATCTCCGAGTTTTCCTCCATAATATGATAGCCGTTCCGGTTCAATGCATCCCTGCCCTTCTTGCCGATCGCGTAAATCTCCAGTTCTTCCTTCTTGAAGTCGCCCTGTGTGATCAGCTTCACCACATTGGAGTTATAGCCTCCCGCAAGACCTCTGTTGGAGGTAATCACAATGACTGCCTTTTTCCCGGACTCTCCCTTTGTCAGATAAGGATGGTTCAGGCTGCCGGTCTTAGCCAGCATGGAAGTCACTGTCTCATACATGCAGTTGAAATATGCCTTCGACTGTTCTGCGCGCTGTTTCGCCCTCTGCAGTTTAACGGTAGAAACGAGTTTCATAGCTTTGGTAATCTGCTGTGTACTCTGAATACTGCCTTTACGCCTTTTAATGTCTCTCATTGAGGCCATAGCGTCACCCTCTTCTTTCTACATAGACTACTTAAACTGCGCTTTAAACTCTTCAATGGCTTTCTTAAGCTTCGCATCAGTCTCATCGTTAATTTCTTTGTTCTGCGCGATTGCATTCGGTACTTCAGGATATTTCGTGTCAAGGAACTCAAAGAACTCCGACTCAAATCTGGTAATATCCTCAACCGGAACATCGAGCAGATACTTGTTTGTCACCACATAGATAATAATAACCTGATACTGTACCGGCATCGGCTTATACTGCGGCTGTTTCAGGACTTCCTTGATCCTCTCACCCTGTGCCAGCTTCTCCTTCGTGTCGGCATCAAGCTCTGAACCAAACTGGGAGAAAGCAGCCAGCTCTCTGTATTGCGCAAGCTCCGTACGAATGGGAGCCGCAATTTTTTTCATCGCCTTGATCTGTGCCGCACCACCTACACGGGATACGGAAAGACCTGCATTTACTGCCGGACGGAAACCGGAGTTAAACATCTCTGTCTCCAGATAAATCTGGCCGTCTGTAATGGAAATAACGTTGGTAGGTATGTATGCGGATACATCGCCTGCCTGTGTCTCGATGATCGGAAGCGCCGTCAGCGAACCGCCGCCGTACTCCTCGCTCATTCTTGCCGCACGCTCTAACAGTCTGGAATGCAGATAGAATACATCACCGGGATACGCCTCACGCCCCGGCGGTCTCTTGAGCAGCAGGGAGAGTGTGCGGTATGCGGCAGCCTGTTTGCTTAAGTCATCATAAACCACAAGCACGTCCTCGCCATTCTCCATCCACTCCTCACCGATTGCACACCCTGAATACGGTGCAATATACTGCAAAGGAGCCGTCTCACTGGCCGTCGCCGCAACTACGGTGGTATACGCCATCGCGCCATACTCTGTCAAAGTCTTCACAATCGAAGCAACGGTAGACGCCTTCTGTCCTATGGCAACATAGATACATTTCACGCCCTGTCCCTTCTGGTTAATGATGGTATCAATGGCAATCGCCGTCTTACCAGTCTGTCGGTCACCGATGATCAACTCACGCTGTCCTCTTCCGATGGGCACCATGGAGTCGATAGCCTTAATACCTGTCTGTAACGGTGTGTCCACAGATTTTCTTGTGATAACACCGGATGCAACTCTCTCAATCTTACGATACTTGTCAGTCTGGATCGGACCCTTGCCGTCGATAGGCTGGCCCAGAGCATTTACGACACGGCCAAGCATGCAGTCGCCCGCGGGTACTTCTACCACGCGTCCTGTGGTCTTTACGGTATCGCCCTCGTTGATATTGTGCTGGTTACCAAACAGAACCGCACCTACGTTATCTTCCTCAAGGTTTAAGATCATACCATAAACTTCACCGGGGAACTCCAAAAGTTCACCCTGCATTGCATTCTCAAGTCCGTGCACGCGAGCGATACCGTCCGCTACCTGAATAACCGTACCCACCTCGGATACTTCCAGTTCGGAGGCATATCTCTTGATCTGATCCTTAATGACTGAACTGATCTCTTCTGGTCTTAAATTCATGGATCATACGCACCTTTCTTCATAGTTTTTATATCTGTACCTTTAACAGATCCTTCTGCAGCTCGCTTAATTTCGTGCTGATGCTGCTGTCAACAACTCTGTCGCCAATCTGGATAACCATCCCGCCGATCAGGGATGCATCCACATGATAACTAATCTCCATAGATTTGTACTTTGTGGTGTCAAGCAACTTTTTCTCAACATCCCTGCACTGGTCACTTTTAAGCGGAACGGCTGTCGTTACCGTGGCAATGCCTATTCCCTTATACTCTTTCACCTTAGCGACAAAATATGTCAGGATCTCGTTGATCTCCCTGTAACGGTCTTTCGAGATAATGATAGTGAGAAATCCAAGCAGCTCCTCGGATATTCTCCCCGCAAACACGCTTTTGGCAACCTCAATCTTCTCTTCCTTAATGATCTTCGGATGATTCATCAGTCTGCCAAAATCCTCATTCTCTGCAAGGATTTTCAGAAGCTGTTCGATTTCCTCTAACAGGATGTCTATCTTACCTTCTTCAACCGCAAGCTCAAACAACGCGTCACCGTATGTCTTTGAAATCAGCTTAGCCATGTGCTGTCACCTATTTCCTTAAGTGTCTCTTCCACCAGACTGTCCTGTACAGTCGTATCAATCGCCGCATTTACAACCTTGGCGGCCATCATGGATGCAAGCACAACCATCTCGCGCTTCACTTCGTCAGCAGCCTTCTTCTTCTCAAGCTCCGCCTCTACGCCGGCTCTCTCGAGGATTCTCGCCGCCTCTTCCTTCGCGTCCGCCACGATCTTATTCTCATTGGCCAAAGCCTTCTTTCTCGCCTCGGCGAGAATCGCTTCCGCCTCTTTGTCCACTTCTTTCAGCTTCGTCTCGTACTCTTCCTTTAACGCTTTGGCATTTTCCATGTCGGATGCCGCCGTGTCGAGCTCATTTTTGATGCGCTCCTGTCGCTTTTCCATCATATCCCGCACAGGATTGAACAGGAGATGGGAAGCGATCAGAAAGAGTGAAAATACAGCTATAATCATCAGGACGGAATCCGCGATAAGCTGTAAGTCGAGGTCAAAGAGCCTCGGCGCCATCTCCGCAGATGCCATCACTAAATCCGCAACTGTCGCACTCAAGCGTTAGTCCTCCTTTCGTTAAAATGTGCATCATAGGTCTTCGCTTTTACGGCAGTAAAGGCTTAACGAAGAGCAGCAACATTGCGATCAACAGACCATACAGACCTGTGGTCTCGGCAACGGCCTGTCCAAGCAGCATGGTAGAGGTAACGTCGGACTTAGCGCCCGGATTTCTGCCCACTGCAGCCGCAGCATGACCTGCCGCAATACCCTGACCTACACCAGGGCCGATACCCGCGATAACCGCAAGTCCTGCGCCGATCGCTGAACATCCTAAAATAAAATTGTTGTTAAATTCTCCCATTTTCATTTCCTCCTTATATTCGCGAATAAGCAGAGTCAGAAAGCGGCAGAGTCAGGATGCATGCACGCATGCAAGACTGACTATGACGATTTATGACGAGCAACGCGAACGAAAAATGCGAGGCATTTTGAGTCTGCTTATTCGTGTTTTACATAGTTTTGATTTACAGTTCCTTACTCCGTCGTACAGGCATCCGTGATGTATGTCATTGTCAGCATACAGAACACGTAAGTCTGGATCGCTCCTGAGAACAGGTCAAAATACACATGAAGCGCTGCCGGCCAGATAATCGCGATCTTTGACAAAAGCGCGTACACCAGAGCCATCATAACCGTGCCGGACAATACGTTCGCAAACAAACGCAGCGACAACGAAATCGGCACCGCCACGTCACCGATAATATTGATCGGCGCCCAGATCGGCCACGGGTCACACAATCCCGCAATCACGCCTTTCACCTTCTGATACCTGAACTTGTTAAAGTGAATCAGCGTAAAGGTCATGATGCCCATAGGTAAAGTCACACCGTAATCCGCTGTCGGCGGCCGCAGCCCAAACAATCCGGAAATATTGGAGAGCAGGATAAATATGAAGATCGTGCTTATGTAGTTGCGGAATTGCGGGCTGAATTTACCCATAACGCTGCCAACCATCTTGTCAAGCATCTCCACCACCATCTCGACAATATTCTGGAAAGTCCCCGGAACATCCGAAGCGTGCTTGATGACACGGTTCGCTGCAATACAGAATCCAATGATCACCAGCATAACAATCAACACACACACATGGGTGGTCGTAATCCACACTGTCTGTCCAAACAGTTCATAGGGAAAGACACCGTGAATCATGAAGTCGATATCCGCAGCTCCGGATAACATAATTCCCTGTCCCATCTCTTCACCTCCTTCTACACTACACATTAGTAAAAATGTATCAACTGTAACGGCCGGATAACGATACCGCTACAAAACAGTGCCGTCCGAAATCTCATCTTTCTGCTCTTCCCTGCCCGCCCGCAGCCTGTGAATCAACGGATTCAAGTAGGCGGACACCTTCATGCCCATATAACCGCAAAAGGCAAAAATCGGATTCGCCATATCCGTGCACATGAGCGCTGCCAGCACCGCCGCTATCACAACATAACGGATGATATTTTGTGTGCTCATGCTCTTTACGGCAGCCTTCTGCGGCAGATCCAACCCCCGGTTGAGCGACCACCACATATGGCACGCCCCCGCAAGAGCCAGAATTATGCCAATCCAAAGGCCTATGCTGTAGGCAGGATTCCTTGAGAAAAATAAGAGTACAATCTCAAAAACAACGCCGTATGCCAAAATACCCAAACAAAGTTCTAACAGGGTCGGATCAATCTTTCTTCTCATCATTCTCTCTTATCTGCGTGCTTCGCCTGCGCGTCTGCGCCGGTGTCTCATAAATCTTCCTCGCGAACCGGAACACATTGGTAAATCCCGCCAACGCTCCCACAAAAAAGAGCGCCACCATCCATATATTTGTCCCAAGTTTCCTGTCCAAAAACATCCCAATGAAGGAGCAGAGAAAGATGGGAACCAGCATGTTGATGCCAAACTGTGTAATCATAACTAAAGCCCGATAGACAGTTTTATTGTACTTCAAAATATCGCCTTCCCAATCCGCAGAACTTCCCCCAAAGTCTAACAATAAAATTATACCCATTTTTGGTACTTATGTCCAGTAAAATATGAAAAAGAGTGAAAAAAAAGAAACAAATTCAATAGAATTATGAATACAAAATCTCAGAAACTACATTGACTTTTCCGTGCTGTCGGTGTACTTTTAATAACAAAGCGGGCAAGCCCACTTGCGAGATTCGCTTCGCGGACTCGGAAAATACGACGGGGGATAATGACATGGCAGATCCGATTCTTTACCGCAAGAGACTGATTCCGGAAGAATGTGTACTACTGAAAGACGACCGGCTTCTTTACCGCGACGAAAGGATCATTGTGACTGCGTGGAACACATTAAAGCCCCGCAAAGATATCCACCATGGCCGATCCTGTTACTATCTGCAGGAGGGTATCAAAGTGAGCCGCTTCTACGACGCTGCCGACTCGCTTTTGTACTGGTACTGCGATATTGTCAGCTATGATTACTATGCGGAAACCGATACTTATATTATCACGGATCTGCTGGCGGATGTGATCGTCTATCCTGACGGCTTTGTAAAAGTCGTGGATATCGACGAACTGGCTACCGCCAGAGAATCCGGTCTTCTCAGCGAAGATATGCTTACGAAAGCACTTCTGACACTCAATCATCTGTTACAGATCATCTATAACGGCGGGTTTGAAAACCTGCAAAAACCCTTGGAACAATACTTCTAATAAAAGATGTGTCCCCCGATCCTGTATCGCGGATTAATCCCGTCCACAGGCGTCCTGAAGTAAACGCAGTTGCTCACAGTGGTGGTGCCGCCCATAACTTCGTCCGCCGCCTGATAACAGGAAGCCGTGGCGCGTCCTTCCGCAAGCGCAAGCGCAAGCCTTCCACTTGCCACAGGAGAGAACTGTCCCGATTGATATATAACGCCCGTTACCGTATCAGGGTACACAGAACTCAGCACCCTGTTGATCACTACCGATCCGACAGCCACCTGACCGACATAAGGCTCGCCGCCCGCTTCACAGTAGATCAGATTCGCCAGGAGATACCGGTCTCCCTCCGCAAAACTCACCTCAGAGATGTCGCGCCAGCTCGACTGTGCAGCCAGCTCCGCCATCCGGATTTCCTCCGCAAGTTTGGCTCGAAGCGCTGAGAGATTTTCCTCCTGCTCCTTTAACTGCTGCTCGTAGGCGAGCGCTGCCGCCTCCGCCTCGGATATCTGGTTCGCCGTTGCGTTCAGAGAACTGGATGTCTGGCTGACCAGTCCCGACACGCGTCCTTGTTCCGCCACAACCTGCACCTTATAGTCGGAGAGTTCTTCCCTGTTTTTCTCCTGCTCCGCCTTGGCCAGTTCCAGCTCTTCCTGTTTCTGCTCCATGGCTGCCTGCGCGGCCTTATACTCATCCAGCACCTTCTTCTGGTAGGCGGAAAGCTGCTCGATATACTCGTTTTTGTTCAAAAAGTCGGACAGGCTTCCCGAAGAGAAAAACAATTCCATATACAGATTACTGCTGCGCTCATAGGTGAACTGTATCTGCCTTTTCATGGTGGCGTACTGTTCGTCCTTCAAGGCGATGGCCTCCTCCAGTTCCTGCTCCACCTGCGCGATATCTGCCTCCAGATCGTCGATTTCCTCTTCCTTTTGAGCGATCTGCTCCTCCAGTTCGTTTAGGTTATTGCTCACCTGCGCCAGTTCCGTATTCAATGTGGTGAGTGCCCCCTGCAGGGAGTCGTGCTGTTCATTTAAACCCTTCAGGTTCTCCTCTGTTTCACCCAACCTGTTTTCCGTCTCTTCTCTCTGCTGTTCCGCCTCTCTGATCTGCTGTCTTGTCTCCTCCGTAGCCTGTACGGAGAGCGGCATCGCGCCACAAAACAGAAGCAAAGCCAGACACACAGCCGATCTTCTTCTCATTTCCATAGTAACAACCGTCAACTTTCAATCTGATTGATTCTTCTCTGGTGCTTCTCTTCTCCGGAGAAGGGCGTGTCCATAAAAATATCCACAATAGCAAGCGCTACCCGCTCTCCGATAATCGCCGCCCCCATGGCAAGCACATTCGCATCGTTGTGTTCCCTCGTAAGTCTTGCGGATACCGGATCGCCGCAGAGCGCACAGCGGATCCCCTTCACCTTGTTCGCCGTGATGGAAATGCCGATGCCCGTGGTACAGATCACGATGCCCCTGTCACACTCTCCCGAAGCTACCGCCTTTGCCACCGCCGCACCGTAAACCGGATAATCACAGGAATTTTTGTCCGGGCAGCCAAAATCCCTGCACGCAAACCCCCGCTCCTCCAAGTGTGCAATTACCTTCTGTTTCAAATCATATCCGCCGTGGTCACTTCCGATTGCTATCATTCTTTTTACCTCCTTGTGCATGATACATCTATGACTCTGTGTCCGGCCGCCTTTAACAGCCGGTTCATAACAGCCTGGGACACGCCGCCCCCGTCAAAGCTCTCCGAGTAGATCAGCTCGACGCCCTCGTCGTCAAACTCCCGCAAAATCCGGTACAACCCTTTTGCCACCGCGTTTACATCCGTCCTTTTTCCCACACTGCGCGGTACATCCGCCCTGTAGCTTCCAATCGTCTCGTCCGTTGCTATAACGCCCGTTTTTTTATTTTTTTCCCTGCCTTCGGAAAGACCGGTATTGATGTAATCCGTCACTGCCGCGGCAGAACCCCTGACAATCGTGAGTTCACCCTTCGGCGCGTAATGCCTGTACTTCATACCCGGCGCTTTCGGGGCTTGTCCACTGTCGTCCGCAAAGAGCGTGGCATCCTGTTCCACCTGCCCAAGCACCCCGACAAGGTCTTCCTCCGTGACAAAACCCGGTCTCAGAATCACCGGCGGTTCCACCGTCAGATCCACAATCGTAGACTCCAACCCAAGTTCCACATCTCCGCCATCCAGTATCATCTCTATCCTGCCGCCTAGATCTTCCACCACATAATCTGCCACCGTAGGGCTCGGTCTGCCGGAACGGTTTGCGCTGGGCGCCGCCACATAACCGCCCGCCGCTTCAATAAAGGCCAGAGCCACGGAATGGGAGGGCATTCTCACTGCCACCGTATCAAGACCGCCCGTGGTCTCCCCCGGAACTGCCGCCGCCTTTTTCATAATCATGGTCAGGGGCCCGGGCCAGAATGCCGCCGCCAGCTTTTTGGCCGTCTCCGGCACATTCTCTACAATGGCAGGCAGAGACTCCATATCCGCGATGTGCACGATCAGCGGATTATCGGAAGGCCTGCCCTTTGCCTCATAAATTTTTTTTGAGGAAGCAGGGTTTAAAGCGTCTCCTCCCAGCCCGTACACCGTCTCTGTCGGGAATGCCACCAGCCCGCCAGCCCTGATAATCCTGCCCGCCTCCCTGATCAGCTCATCGTCTATATGCTGTTCGTCTATCAGAACCACTTTTGTATCCACTTGCTTATCCTTCTTTATTGAGATAGTTCATAACGGCCAGATGGATCGCCCACGCCGTCTTTTCCTGATAAAAATCGGAGGACAGCTTCTGCGCCTCCTCATAGTTGGAGAGAAAACCGCACTCCACAATGACGATCGGCGAGGAAGTCTTCTTTAGGAGATAATAGCTTTCGTTCGCCTTTGCCTGCCTGGCGTTGTCAGGGTCAATCTCCGCCGCCAGAACCCGCTGAATCCGCTCCGCCAGCACTTTGCTTTCCTGGCTTCCCCCGTAATAAAAAACCTGGGCGCCGTGCACATACTCTTCATGGTAACTGTTCTGATGAATGCTTACCGTCAGCACAGGCTTTTTCTCTTCAATCAGCGCCACCCTGTTTTTCATATCCTGTACTTTTTTATTGGAGACATTCTCATCATAAAGCCCCGCGTCGCCCTCCCTGGTGAGAACTACTTCCACATCCGCCGCCTCAAGAAACCCAGCCAGCTTCTTCGCAATCTTTAAGTTGATGTCCTTTTCCAGACTGCCGTCCACACCCACCTTACCGGGATCGGCTCCGCCGTGTCCGGCATCTATGACAACGCAGGGTTTTTCCTTTATTTCGCCGCCCGTCTCCACCCGGCCGGAAGAGACAAGACGCGCACTGCCGCGCAGAACGAATCCCGTCGCAACACATAATAGCAGAAACAGCACATTTGTGACAATCTTGTCATATTTTCCTGATTTTTCTTTCTCCATTCTTCACCAAGCGTCAAGAGTCTTTGTGCATATATATGAAGAAAGAAAGGGAAAAATTACGGCTGGTTCATATATTCCTCTATCACATCCCAGACATTCGCCGTCTCATGGCCAAGCCGCCATTCCGCCACGCCTGCAATATCGAAATTTTCCATAACATTCAGCTTCACGCGAATGGAATCCGCATCCTCAAGCCACACCTGATACAGCGTATCGCCCTCCTGGATCTCCCCGTAATTCTGGCAGGTTGTCTCGTCCCACCTGACCGCAATGCCGTGATCCCCGACAAACTCCTGAGCTCCGCCCATTGTCACAGCCTCGCTGCTTAAGCCCTCCGAACCTGTTTTCCAAATTCTGGTATAAAAGGGAA
Source organism: Lachnospiraceae bacterium UBA3310 (assembly GCA_002361355.1). Classification (GTDB taxonomy): domain Bacteria; phylum Bacillota; class Clostridia; order Lachnospirales; family Lachnospiraceae; genus UBA3282. The sequence continues at coordinate 14,964 of DESQ01000032.1, forward strand.
TCCCGTTGATCACCTTCTCCGCCGGAACCTCCGCCACCGTATTTTTGATGCCCTTTTCCACAAAATCGATGGACGCGACCGAGCCCGCCTCATCGCTGCCCGCGTAATGTTCATCATATCCCATAATGATCACATAATCCGCCACCACGCCCTGCTCGGCACGGTCGTAGTGATCCGTGTGATCCATAGGCACATAGTTGTCCACCGAGAGCACAATGCCTAATTGTCTACAGGGAATGGAAAGTTCCCTGATAAACTGGATAAAGGGTTCTCCCGCATCCAGGCTGATATTTTCAAAGTCAATGTTGATGCCGTCCAGATTATATTCCTGTGCGGTTGCAACCAAATTGCGGATCAGATTCCATCTGCTGGATGTGCGGGAAAGCAGCTCGTACATATCCACATCCGCGCTCTCGGCTTCCACGTTTCCCACAAGCGCCCAGACCTCAAGGCCCATATTATGCGCCTTCTCCACATAGTCAGCAGAGGCAAAACTGGAAAACTCTCCCTCGTTGCCGGTAAGCCTGAACCAGGTAGGCGAGATCACATTGAGCCCCTTTGTCTGCGCGACTACGCTCTCCAGCGTAACGTTTCCATCCACACCGCCGATCGAGTGCCAACCCAGGTTGATCTTGTGGTCGCGGGTGTTCGACTCATAGACAGGCGTCTTGTCCGGCGGCGTCTCTATCGTCTCCGTCGACTTTTCTCCCAGCCGCTTGTTTTCCACATAACCGATAAAGGATTCCCGCGTCTTTACCTTCGTCCATTTTTCCATTTCCTCCAGCACGAAGACGGTATCTCCCTCGGAAACGTCCGTCAGGATATCGCTCTTAATGCCGCCCTGATAGCGCACCTGCGTGTCCTTCGTAATGGGCGCGGTCTGCCGCTCTCCCCCCTCTGTGTAGATCTGCATGCGGTTCGGCTCCGTAAAAAGCTCATAGGTAAAATTAGAATACTGCTGCACAAAATCCGCCGCGATATAGAGCACATCCCCCTCATAACGGGAAATCACGTAATCCAAATTCCCGCCGGTCTCCGCAAACATCGCATCGTAATCCACAAAAGCCGAACCGCCGATGGTGGTCGTCAAATAGCTATCCGGCGTCGCAAATACCAGTATTCCCTCCGCCTTATCCTCATAAAATCTATCATTAAAATATTTGTGAACCGTTGCAATATCAAAATAACATCTGTTGTCAAATATTTTCGCATGTTCCTCAACCAATTCATCCTGCAGGATAATGGCTGCGTCGTTATCCTCCTGAATGCCAAAATATTCCGTCAAATCTGCCCTCTCTTTCGAGTAGGAGTACCTCTCCAGCAGCTTTGCTCCAAATCCTGCCGCCGCAATCAATATAATAAGGACGATCGCGACTATCACCGGAATCATCTTTTTCATTTGTCTAGCTCCTTTCCGACCGCCTGTAGTAAACGGCGACCAAGCAGGAAAGTTTTCTCTTCCCTGCCCGCCGCGTTTACTACGATTATATCAAACTATTCCCTTTCAGTCATTAGTTTTTTTTTGGTGTTTCAACCTTCAGCGTCTTTTAGCGGGAACCTCCTTACACTGCTAATACATGACAGGCTCTCTCATGCCGCATCCTCCAAAAAGAGAAAAAATAAAAAAGCGCAACCGTGATATACTATCGGCATATGATATATGGAGCGGAAATAGTTCTGAAGATACTTCTGACACGCAGATAAATTTAAGAAATAACTGTATAACCTACTCGTTCCTTGTGAATTATAATTTGTGTGTACTCGAAATACAATGCTTTTAGAAGAGAGTAAGATATGTTTTCCGACAGGCACATCGCCCATAAGACTGTCCCCGCTTCATGACACTGCGAAGACACAGATGTTATTATTAAATTTCGCATGCCTCCTTTCCCTGCGGACTATCAGAAGACATCTTATAGTTTGATTATATCCATAATCTGACATAAAATGCAAGCATTTTCTAAAATTATTAAAATTTTTTAAACACTTTCCGCGCACTATTGACTAAAAGCGACGGCGGGAGTATATTTGCCACAAAGGAAAAAAGCAAGTACAAAAATATTAAAAAGAAAAGGACGCAGCCAACAGCATGAAAATAGAAAAAGTAAACGAGCAGCAGATCCGCTGCACTCTCACCAGAGAAGACCTGATGAACAGGGAATTGAAAATCAGCGAGCTTGCTTACGGCACGGAGAAAGCAAAGAGCCTCTTCCGCGATCTGATGCAGCAGGCCGCTTATGAATGTGGTTTTGAAGCGGAGGATATCCCCCTTATGATCGAGGCGATCCCCTTAAACGCCGAATGTCTTGTGCTGATCGTCACAAAGGTGGAGGATCCCGAGGAACTGGACACCCGTTTTGCCAAGTTTGCCCCCTCCGTGCACGACGATGAGTTTGATCCGGAGGAGACCGGGGACAATGAGGCGTTAATGGAAGCGTTTGCCGACAGCGCAGATGAGGTTCTGAACCTTCTTCGCAGAATGAACAGCGCCGAAGAATCCGAACAACCTGCACCAGCCGCTCCCCGAAAGGGCATATGTCCCCCCGCAGATAAAGGCAAAGCCATAAGCCGGCTTTACTCCTTCCGCTCTCTGCGCGAAGTATCCAGGCTGGCACGGGTTACCGGCCGTTTCCGCCAAGGGAAAGATACTCTTTACAAGGATGAAAACACCGGTGCATATCTCCTGCTTTTAGATCCTGAAACAGAGAAGGCCGACGATTACGACCGTCTCTGCAGCCTGATTTCCGAGTACGCAAAAGCGGAAAAATCGGCATCCGCCACCAGGGCATATCTGGAAGAGCACTGCGACCCTCTCATCAAGGACAATGCGTTGGAAGTGTTAGCCGGCATTTAAGATATCGTATATAATAAAAACCGCGCCTCTCTTTTTCAGAGCCAGCGCGGTTTTTGTCTGTATTCTATTATTCTACACTGCCGCAATCCTGTTCATCAGGTCATCCACTTCAACGCCGTGCACCATTGCTGCCTCTTCCAGCGTCTCACCCTGCGCGGAAGGGCAGCCGAGACAATGCATGCCGATCTCCATCAGAACAGGCGCAATATCCGGATTCGTCCTGAGCGCTTCGCCTATCGTTGTGTCCTTTGTAATATCTGCCATAATGATCCATTACCTCCATTCAAAACTTTTATTTAAGGATAGAATTCCAAGTACCCTTGAAAAAATACATCCCGCCTTTTTCTACCAATAAAATTATAGTAGAAAGCGGCAATTCCGTCAACATCCCATTATCTTATCCCATATCTTTCCGCTTTAATGCAATTTTCACAAAAAATCCTTTCCATTTTTTGCATTTGTATAAGAAAAAGAACAAAGGTCGTCTTGACTGTGATTCGCCGAATGGCATATAATGTTCTTACCGATTCAGGGTTGTGTGCCGTAGCTGTACAAAACATTGAATTCGGATGTTTTTCGTTACTTTAATAAAATTTTAAAATAGGAGGTTGGAACAAAAAATGAGACCAGAATGGAAAGATTTTGTAGGCGGAAAATGGGACAAAGAAGTGAATGTCCGCGACTTTATCCAGAGAAACTATCACCCTTACGACGGTGACGAGTCCTTCCTGGCAGGGCCTACACAGAACACAAAAGACCTTTGGGCACAGGTTCTTGACCTGCAGAAGCAGGAGCGCGAGGCAGGCGGCGTACTTGATATGGATACCAAAGTTGTATCTACGATCACATCCCACGGCCCCGGCTATCTGGACAAGAGCAAAGAAACCATCGTAGGTTTCCAGACAGATAAGCCCTTCAAGCGTTCCTTACAGCCTTACGGCGGTATCAGAATGGCAGAGAAGGCTTGTGCGGACAACGGCTACGAGGTTGATCCCGAAATCAGCGAGTTTTTCTCCACACACAGAAAGACTCACAATGCAGGTTGTTTTGACGCTTACAATCAGGAGATGAGAGCCTGCCGTTCCGCCCACATTATTACGGGTCTTCCGGATGCTTATGGGCGCGGCCGTATCATCGGCGATTACAGACGTGTGGCTCTGTACGGTATTGACAGACTGATCGAAGACAAACAGGCACAGAAGGATTCCACCGGCCGCGTTATGACAGACGATGTAATCCGTCTTCGCGAAGAGCTTTCCGAGCAGATGACCGCTCTTAAGATGATGAAGGAAATGGCTGCTTCTTATGGCTGCGATATCTCCAAGCCCGCTTCCAACGTACAGGAAGCAATTCAGTGGACTTATTTCGGATACCTTTGCTCCGTAAAAGAGCAGAACGGTGCGGCTATGTCCCTTGGACGTACATCTACCTTCCTTGACGTGTACGCTGAGAGAGATCTTGCTAACGGCACATTTACCGAGCAGCAGATTCAGGAGTTCGTTGATCACTTCATCATGAAGTTAAGATGTGTGAAGTTCGCTCGTACACCTGAGTATAACCAGATTTTCGCAGGCGATCCGGTATGGGTAACCGAGTCTCTCGGCGGTGTAGGCGTTGACGGTCGTCCCATGGTAACAAAGATGAGTTTCCGTTATCTGCATACCCTGACCAACTTAGGACCTTCTCCGGAGCCCAACCTGACAGTTCTCTGGTCCACAAGACTTCCTGAGAGCTGGAAGAAATACTGTGCGAAGATGTCCATCCAGACTTCTTCCATCCAGTATGAGAATGACGATCTGATGAGAGTGACACACGGCGATGACTACGGTATCGCATGCTGCGTATCCTCCATGGTGATCGGTAAGGAAATGCAGTTCTTCGGCGCACGTGCGAACCTTGCAAAGTGCCTGCTGTACGCATTAAACGGCGGTATCGACGAGGTTACCAAAAAGCAGGTTGGCCCGAAGTACCGTCCTGTTACAGGCGATGTTCTCGACTATGATGATGTAGTAGATAAGTTCATGGATATGATGGAATGGCAGGCTGATGTATATGTTAACACGCTGAACATCATTCACTACATGCATGACAAATACTGCTATGAGAGAGCGGAGATGGCTCTTCATGACAGAGACGTTAAGCGTTACTTCGCAACAGGTGTTGCAGGACTCTCCATCGTGGCTGATTCCTTATCTGCAATCAAGTACGCGAAGGTTGAGCCCATCAGAGATGAGGATGGCATCATCGTTGACTTTAAGACAACAGGTGAGTTCCCGAAATACGGCAATGACGACGACCGCGTAGATGAGATTGCACAGGAAGTTGTTCACAGATTTATGACGGCAATCAGAAGACATCACACCTACAGAAACGGCGTTCCTACAACTTCTATCCTTACCATTACTTCTAACGTAACCTACGGTAAGGCTACCGGTAATACGCCCGATGGACGTAAGAAAGGACAGCCGTTTGCACCCGGCGCTAACCCGATGCACGGACGCGATACCCACGGTGCAGTTGCTTCCCTGTCTTCCGTATCCAAGCTGCCCTTTAAGGATGCACAGGATGGTATCTCCAATACCTTTACCATCATTCCGGGCGCTCTCGGTAAAGAAGATCAGGTATTTGCAGGCGACATCGAACTTGATCTGAACAAATAGGAGAGCTGTAATATATGGATAGCAATCAGATGATTGAAGACTTTGTCAAAATGATGGATTCCGGGATGGCGCAGGGCGTCGGACACGTGAATGTTGATGTCGACGACAAAGCAGATGATGCCAAAAATGTACAGACCATGGGGTGCACGGATTGCTCCCGCACCCCGTTGGCCTGCAGCGTTCCTACCCTCCACGAAGGTTTGGATGGGTTGGAGGACTATAAATAAAACGAATAGGAGGATCATACAATGGCAGAAGCAGCAACAGCTCAGGTAAATAACCTGGTAAATTTATTAGATGGATACGCAACAAAGGGCGGCCATCACCTTAACGTAAATGTACTCAACAGAGATACCTTACTGGATGCACAGAAGCATCCTGAGAACTATCCTCAGTTGACAATTCGTGTTTCCGGCTATGCAGTAAACTTCATCAAACTGACACCGGAACAGCAGGCAGATGTTATCTCCCGTACGTTCCACGAGAGCATCTAATTAAAAAGTAATTTCTATGAGAGCCCCGTAGTAATACGGGGCTCTTTATGGTATACTGTAATTAACCGAAAATAATTCAAGGGAAATCTCACAAAATTAGATAGAATAAAAGATTAGAAAGAAGGTTGTACAGATGCAAGGCAGAATCCATTCTTTAGAAAGCTTCGGTACCGTAGACGGCCCCGGAACCCGTTTTGTGGTCTTCGTACAAGGCTGTCCCATGCGCTGTGCCTACTGCCACAATCCCGACACCTGGGATATGAATGGTGGCACACTGATGGAACCGGAATACATTTTTGAACAGTACAAGAGAAACGAGGACTTTTATCACGGAGGCGGCATTACCGTTACAGGCGGCGAACCACTGATGCAGGTAGATTTCCTGATTGATCTGTTTACGATTGCCAAGGCCAATAACGTCCACACCTGTATCGACTCCTCCGGAATTGCTTACAAGAAAAATGCCAATCCCGAATGGCTTGCCAAACTGGATAAGCTAATGACCCTGACTGACCTTGTTATGCTGGACATTAAGCATATTGATCCGGAAAAGCATAAGGAACTGACCTCCCAGCCAAACGAGGGCATCCTCGCCTTCGCGGAATATTTAAATGAAAAACACGTAGATATGTGGATCCGCCATGTTATTGTACCAGGCATTACGGACGACGACAAATACTTGTACCAGCTTGGCTACTTTATCGGCGCTTTCACCAACCTGAAAGCCTTAGACGCGCTTCCCTATCATACGATGGGAGAATCCAAATACGAAAAGCTTGGCATAGAGTACAAACTGGCCGGAGTCCCCGCCATGGACAAGGATAAGCTCGTAGAAAAGAAGAAAGTGATCTTGGAAGGCGTCCGCAAACGCCGGGAGGAATTAGGAATCCATTGATGACAGGAAGCAAAGGGCGGTACCATTTACTGGCGCCGCTCTTTTACTTTTCCGCTCCTTTATTGAATCCATCGCCGCAGCGCTTCTTCCAACTTTCCGATATCCACCGGCTTAGAAACATGGTCGTTCATACCTGCCTCTTCCGACTTTCTGATATCGTCCGCAAAAGCATCTGCGGTCATTGCCACAATGGGAATCTCCTCCAGGTCTTCTCTGCCGGAAGCACGGATCGCTTTGGCTGCTTCATACCCGTTCATAACCGGCATCTGAATGTCCATAAAAATCAAATCATAGTATCCCGGTTCTTTCTCCATAACTGTCTCGACAGCCAGTTTTCCGTTCATCGCCATCTCCACTTGAATGCCGACGATACTAAGCAGTTCTTTTGCTACCTCGATATTGATCTCATTATCCTCCACAAGCAGAACCCGCTTGCCGGAGAAATCCTGCTGTTTGAACGTTTCAAGGACAGTAGATTCCTTTTTCTCATAACCCTGATCCTGTCCCAGGACTTCCCTAAGCACCTGAATCAGACGCGATTTAAACAGCGGTTTTCCTATAAACGCATCTACCCCGGCATCCATCGCCTCCGACTCAATATCCGCCCAGTCATAAGCCGACAAAATGATAATAGAAATATCACGCCCAACCTTAGCGCGAATCTCCTTTGCCGTCTCAAGACCATCCTTATCCGGCATCTTCCAGTCAAGAATGACAACCGCAAACTTTTTGTCGTTCGCGCCCGCATCCACAATGCGATGTACGGCTTCCTCACCGCTGAGTACATACGCCGCATCCATTCCAAGACTCTTTAACATTTCGCAGGAGTTTTCACAGGACACTTCCTCGTCGTCCACCACTAACACCGGAAGGCCGCTGTATGCCGCAAGGTCTGCATCCGTGGTATCATCCAGCTTCAAATAAACGGTGACAGTAAATTTTGACCCTTTACCCAGCTCGCTTTCCACCTTGATATCGCCCTGCATCATGCGGGCAATGTTGACCGCAATCGACATGCCGAGACCGGTTCCCTCGATCTTACTTGTACGGGAATCCGATGCGCGGGAAAAAGGTTCAAAAATCTTGTCAATATAGTCCTTCTCCATACCAATCCCGGTATCTTCAAACGTAAACTCATAAAAGCCACAGCCACTGATCGCAGACGGTTTTTCCTCAATGTAAATGCTGATCTTGCCACCCTCCGGCGTAAACTTAACCGCATTTCCCATAATATTCATAAAGATCTGCTGCAAATGCTGTTCGTCGCCAATCACATTCTCATGCTCCAGCTTGGCGATCCCGGCGTTTAACATAAGCCCCTTGGCGTCCATCTGCGTGCGAAACACCGTCATAAGGCTCTCTATCGTGTCGGAGAGGTTAAACCCATTCTCCATCAGGCTGACCTTACCGCTTTCAATCCGGCTCATATCCAGGACTTCATTGATCAATCCAAGAAGATGTTTGCCCGAAATCGTAATTTTGCTAAGAGCATCCAACACACGTTCCTTTTCATCAATATGCATTGTAGCAATGGAAGTCATGCCGAGAATAGCGTTCATCGGTGTGCGGATATCATGGCTCATCCTTGAGAGGAAATCGCTCTTTGCATGGTTAGCAGCCTCGGCGCGCTCCACAGCCTGCTCCAGCATCTGTTTCTGCTTCTCCTCCCGGCTTATCACATCATCAATATTACGGACAGCCATGGTGACTGCCGTCGGTTCGCCATTTTCCTCTTCCGCCGCAGTGACGGCAATGGAACACCACTCATAACCCTCGCCGTTTGCTTTTTTCATTTTGAACTGTTGCTCGATATGCTCCTTTTCTTCGAGATGCTTCACAATATTAGACAGATCCAATAGTTTCTTCAACTGGTCGATGTATTCTTCCGCCACCACCTCGCGGTCGAAAAACGCGTCCATGGCTTCCCTGAATGGTTTCCGCTGTACCTGACCCTCGCTTCTGGGATAAACCATTTCCAGAGTTTTATCTTTCACATGAATATAAAGAATTACCTTGCATGCACGTGCCGTACTGTCCATGGCGTTCCGGTAAATCTGTGTCTGCTCCATCAGAACCTGATTGTTTTTCGCGTTTCCATACTCTCTGGCTGTCTGAAAAAGAAACACGGCAACGCCAAGCAGAATTAACACAATACTGATATTGCGAAATGTGTCCGAACCAGATAAAATTTCATCCTTTGATATAGTTAAAATTCCCGTAAAGCCGTCATCCATATGATGGAAATAGACATTACGAACAATGTTGTCTACTGGCGTAATATTTTCCAGAACATGATTTTTCTTATTACACTCCGCATCCTCTCTGTAGCTGTCGACCAGCGCCTGAAATTCATCGCGCTGATAGTCCCAGCAGGATTTATAATAGAGCAGCGTACCTTCGCTATCCACCAGATAATAGGACGCATCCTGCGGCAGCTCCAAATCCTTGTTATACATCTCAAAGCAACCGGGTTTGAGATCAATCGCAAGAAAACTTCCCGTCTCAGGCACCACCCTGCAGATCGTGACAACCGGAATCCCTGCCGTGGCATCCGTGTAAGCCGGCGAAATATAGGTTTCTCCTGCGGCTGCCAGCGCCCCCTGATAATAAATCGTATCTGTAAAATCATAATCACTCATAGCTTCGGCCGAAGGGTCATCCGACAAAACCTCCGTGGCATTGAAAGTTTTCCCGTAAACCCGTATGTTTTCGCTGCCATACATGTCCGTCAGACCACGTATATAAGGATAGAGGCCTTTCCCGAGTTCCTCGATCGAAACTCCTTCCTTCTCCCGCTCCTCAACGTAATTCATGCAGATGTCAAGCACCGCCTCGCAAGTGCGGATATTACTTTCTTCCGACGAAGTATAATTTTCCACCAGAGTCAGTCCCATCTGGTTCGTATTGTCCCACAAAGTATTGCGCAAAATAAAAGTGCAGAGCACGACAATCAGAATAAACGCGCCCAACACAATGATATTATTTCTCATTTTTCCCAATAATTGTATTTTTTTACTTTTTCCCATCGTATTAAAATCTTTCTATGTAGTCTGTTTTTATCGGCGAAATACCAGCCTGTAAGCAGCATACCTATACACTTTATATTCTACTCACCGACAAGGTGAAAATCAAGCCATAGCTATATTTTTCTACTTGTATATTGCTCCTATTTATATTAAAATAAGTTCATGGCAAATTATTATTGCTGTCAATCATTTTTATAACATAAGGAGGATATTGTCATGGCATATGTAATCAGTGACGCTTGTGTATCTTGCGGAGCATGCGAGGCTCAGTGCCCGGTTGGCGCTATCAGCATGGGCGACGGTAAGTTTGAGATTGATCCCTCAAAGTGCATCGACTGCGGTTCCTGCGCAGGCGTTTGCCCGACAGGCTCCATCTCTCAGGGCTAATTAAATTTGATCGAATGATCGGGAGAACCGTCTCCCCAGAGTATTCTTACTTTGGGGAGAGCGGTTCTTTCTTTTTTCCTCTGCCAAATTTTTCTCCGGGGCGGCGTCTTTGACTGATCATCTCGTCAATTTTGCGGTAATGCTCCTCATCAAGTCTGCGCCGCTCCTCGTCCCTCTCCTCCTGCTGCCTGAACTGGTAATCCAGCTCCTTCAATATACTCTCCTTGATTTCCGTACACATTTCCTTATTAGCATTTTTGACTGCATCGGTCACCATATGCTGTAACAAATATTGCAGACGCTTTGCCTTTTTCTCCCGCTCGTCATCCAACGGTTCTTCATACTCTTTCAGTTCCTGCCCCTCCTCCGGCATCTCCAGAACCGTCTCCTTACCCTTAGACATCGTAACCATATACTTCTTCGCTTTCTTCATAACCATATCCTCCACTTTTTCTTCTATCCTCTTATCCCGCAGGCCTTCACCGCTTTCCGCCCTCTCGTCCGCCGCGTGGCCGCCGCCAAAAATATTGCCGCCGTCCCCATGCAGAACCGCCCTTATCGCTTTGAGCTGCAGTCCCTGTTCCTTAAGCTGTTTAATCTGCCGCAGCGTCTCAATATCCTTTTCCTTATAGCAGCGATGCCCCATCTCATTGCGCTCAATAGGAAGTTTCAGCTCATCCTCCCAATAACGGAGCACATGGGGTTCTACCTCCACCTTCTTTGAGGCCTCCGAAATGTAATAAATCGTATCGTTCATGTAGTTTCCTCCCTCTTCTGACTCTGCTTATGCGCGGAAAAAAGAGACGTTCCCTGTCAGGGTCGTCTCTTTTGTAATAGAATCTATTTTGCCAGGTTTGCAAATTTCGTGTAATCCGGCAGCCAGACCAGCTCCACTGTGCCAATCGGGCCGTTTCTCTGTTTCGCTATAATAATTTCCGCAATCCCTTTTCTCTCCGTATCTTTGTTGTAATAATCGTCGCGGTATATAAACATCACCACATCGGCATCCTGCTCAATAGCGCCGGACTCACGCAGATCCGAAAGCATCGGCCTGTGATCGGGACGCTGTTCCACCGCGCGGGAGAGCTGCGACAGAGCCAATACAGGCACCCGCAATTCTCTTGCAAGCGCTTTCAGGGATCGGGAAATATCCGAAATCTCCTGCTGTCTGGAATCGGTTGATCTGCCGCTTCCGGACATCAACTGCAAATAGTCGATAATGACCATCTCCAGATTATGCTCTAATTTATATTTACGGCATTTTGAGCGAAGCTCAGATATGCTGATACCCGGCGTGTCGTCTATAATGAGATTGGACTTGCCGATCTGCCCGGCGCTCTCAATCAACTTCTCCCATTCCGCATCCGAGAGGTTACCCGTTCTGATATGCTGGGAATCCACTTTGGCTTCCATAGAGAACAGACGGTTCACCAACTGCTCCTTCGACATCTCCAGACTGAAAATAGCCACCGTTTTATTCTGTTTAAAAGCTACATACTCGGCTATATTCAGCACAAAGGCAGTTTTTCCCATGGAAGGTCTCGCCGCTACCAGAATGAGGTCGGAAGGCTGCATGCCGGAAGTCTTGTAATCAAGATCCAGAAAGCCCGTCGCCACACCCGTGACATTTCCCTTATTGCGGGAGGCTTTCTCGATGTTGTCCATCACATCCATCACAATCTGCCGGATGGGGACAAACTCATCGCCGCCGCGCCTTTGCACCAGATCGAACACGCGCTTCTCTGTGTCCTCCAAAATGGTTTCCAGGCTCTCTTTGCCAACGTAACACTCATTGGCAATCTCTTCATTCAGGCGGATCAGACGCCTGAGCACAGCTTTATCGGCAACGATGCCAGCGTAATATTTCACATTTGCCGAGGTAGGCACTGCGGTAATCAAATCCCTGATAAATTCAGGACTGCTGACCTCCGGGGGAACATCCTTTTCCCGCAGCCTGTCCTGCAATGTCACAAGATCTACCGGCTTTCCCTCATCGTTTAACTCCACCATCGAGTCAAATAAAACGCCGTACTGCTTATTATAAAAGTCCTCTCCCTGCACGATTTCCGAAGCCGCAACAATCGCTTCCCTGTCCATAATCATAGAACCGATCACGGACTGTTCCGCCTCCATGCTGTGCGGTAATATTCTTTTTAATAACGCTTCCTCTGCTGGCAAGATTTATCCCTCAATCACTTTCACTTTCAACTTTCCTGTCACCTTCGGGTGAAGCTTCACCCCCACCTCATAAACGCCAAGCGACTTAATGGGCTCCGGAAGCTGTATTTTTTTCTTGTCCAGTTCCAAGCCGCACTGCTCCTTTGCCGCCTGCGCAATTTCCTTCGAGGAAACAGAACCGAAGGCCTTGCCTCCCTCGCCGGACTTCATCTTAAGGGTTACTTCTTTCGTCTCCAGCACACCTGCCAGCTCCTTCGCAGCCTCAAGCTGTTCTTTCGCAACTTTATCCGCGTTGGCTTTTTGAAGCTTTAAATCGTTTTTGTTCTTAGAATTTGCCTCCACGCCAAGCTTTTTCGGTAATACGAAGTTTCTCGCATAGCCGTCGCTGACATTCACAATATCTCCCTTTTTTCCAAGTGATTTTACATCTTCAAGCAGTATAATCTCCATGTTACTCTAAATCCCCTTCCTCTATCATCGTATCCAGTGTTCTCTTAATGCTCTCAATTCCCTCTTCCACCGTGCCATTTTCAATCTGCGCGCCCGCCATATTCAAATGGCCGCCGCCGCCCATTCTCTCCATGATAACCTGCACATTCACCTCGTCGATAGAGCGGGCGCTTATATAGATAATTCCATTATACTTGGTAAGAATAAAGCTTGCCTTGATTCCCTTGATGTTTAACAGCTCATTGGCCGCCTGTGCGCCCACAATGGTAGGGCTTGTAACATCCTCGCCCGTACATACGGATATGGCATAAAAATGCCGGTATATTTCCGCCTGACTGACTGCGTCCGCCTTCGCCTTATACTCCGCAGCATCGTCACGGAACAGCTTTCTGACACGGGTCACGTCTGCGCCGTTCCTGCGCAGGAAAGCGGCTGCCTCAAAGGTTCTGACACCGGTTTTTGTCATAAAGTTGTTGGTGTCTATCATAATGCCGGAATACATACAGTCCGCCTCCTCGGCGCGTAACCGCAGATCGTCGCTGATGTATTGCAGGATTTCCGAAACCATCTCACAGGCGGAGGATGCATAAGCCTCTACATAGGAAAGCGTCGCGTTCTCAATAATCTCCGTTCCCTGTCTGTGGTGATCCAGTACCACAATGGATTTACAGCGCTTTAACAGATCCGGACACTCTGTAAGGCTGGGTTTGTTGACATCCACCACAACGAGCACCGCGTTGCCGCCCACCATCTCCAATGCCTGCTGACCGCCTATAATCATGTCTTCCGCATAGTCATCATTGTCCCTGAACATGTCCACCATAGGCTGCATGGTGGATGTCACGTCATTTAAGACAATATGAGCCTTCTTATCAAGCGCCTCCGCAATCCTGTAGATACCCACAGAAGCGCCGAAGCTGTCCACGTCGCCCATGCGGTGTCCCATGACATAGACCTCATCCTTGACAGAGATAATCTCACGCAGGGCGTGCGCTTTTACCCTTGCCTTGACGCGGGTACTTTTCTCTACCTGCTGGCTCTTTCCACCGTAATAAATCACGTTCTCCGGCACTTTCACGACCGCCTGGTCGCCGCCGCGTCCCAGGGCAATATCTATCGCGTTTCGCGCGAATTCATAATTCTGCGCATAGGACAAGCCGTTCAATCCCATACCGATACTGATGGTGACCGCCATCTCGTTACCAATATTGACCGTCTTCACATCCTCCAGAATATCAAACCGGCTCTCCTGCAGGTGGGTTGCCGCCTCCTTGCGCATGATCACCAGATATTTGTCCTTTTCAAGCTTTTTACAGATGCCGTCCAACGCGGCAATATATTTATTCACCTTACGGTCAATCAGCGCGATCAGCAAAGAGCGCCTGACCTCCTCAACGCTTTCCAGCGCCTCCTCATAGTTGTCCAGATAAATGAGCGCCACCGCCAGCGATTGGTTATCCACTTCCCGCAGGGCGATCTGCAGCGCCGTCTCGTCGAACAAATACAGGGCAATCAGATACCCGTCATATCCCTTCGCCTCGATGATATCACTGTTTTCCGCCATCTCTTTTAAAGAAATTTTCTTAAGTTTTGCCAGATAATTTCCATTCTCATAATCCACCCGGCATTCAACTTCCCCCTCGCCGTCCCGGCCGGGGAGCTTGTCCTTTGTGATAGAAGGAAAGAGCGTGGTGATCGACTTCCGATATCCCTTCTCCTGATGCGTAATATGTTCAAAAGCAATATTTGTCCAGATGATTTTCCCCGCATCGTCCAAAAGGGCATGGGGAAGCTCAAGATCCCGCAAAAGTCTTCTCTGGATCTGTCCGTACTGGGTAGCAAAACTGATCAGTTCATTCATGATGATCGGCTTGTTATACAACATCATGGACAGCACGATCGCAAAATAGAAAATCAAAAAAGCGGTCACAAGAAGCCCTGCCCGATAATCCAGCATATAGACTAAAATATCCACAACCGCAAGTAAAAACCCCAGATATAAAGAGGATTGCAGATAGGCTTTCATCCTCCCTTTTAACTTTACCGTATTTTTCATCTTATTCCTCACAGAAGTTCTTCTCGCGCATGAGACTTAGAAACTCTTTGCGAAACAGCCTCTGCTGTGAACAATTAGAGTTTCTTCTCATGCTAGTATAGCATTTTTTGCCAAATACCGCCACACCAATATATAGACCTTTTTCTTTGAAAACTGACATAATGTTGGGGTTTCAGGCTTATTACGCAAAAGAAGAAACCGGGTGCACACGGCACCCGATTCCCTAAATTTTCCTATAAACCATTAATCCTGCACGTAAGGCATCAAGGCAAGATGTCTTGCACGCTTGATCGCTACCGTAAGCGCTCTCTGGTGCTTTGCGCAGTTTCCGGTAATTCTTCTGGGAAGAATCTTCCCTCTCTCGGAAATGTATCTGCGAAGCTTGTTGCTGTCCTTGTAGTCGATCACATTATCTTTACCGCAGAATACGCAGACTTTCTTTCTTCTGCGCATTCCCCCTTTTTTCTTGGGGAAATCCGGCTTGTCTGATTTATTAAATGCCATAGTAAACCTCCAATCTCGCGCCCAAAGCGCTCTCCTTAATTGAACGGCAGTTCTTCATCAATGCCATCGGGGATATTCATAAAGCCATCCCCCGCAGCCGCCGGTGCAGAATCATTTCTCTCTGCAGGAACGTACCCGCCGTTTGCTGCGGAAGCATTCTTGCTCTCTGCAAACTCCTGATCCTCTACCACAACGTCTGTCGTGTATACTCTGACGCCATCCTTGTTGGTATAGCTTCCTGTCTGGATGCGTCCCGTAATTGCAATCTTCGTGCCCTTGTGAAGATATTTCTCAGCGAACTCGCCCGATCTCCCGAAGGCTACGCAGTTGATAAAATCTGCCGTCTGGTCATCATTATTACGGTTAAATCTGCGGTCTACCGCCAGCGTATATCTGGCTACCGCCGTCGCGTTCTCACCCTGGGAATATCTCACCTCAGGATCTCTTGTCAAACGTCCCATCAGTATAACTCTATTCATACAGAATACCTCTTCCTATTTCTCGTCTTGTCTGACGCACAGGTATCGGATGACGTTATCCATGATGCGGATGCGGCTCTCAATCTCGCCGGGAGCTGTGCTCTCTGCTTCAAAGCGGATAAAGTAATAAAAAGCCTCTTTCATCTTCTGTACTTCGTATGCGAGTCTCTTCTTACCCCAGTCGTCAACTTCTGTGATCTTCCCGCCGAATCTCTCCACTAAGGCTTTCACCTTCTCCAGAGTCGCGGCCCGCTCGTCATCTTCAATCTTAGCAGTGACAACAACGGCTAACTCATACTTGTTCATGCTTCTTTCCCTCCTTTTGGTCTCTGGCCCCTTCTCAAAAAAGGAGCAAGGATGTTTGGCTTAACGCCAAAATAGTTTATCACGGATACTTATGATACCATAATCCCCCGGATTGTGCAAGAAATTTTTACCGCCGCGCCCTACTGCTCCGTATCGCTTCGCAAAACTCCGCGGATATTCTTCTCCGCCTTCGGCCTGGGAATCATAATCTGGTGTCCACAGCCCATACATTTCAGCCGAAAATCCGCGCCGATGCGAAGCACCTCCCACTCAGCGCTGCCGCAGGGGTGTTTCTTTTTCATCTTTAAGATATCACCGACCCGAATGTCCATATCACACTCCTGTTTTCACTCTAATCAAGCTGTGAAAAAATTTCCCCGATACTCCCCTGCACCACCAGATTCGCAATGCCGTCTCTGGCCGTAGGCGTCTTGTTCACAAGCACCAGCTTATTACCGTTATAATAATCCAGAAGCCCCGCCGCGGGATACACAGCCAGAGATGTGCCTCCCACAATCAGCACATCCGCCTCTCTGATGGCACGGATCGCACCGGAAAGGGTATTCTGATCCAGTCCCTCCTCATAGAGCACAACGTCCGGCTTAATAGAACCGCCGCAGCTACACTTGGGCACGCCCTCTGCGTTTGCGATGTAATTGACATCATAAAATTTGTGGCAGGATTCACAGAAGTTTCTGAGCACCGAACCGTGAAGTTCATACACTTTCTCACTGCCCGCCGCCTGATGAAGACCGTCAATATTCTGTGTCACCACCGCCTTCAGTTTTCCTTCTTTTTCCCACTGCGCCAGCTTCAGGTGTGCGGCGTTCGGCTTTGCGTCAAGGCAGAGCATTTTATTGCGGTAAAAACGGTAGAACTCTTCCGTATTCCTCCGGTAAAAGGTATGGCTCAATATGGTTTCCGGCGGATAGTCGTATTGTTGGTTGTAGAGACCATCCACGCTGCGGAAATCCGGGATGCCGCTCTCCGTAGAAACCCCTGCGCCACCGAAGAAGACGATGTTATCTGATTCATTTACCCACTGTCTCAATTGTTCGATCTGATTCATAGCCATACCTCCTTAATCTCTTAGAATTTTTTGCGAAACAGCCTCTGCTGGTGAGCATTAGAAATTCTTATCATGCACTCTCAGGCCAAGCCTGTTCACCGCCGAGAAGATCGCCCGCACGGACGCCCTCGTAATATTTGAGCTGACACCCACACCGTAAGTCACCCTGCCGTCGTCCGCATCCAGAAGGTGGATATAAGCCGCCGCCTGTGAGTTGGAACCGCTCTGGAGCGCGTGCTCCTCATAGTCCAGGATCTTGATGCTGACATTCAGTTCTTCCTGCAAACCGCGCTTTACCGCGTCGATAGGGCCGTTTCCAACCGCCTCAAAGGACTTTTCCACCCCGGCGTCCGTATAGACCACCGTCACCTTTGTGTCAAACTCGGACTCTGTCTCTTCGCTCAGATCATCCACCCGAAGCCTGCGGAAATGAATCGGCTCCTTCTTCATCAGATACTCTTGACGGAAACTCTCCATAATCTGATCCGGACTCACTTCACCCTGCTTCTCGGAGATTGCCTGAATCACATTCGCAAACTCCCTGTGCATTCCCTTCGGCAGCTTAAAGCCAAAATAGGTGTCCATGACAAAAGCAACGCCTCCCTTGCCGGATTGGGAGTTGATACGCACAATGGGTTCGTATTCTCTGCCGATATCTGCCGGATCTATGGGCAGATAAGGCACTTCCCAATATTCATTATTCCGCTCTTTCATCGCCTTCACGCCCTTGTTAATGGCATCCTGATGGGAACCCGAAAAGGCGGTAAACACCAGTTTACCCGCATAAGGGTGTCTGGGATGCACCGGAATTTTACAGCATCTCTCATAAATTTCAATACTCTCGTTCACGCGCTCAATGGCAAGCTCCGGGTCGATACCCTGTGAGAACATATTGTAGGCGATATTTAAGATATCCACGTTTCCGGTTCTCTCCCCGTTGCCAAAAAGTGTTCCCTCCACGCGGTCTGCTCCCGCAAGAAGCGAAAGTTCCGCGCTTGCAACGCCTGTTCCCCTGTCATTATGAGGATGGACGCTCAGGATAATGGCCTCTCTATTTTCGAGATGCTTATTCATCCACTCAATTCTGTCTGCAAAGACATTGGGCGTCGTCATCTCCACCGTGGAGGGAAGATTGATGATCATGGGATTCTCCTTCGTCGGCCCCCATTCCCTCTGCACAGCGTTACAGATCTCCAGCGCAAAATCCAGCTCCGTTCCGGTAAAACTCTCTGGTGAATATTCCAAAATAATCTTGCCTGGGAAGTCCGCCGCATGGCGTTTTACCATCTTCGTCCCCTCCACGGCAATGTTAATAATCTCCTCGCGGTTCATGTTAAAAACCACATCTCTCTGTAAGGTGGAGGTAGAGTTGTAAATGTGCACGATGGCCTGTTTGCATCCTTCAATGGATTCAAAAGTCCTATCCAAAAGTTCCTCGCGGCACTGGGTCAGCACCTGCACCACCACATCGTCGGGAATCATTCTTCTGTCCACAAGCTGGCGCAGAAAATCATACTCAATCTGGCTGGCTGCCGGGAAACCGATCTCGATCTCCTTGAAGCCAAGTTTGATCAGATAGTTAAAAAACTCTATTTTTTCCGATACCACCATAGGATCAATCAATGCCTGGTTGCCGTCGCGCAAATCCACACTGCACCAGATCGGCGCTTTCTCAATCTCTTTATTAACCCACTCTCTTTCAGGATAATCAACCACCGGATTTCTGCGATATCTCTTATAATTTAACATGACTTACTCCTCCTTATGTCTGCTTAATAAAATGTAAAAACCCCGCTGCATACAGCGGGGTTCATCTGTGACGTTATTCTCCAAGACCACTCTCGATCGCACTGACCAACGCTTTCAAGGCTTCCTCTTCATCTTCACCATCACACACAAACTCAATCTCATCGCCACACTTGACACATGCCCCAAGCACACTTAGGACACTTTTGGCGTTCGCTGTATTTTCACGAAATGTAAAGGTTATCAGAGATTTAAACTGCATCGCTTCCTTGCATAGGATGCCTGCCGGTCTTAGATGTAGCCCTGTCGGGTTTTTGATGACTACCTTTTGACTTACCATAACCTCTTCCTCTTTCTTAGATAATATAAAAAGTATATCATTTTTCGGTCTGTGTCACAAGTCCCAAAAACACAATATCCCGAATATCTTTGTCTCTTCTCTTACAGCATACTGTTTTGAATCAATTCTGCCAGCTTCTTCGCTTCCTCGTTGATAGCCTGCTGATCCTTACCCTCAATCATAACTCTGACGAGAGGCTCAGTACCGGAGGGACGAATCAACACACGGCCCTCCCCCGCAAACTTCTTTTCAACATTGGCAATGGCTTCCGCAATCTCCGGGTAATCCATAAACTTCTCTTTTTTATGGTTAGGCACCTTGGCTCCCACCAGCGCCTGCGGCATCACTTCCATAATAGAGGCAAGCTCCGAGAGAGGCTTTTTCGTCTCCACCAGTACCTGTAAAAGGTGCAGGGCACTGAGAAGTCCGTCTCCCGTGGTATTCTCATCCAAAAAGATCACATGGCCCGACTGCTCGCCGCCGAGGCTTGCCCCGATTTCCCGCATGCGCTCCAGCACATACCGGTCTCCCACCTTAGTCTGCTCTATCTTGATACCGTTTTTTTCACCCATAAGGAAAAAGCCGAGATTACTCATGACCGTAGCCACAATGGTGTTCTTATTCAGCTTCCCCTGTGTCTTCATATGATTGCCGACGATGGCCATAATCTGATCGCCGTCCACCATATTACCCAGTTCATCCACCGCCAACAGCCTGTCGGCGTCTCCGTCGAAAGCAAGCCCCAACTGCGCTTTCTCGTAAACCACTCTCGCCTGCAGCTCTTCCATGTGCGTAGAACCGCAGTTCGCGTTGATATTCGTACCGTCGGGATTATTGTGGATAGCTACCACCTCCGCGCCAAGCTCCTTCATTGTCTCCACCGAGGTATAGAAAGACGCACCTTCCGCACAGTCCAAAACAATTTTCATTCCCCTCAGATCCACGTTCACTGCCTTCATGGCATGATTGATATATTCCTCCCTGGCGTCCGTGCGGTACTTAATCTTTCCCACGCTCGCCCCCGTAGGAAATTTAACACCCTGCATGTCGCTCCTGATCAGATCCTCGATCTCGTCTTCAAGAGAATCCGGAAGTTTATAACCGTTTCCGTCAAAAAACTTAATGCCGTTAAATTCTACCGTATTGTGGGAAGCGGAGATCACTACACCCGCATCCACCTTATATTTTCTGGTAAGATAAGCCACCGCCGGCGTAGGAACCACTCCCACATACACCGCGTTTGCGCCAACGGAACACACACCCGCCATGAGGGCGTTCGCCAGCATATCACCGGATATTCTCGTATCGCACCCCACCATGATCGTCGGCTTATGCTCATTTTCTCTGGTCAGGACATATGCCCCCGCCTGCCCCAACTGCATCGCCAGAAGGGGAGACAGCTCCTCGTTAGCCACGCCGCGAACTCCGTCCGTGCCAAATAGTCTGCTCATATTTTTTATACCTCCGTTATTCTTCCTCTATGATATGCACCCGTACCTCTGTGATTCCGCTTTGTCTCAGGTTTCCATTCGCCACTGTGGCATTTACGGGAAGCCAGTAACTGCCCTCCGTGAGTTCGTCAATCTCTTCCCGCGCCATCCATGCCTCCAGATCCACGGTAGCCGTAACATCTTCTGCCGTGACCTCATTTAAAGCCTCCTGCAGCCCTGTCAGCATAATACTGCACTCGTTGGCAGGCTCCGTGATAACAGCCTGATAATTGTCGGGAAGTCCCTCAAAAAGAATCCGTCCTACGGGCACTCTCACAGCCCGTTCCCGTTCCGCCTCTATCCTTGCAGTGACATTGATCCTGCCCACAAAATTATTCTCCGCCAACTTCACACCATCCGGCAGATACTCATTCAGATCCACCAGCACCGTCACATCCTCGGCAGCGTCAGTCACATCCAGCACGCCGGCAGGAATCTCAATCGCCTCCACATTGTCAAGCGTCTGCGATCTGGCCGCCACCGTAACCGTCCCCTTGCTAAAGGCAACTTCTCCCGTATACTGATAGCCGTCTTCCGGTATTCCCGTAACCTCACACACAACAGGCAGCGCCTTAAGCTCCAGAATCTCTACATTGACCCGCACCTTGGAAATACTCTTTTCAATGTTTGCGGCGGTAATTTCATCTCCGTCATCGTTATAGAGGCGAATATCGGAATCGGTACCGATATTATTTGTAAAACCGGAAACGTCAACCTCCGCCTGCGCTTTTGTCACCTGTGAAATAACAGACTGCGGCCCCGAAATCCGGATCAGATTCTGGTCTGTCGTGGCATCGCCTACCATATAGCCCTCGCGTACCTCACCCGTAGTAACCGGTTTGATCTGCAGGGATTTGGTCTGCCGTTCCTCGACACTCAACCGCACACTGTCAATATTACCCCGTATGCTGTCCAACTTATCGCTGTACTTGTTCGTGGACAGTTTGATCGGTACCGTATCCACACTGGTCAGATCATTGATATCCGCCACCGCCACAATATTGCTCTTATCCAGTGCATCAATAATGGAGCGGGGCGCAGAAACCGTAACCACATCAATGGTATCCGTACCATCCAGCACCTCGTAGACCTGCCCTCTCTCCGTGATCAGATTCGTATTTCTGATTGTGACAGGCACATCCGTCACGCGGTAAGGCACAATGGGATCGTTTATGTTAGTGACAACCAGCCATAGCAGTGCCGCACTGAGGAAAGAAGCGATCTTTAAGCCCCAGTTCCGGGTAAGTCTATTCTTCATCCCTGACCCCTGCCTTTCCGATACTCTTGCCTTTCCAGATTTTACGTTTTTTCTCCTCCGTCGGCTTATCCTGAATTTCCAATAACCGCTCTTTCAACCGACCCGCATCCAGATTTCTCTCAAGCGCTCCGCCGTAAGCCACGCTGATCTTGCCGGTTTCTTCGGAAACAATTACCGTCAGGGAATCCGTCACTTCCGAGATCCCCACGCCTGCCCTGTGTCTGGTTCCCAGATCCTTGCTGAGTGCCATATTGTCCGACAGCGGCAGATAGCAGGTCGCGGACACGACCCTGTTTCCCCTGACGATAACCGCACCGTCATGCAGAGGTGTATTGTGCTCAAAAATATTGATGAGAAGCTGGCTTGAAATAATGCCGTCCACATCAATGCCCGTTCTCTCGTATTCCCGCAGGGACTGATCGTGCTCAATCACAATAAGCGCCCCTGTCTTTACCTTTCCCATCTCCACAGAAGCCTTCACAATCTCGTTGATCGTCCGATCCGAAAACCGTCCGCCCTCCTGCTTATTAGAATCAAGAAGAGCTGCAAAAAAATTCTTACGTCCCAGCTCTTCCAGCGCGGCACGCAGCTCCGGCTGTAAAACCACCACAAATGCCGTAGCGGCAATGCTGATAATATTGGGTACAATCCAGAGAATCGTATTCATCTTACAAAGAGCCGCGATCACAATAAAAACCATGATCATAATAACGCCCTTCAAAAGCGCCCATGCCCTCGTATTCTTAATCCAAACCAAAATATGATACGCCACAAAGGTCATAATGGCGATCTCCGCCACATCATTCCAGTGGATAGAAGGCATGTGCAGCCTTGCGAGATAGACCCCAATCCAGCTATTCAATTGTTTCATCTCTCATCACCTGCCCTCTGTGTTATTTGAATTATAGAAGCACTTCTCACACGCTTTAATGATGAGGCGGTCTTGCGCTTCTCGCCGCCCCGCTTCTCGCGGAGTTGATCTGCTTCACTTTCTTATCCGGTTTTGCCACAGTGACCTTCGGCACTGCCTTCACATAATAATAGTATTCATCATCCTCAAACTGTACTTTTTCCGTTCGACTGTAATCAACATAAAATACAAAAAACTGCAATATCAGCGTAAGTGCAAACGATATAATCGTCCCCAGAATCACACTGATCAGCGACTGGTTAATGTCAAAGATCAGATCCCCTACCAAGAGCACCATAATGTTTACTACTGCGCCCGCCGTCATGGCAATCGTCCATGCATAATCCACGCTCATGCGGCGTAAGAGATACACAATAATCACCGTGAGGGCAAAAGCCGCAATGGTAACCACCATCTCACGGTTCTTGAGCAGCCCGTCAACAATAAACCGGAATTTCGCCGCCGTCTCTTCATCCGCCATAGCCGCAATCACTGTCGCATTCTGCGTTACATAATGGAGCATATAATAAACAATCACGCCGCAGGCCACGGAAACGGCCGAAGCCGGCGTCCCGATCAGTCCCATGGATATGGGAATTACATAGGGGATGCGCAGAAGGAAGCAAACCGGCATAAGCACCACTACCAGCGTATCCTTCGGAGAAAAACGCAGATACAGTAAAAAAAGCAGCAAAAATCCTGCGCCAATCACCACGGCACATTCCAGGCTGAAAGCATAGAGATGCAGCAGAGCAAAAACCGCTGCCATCAGGACAATAAAATTCATCGGCATGAAGGAGCACATAAGCGCCACGATCAGCACCACCGTTGCCCTGTCAATTGTCTCCATATATCCCAGTCTGGAATTGATCAGGAAAAGTGTGACAAGCGCCAGAAGAAACTTCATAAGTGGTGTGATATACACCTCATATTTACTGTATATCGTCAATAGTATCTGTTTTGCAACCAGTAAAGTAGTCATTGTATGTTAATCCTTTTATCTGTTCTATTCGTTTCTATACATGGAAGAAAGCCTGTGCAGGTTCATATAGTATGTCCGCAGGCTTTTTTTCGCCCTGCTGTATCTTACCGTACACACTGCATAGGAAATAAGCGCATAAATGCCCACTGTCCCCA
The DNA here is from genome assembly GCA_002361355.1 of Lachnospiraceae bacterium UBA3310. Lineage (GTDB taxonomy): Bacteria > Bacillota > Clostridia > Lachnospirales > Lachnospiraceae > UBA3282. Next base: position 39,203 of record DESQ01000032.1, read on the forward strand.
GATAAAAAAACAGAACATTCTTGGCGAACTCCAAAAGATCCATCTTATAGATGTCCGTCATAAAAATTTCAAAATCATAAAAAATGTACATGGCAAAAACCACTACAAATGCGATGGTTGCACTTATAATGGATTTAAGCACCTGCCAGCCTATATAGTCGCTCCGAAAATAGCTTCCAATGGCCAGACATTTTTTCCCCTCATGCTCTTCATAGGAAGCCATTTTCGTCATCAGAACGACTCTCTCTTCATTTAACATATACTTCTCCAATTTCCAAATGAAAAATTAGTTCAGGAAACGCATCTTCGGATTTTCCTTCGTGTCCTTCTTCTTCGAGACTTTCGGAGGTTCCGGCTTCTTAATGCTGCTGTCCAGTTCATTCACCATGGTATTTTTGCACTTCTGGCAGAAACGTCCCGTCATAATGGGTGCGCCACAATTCTCACAGTTAAGCGTAATTCCGGACTCCGACGAAAGCTCAAGCCTTTCCTCTCTGAGCCACTGGTGAATCTGATTCGTGGACACGTCACAGGCTTCCGCCACCTCAGGAATAGATGCATGTCCGTTATCCTGAATGTATTTCTTTACTTCCTGAAACTTCTCCTCCATCTTCTCCCGACACGCAGGACAGATCGGCGGCCCGGAAACGTAGTTAAAAAGACTCCCGCACTTTCTACAATTCCTTACGTTCATACTTCGTCCTCCCTCAGATCGTTTTTTATATGCCTCTCCCAATAGCGAGAGTCACAAAATAAATCTTCTCTACACCCGCATTTTTCAATTCGCGGCTCATGGCATCTATCGTACTTCCTGTGGTGTAGATGTCATCAATAATTATAGTCGTATTTAATTTTACATCATTACGGAGGATTTTAAAAGCCTTTTTCAAATTATTTTGTCTTCCGGCGGCAGATAATTCTTTCATAGGCACCGTTTTTTTCACTCTTCCGATCAAATCGTCGCACACAGGTATCCCCGTAAGAGCCGAAACTTCCCTTGCCAGCACCCCCGCCTGATTGTATCCCCGCCTGCGCTTCCTGCTGCTGTGAAGCGGCACGGGGATGAGCGCATCTGCATGGCAGGATCTGATATAATCCCCCAGAACGTTCACCATACATGCCGCATAAAAGGCGGCGTACTCCTTCCTTCCGTGATACTTAAAACGAGCGATGGAGGAAGCGGCGCTTTGATAGGAAAAGAGGGCTCGTCCACTGTCATAGAAATGGGCGTGGGCGGCGCAGTCAGCACAGTATTCTTTCCCGTCGTCCCCGATATGTTTGCCGCATTTCATACAGCGCGGCGGTTTAATGTACTCCAAAACAGGCTCGCAATCCCTGCAAATCAGCGCGTTCCATGGTCTGACAGGCCCGTCGCAGACCGGACAGCGGCGGGGATAGAGAAGTGACAGAAATGTATGCAGAAATGTATTCATAAAATTTCCTTTCCAGAAGTATCAACGCCATCAGTCTACGGCTGCGCCTGCCACCTGATCGGCAAAGCCCGTATAACGCCGGTTCTCCTGATTATTGGCAATCATATCTAAGAGCGTAGCCCGGCTCCCCAGAATGGTGACACAGGTCTTGGCACGGGTGACTCCCGTGTAGAGGAGGTTGCGGTTAAAGAGCATATGCGGCCCTGAAAGAAGCGGCATGATAACCGCAGGATACTCACTGCCTTGTGATTTATGTATCGTGACAGCGTAAGCCAGTTCAATCTCGTCCAGTCCGGCATAAGGATAAGTGACCCGCCGGTGCTCGTCGAACTCAACCACCACTTCTTTCGCGTAATCGTCTATGGAACAGATAACGCCGATATCCCCGTTAAATATCCCCATGCCCTGATCGATAGGGATATGGTAGCGGCTCACCACCTCCCAGGGAAGCTGGTAATTGTTTTTGATCTGCATCACCTTATCGCCCTCCCGAAAGAGCGTATCCCCCACATGGCACTCATGTTTTTTTGCATCCGGAGGATTCAGATACTTTTGCAGAATACCGTTTAACGTCTCCACGCCGAGTTTTCCCTTGCGCATAGGCGTAAGCACCTGAATGTCGTAGGGTGTGGCGTCCACATAGCGCGGAAGTTTTTCCAGAATCAACTGAATCATATGCTTGTATATGACATTAACGTCGTTTCTTTCCAAAAAGAAAAAATCCCTGCTCTTATTATCCAGTATCGGTTCCTCACCCGCATGGATTCTGTGGGCATTCAGCACGATATCGCTCTCCTGCGCCTGTCTGAAAATTTTTTCAAGGGTTACCGTCTGGAAAACCTGGCTCTTAATGAGATCTGCAAGCACCTGCCCCGGCCCTACGGAAGGAAGCTGGTTTACATCCCCCACCATAATAAGACGTGTGCCCACGGAAATCGCCTTCAGAAGAGACTGAAAGAGAAAAATATCCACCATGGACATCTCATCTACAATGATCACATCCGCTTCCAGCGGATTCTCCTCATTGCGCTCAAACTGTGCCGGTTTTCCCTCCAGGGCGGCTGCGCCGGATAGCTCCAAGAGCCTGTGGATGGTGCGCGCCTCGTACCCGGTGGCTTCCGTCATACGTTTAGCGGCTCTGCCGGTAGGCGCCGCAAGGGAAATATCCATTCCCTGCGAGAGAAAATAGCGGATAATCGCATTGATGGTGGTTGTCTTACCCGTGCCAGGGCCGCCGGAGAGAATGAACACGCCGTTTCTGATGCTCTCTAAAACCGAACGTTTCTGCAATGCATCCAGTGTGATGGAAAGTTCCTTCTCCACTTGGTCTATTTTCCGAAGAAGGGCTTCCTCCTCCGCAGGAAGAAGCGTTTCTTTTATATTCAAGTCATGGAGAAGCCTGGCACAGTTTAACTCCGCATAATAAAAAGACGAAGCGTAAACCCTGCGCTCCTTTTCTCCCGGAGCCGGCATTTTGATAACCAGCTTTTTATCCATCGCCAGATTTTGAAGCTGCGGCTCCATCAATGAAGGCTCGATCCCCAAAAGTTCTCCCGCCTCAGATAAAAGCCTGTCGGCAGGAAGATAGCAGTGTCCTTCACCGCCCGCCCGCTGTAAGGTGTAGAGCAGACCGCTTCTGATCCGGTAATCGGAATCCGTATGAATCCCAATTTTCGCTGCAATCTCATCCGCAATGCGAAAGCCAATCCCCTGTATATCCTCCGCCAGCCTGTAAGGATTTTCACGCATAATACCGTAGAGCCCCATGCCGTAAGTTTCGTAAATGCGCAACGCCAGCGTATTTGAAATACCGTATCCCTGCAAAAAGGTCATGGCGTCGCGGGCATCTCTCTTCTCATAAACGGAAGCCGCAATTTCTCTGGCTTTTCGCAGACTTATCCCCTTCACCTCCGCCAGTCGTTCCGGCTCCTCCTCGATAATGCGATAGGTATCCGCCCCGAACGCCCTCACAATTCTTCTGGCCAGAGCCTCCCCAACGCCTTTCACTGCACCGGAAGAAAGATACCGCTCCACACTGACCTCGTCACTGGGCGGAAGTATTTGATAATGTTCTATCTTAAATTGTTTACCATATATCTGGTGTTGGGCATAGTCCCCCTGTGCCTCAATGGTCTCACCCTGATCCATGGTTTTAAAAAAACCCACGCAGGTGAGTTCCCCATCCTGCGTGAGAAGATTTAATACCGTATATCCGTTGTCCTTATTGCGGTAAATAATGTGATCGATAAATCCTTTGATAGTTTCCATGAAGTCCCTGAAGATTACAGACCGTAATTGATCTTTGCCTGTTCATACAACATTTGCGCCAGAGAATTAGAGCCCTGTGTCGCGGTCTGTTCTGAAATCTGTTGAATGACATTATCCTTGAAATAATCTACCATATTGGAGGCATAGCCATCCTCGTCGTCATCGCTAAAGATATCGACGGTTTTCTGCATTTCCTTATAAACCTGCTCCCACAGATATGCCTCAAACTGCTTGCACGCATCAAAGAGGGCATCGTCCTCCTTCTGCTTCGCCGCCTGATCAACATTCTGTAGATTTTTTTGAAGCTGCTCCGTAGCGACACGGTTTGTATCTGTCATGTAGTCTGTGTAAGCAGCCAGGTTGGTTAAATCGTTCATGTCTTATCTCCCCTAATATTAACGCTTAAGGTTGTTAGCCACCTCAAGCATGGAATCGGATGTGGTGATGGACTTGGAGTTCATCTCATAAGCACGCTGTGCCACGATCAAATTAACCATCTCGTTAGCCACCTGTACGTTAGATCCTTCCAGATATCCCTGTACGATGCGGCTCTTCGGAAGATCATCCTCCGTATCCTCGTTGAGCGCACGGCCGCTGGCGTTCGTCACCGCGAAAAGGGTATCGCCCACTCTGCTCAGACCGCCGGGGTTGTTGAACTGGAACGTACCAATCTGCACGTCTATCGGCTGCGGGTTATTCCGCTCATCCGGATAGCAAATCTGGCCATCCTCCGTGATGGAGAGGTTACTTGCTATGTAATCAGCATCTAAAACAATGGCGCGTCCCTCGGAATCCAATACCGGCAAACCGTCAGCATTTGTCAGGGACATGCGGTTTCCCACGCCGATCGCCCAGGTAAAATCACCGTTTCTTGTATAGTAAACCTGACCATCCTCACCGCGCAGTGCAAAAAATCCATCACCCTCAATCGCGAAAGCCGTATCGGAAGCAGAATCCAGTAAACTTCCCTGTGTAAAAATCTGATTGAGGGATGCGGTGCGCACACCCAAGCCAATCTGGGATGTAGTCGGCTTCGGGTTGCCGTTTGCCGTCGTAGTAACGGAATGCAGATTCTGGTACAAAAGAGACTTAAACTGTGCCACCTGCGCCTTGTAACCCACGGAATTAACGTTAGCGAGATTGTTTGCTATCGTATCCACATTTGTCTGCTGTGCATTCATGCCGGTCGCTCCCGACCATAAACTCCTGACCATAGAATCCTCCTTATCACAATTACAACATATTTATATTTATTAGCTCAGTCTGCCGTTCGTCACTGCCTGTTCAAGCGTATCGTCATAGGTTGTGATGACCTTCTGATTGCTTTCATACTGCCGCTGCAGGGCAATCATATTAACCATCTCCGTCACCACGGAAATATTTGCCATTTCCAGATACCCCACCCGAATGTCGGTATTAGTGCCAAATTCTTCCTGCACCGCTTCCCGGTCAAGCACCGTAGCGCCCTCCACCGGCTGGAAGAGATTTTCCCCAAACCGCTCCAGATAATTGTAATCCTCAAAATCCGTGATACCAATAGTCGCTATAAGCTCGCCATCCTGGAAGATATCGCCGTTTCGGTTTATGCCTATCTCAAGCGCCGGATCCATCTGTATTCTCCGGCCGTCCTCATCCAGTACATAGTCGCCGTCCTGCGTCTGCAGATACCCCTGACTATTCATGGTAAAATTACCGTCTCTGGTATATTTGGTAGAGGTTTCTCCTGCCTTGTTCGTATACTCTATCGCAAAAAATCCTCTGTCAGTAAGCGCAAGATCCAGGGGATTTCCCGTCTCTTTAATCGGCCCCTCGGAGTAGTCCACGTAATTTTCTCCGATCTTTACGCCCAGATTCAGCCCCGTTCTGCTGATTCGTCTGTCCATATACGTTTCGTTTAACGGATTGTTTGCCTCTTCCTCATCCACCGGCCTGTTCGTCGCCATTGGTCTCGGAAGGTTCCCCGGCTCTGACAAATCTTTGATTTTATATGCAAGTACCGTATCAAACGCTTCGCTTGTGGTGCCTTCCTTCTTAAAGCCGTTGGTCGTAGCATTGGCCAGATTGTTCGTCAGAACATCCATTCTGTGCTGTTCATTGATCATGCCTGTATAGGCTGTGTATAATCCTTTAAGCATTCTTTAGTCCTCTCTGTATCCCGCCAAAAATTCTACGTATTTTCCGGTGCCAATCGCTACCGCTGTCATGGGATCTTCCGCCGTCATGGTATTGATGCCTGTCTTAGCCGCAATCAGATCCTCCAATCCGCGAAGAAGGCTTCCGCCCCCTGTCAGGACAATGCCGCGATCCGCGATATCCGCCGCCAGCTCCGGGGGCGTTTTCTCAAGTACGCTGTGTATCGTCTCAACGATCTGTACCGTCGTCTCATGCAGCGCCTCCTCCGTCTCCTCCGAAGAAACCTTGACGGTTCTGGGAAGTCCGGTTACCAGGTTACGTCCTCTGACATCCATATAATCCACCTCAGGCCGCTTGAAAGCAGACCCGATTTTTATTTTCAAATCCTCCGCTGTCCGTTCACCGATCAACAGATTGTGCTTTTTACGCATATAACGCACAATGGCCTCGTCAAAATCATCTCCCGCTATCTTAATGGAAGCGCTGACCACCGTGCCGCCCAGAGAAATAACCGCAATATCGGAAGTACCGCCGCCGATATCGACAATCATGTTACCACAGGGTTTGGAGATATCAATGCCCGCACCGATCGCCGCCGCGATTGGCTCCTCAATAATGGAAACTTCTCTCGCTCCCGCCTGATAGGTCGCATCCTCCACGGCCTTCTTTTCCACCTCGGTGACACCGCTGGGCACACACACCGCGATACGGGGCTTGCGGAAAGTCTTTTTACCCAGAGCCTTCTGGATAAAATACTTCATCATTTTCTCTGTAACCTGATAGTCAGAGATAACGCCCTGTCTCAACGGTCTGACCGCCACTATGTTACCCGGCGTCCTGCCCAACATAAGACGCGCGTCCTCGCCGATTGCCTTGATTTTATTTGTGTCCCTGTCGAAAGCCACCACGGAGGGCTCCTTCAACACGACGCCTTTGCCTCTGATATATACTAAAATACTGGCTGTGCCAAGATCTATACCGATATCCGTAAACTGCATTTACCTTTGTTCCCCTTCCCGAGAATATGTCGCTTATACATTATACCCTTATTAATGAGGTTTTTCAAAGGTTTTTATAATTTTTTTCGAAAAAATTAAAAAACGCCAAAAACAGAACGGTTCCATCCGTCCTGAATCCAGCATCCATGCTTCCTATCTTATTATCGGACGAAAGGTTAAAAATGTTTACCCGTCACGGTATTTCTTTCTGAAAAATTTTGGCGCATATTTTGATATCTGTGTTATACTCTTGGAAGATACAAGGAGGACTTATCATGAAAACACAGGCAGAATTACAGACAAAGTTAAGAGAAATCGACCACAAAGGCTACAAGGCCTACAAGGTTTTAGAGGGAGAATACGACTTCGGCGCATACCGCCTCTGTATCGACCACGTACAGGGAGACCCCTTTGCCACCCCTTCACGGGTGCGGATCGTATACCGGAATCAGGGAAATATTCCCACAACATATTTTGAAAACAGACACCGCAGAATCGCGACAGAAGATTATCTGCTCCGCTGCGTACACCGCGCTTTAAGAAGCGGAGACGGCAGAGCCGCAAAAGGCTCCGGAAAAAGCGGCCTGGTGACAGCCTGCCGGGTTGGGCAGGAAATTCTGGAAACCACGGCCATGCATATCGGTAAAGATGGCATTGAGGCGCGGATTGAGGTCGGCTTTCCCGCCTTCGGGCGCACCATCGCCGCCGGAGAACTGTCCCAGATTCTTTTCCGCCAGCTTCCCGATCTGGCAGAAAAATGTTTTCGCATGCAGCCCCGCATGAAACAGGATCTGGATAAAGTGACTGCCCTGGCGGACGACCAGCAGTTTATCCGTGAGGCTCTCTCTGAACACGGCCTTGCCGCCTTCGTGGCGGACGGTTCCATCCTTCCCAGAGAAAGCGGCGTGTCCCAACGGCCTCTGAAAGAGGCTGTGGTTTTCAAAAGCCCGGACTCTCTGGCCATCACCTTAACTCTTCCCCATCGTGGGGAAGTGCGGGGCATGGGCATCCGCAGAGGCATCACCGTGATTGCCGGCGGCGGCTTCCACGGAAAATCTACTCTGCTGAAAGCGCTGGAACGGGGCGTTTACAATCATATTGCCGGAGACGGCAGGGAGCTTGTCATCACTGACGAGAGCGCCTTTAAGCTGCGCGCCGAGGAAAACCGCTGTATTCACGAAACAGATATTTCCATGTTTATCAATAATCTGCCGATGAAAGCAGACACCACCCGCTTCCAGACCGAAAACGCCAGCGGAAGTACTTCGCAGGCCGCCAATACCGTAGAGGCTCTGGCCGCAGGAAGCACTGTTCTTCTCATCGACGAGGACACCTCCGCCACCAACTTTATGGTGCGTGACACCCGCATGGCAAAGCTTGTCTCCGACGAGAAAGAACCCATCACACCCTTTATCCGTAAAATTAGAAGTCTTTATCAGGATCTGGGAATCTCTACCATACTGGTAGCGGGAAGCTCCGGCGATTACCTGTCGGTAGCTGATACGGTGTTACAGATGGATTGTTATGAGACGAAAGACGTAACCGCAAGAGCAAAAGAACTAGCCGCGGAACTGATTGAAGAAAAAGTAGAAAAAAAGGACTGGGTAAAAAAGACCGTCCGCAAAAAACAGATTGAGAAAGCGCGGACACACAGCTGGGACACGATCAGTCTGGATAAAAACGAAATTGATCTGCGCTATCTGGAACAGATTGTGGGCGAAAGCCAGACCGCCGCTCTGGCATACATCATGCAGTACACTTTAGAGCGGCTGGCCGACGGGAAAAAGACCGTTCCACAACTGGCAAAAGAAGTCTCCGACAAGTTGGAAAAGGAAGGCATCCTCGCCCTGACTCCCAAAAATTACGGGACAGGCCCCGCCGCCTATGTGAGACGGCAGGAGATTCTGGCGTGCCTGGCGAGGTATCGGATGCTGTAAAAATGTGTTTATTGCCCGGTTTTTATTTAGAAAAACTTGCAAAACATATTGAGTCCTCGAAAAAGGCGGGGAGGATAATTCCTCCCTGTTATTCAACCTCCATCGCCACTGCCTCTCCCACTGCACTGTCAAGTGCAGACTCCGTTATTCTTCGCGAGGTATCCGTAATCAATCCTAAAAACGTCTGATCATACCGCGAAAAGTCCATATTGACAATTTCTCCGTTCTCGCCAATAACATTTACCGCAATCGTCGGATCGTTTCCGGAATACCCCTGACAATTATACTCTACCCTGTCTACCGGACTGCTGATTAGTTCGCATTCCTCCACTTTCTTTTTTGCAAGCTCCGCATAGATGCCGTAATCTTTTTCCAGCGCCGCATCATAGCCAAGCGAAACGCTTACCTCTAACTGTCTTCCATGGCTAATGTTGAAAAGCTCCCCCGTCACAGCATCTATCATATATGTCCATCTTGTACTCTCCGGCGTCTGCTCTTTCTGAAACAGGACATCGCCCGACCAAAATGGACGGGGAAAGGTTTCCGTTCCCGAAGTGTAGCTCATGTACACATAAGCGCCCTCTAAATCCAACCCAAAAACTTTGTGTAAATATTGCGCTCCGACTTCCGCCGCCTCCTCCATTGTCAGATCCGTATCCGTAGGCGTCCCGGTATTCAGGCTGTCCATACTTACCGTATAGTTTACCTTTCCTGTTTCTTCGTTTTTCGTTTCTTCCTTCTCTCCCCCTTTTTCCTCTTCTTCCGCTTTTTCCACGGACTGCGGCAATACTTTTTCCGGGCTGTTCCAAACCTGATAGGTAGTGGGAACTTTCTCTACCTTTCCGTCGTTCGCCGCCAGAGCCATTTCTGCCGCCGAATTAAAGAGGATAGTACCTGCGCCGATAATGGCAAATGTTGCTGCTGTTAATTTTAAAATGTTTTTCTGTTTCATAGTGAAACTCCTTTCTGATTTGTTTTGATAGATACACTATAAAACTGCTCTGTATCCAAAAAATATCAGAGTTATTTCAGACATGTAAAATTATTTCATTTACTAAAAAAATCTTTCATTATGCAGGAAACGACAATTTCACCACCGTTCCTTTTCCCGGTTCGGAAGCAAACGACATGTCCGCGTGATGAATCTGTACGATTTTCTCACAGATAGCGAGCCCGAGTCCTGCCCCGCCGGAGGCACGGCTGCGCGCCTTATCAACACGGTAAAAGGCTTCCTTGATATGGGACATTTGCCCCGGTTCCATGCCAATCCCATGATCCTGTACTTCCACCACAACATTTGATTTCTCTGAATACGCGGAAATACATATTTCATCCCCCTGCCGGCTTGCCTTGATCGCATTATCAATCAAATTATTGATCAGTATCAAAAGCTGTTCTATATTTCCCCTGATAACACATCTTTGAGACAATGCGTAAGACAGCCTTATTTTCTTTTCTTTCGCTCTCATATACATCGCTTTCTCCGACTGTTCAAAAAGCTCTCTCACGGAACACTCGCCATCTTTCATTTCATCCCTGCAAAACAATGCCATGTCAAGAAGCTGATAAGCCATGTTTTGAAGCCTGTTGCACTCGGACATGATAAACTGCGTACATTCATAACGTTCTTCCTCCGACGCAGGCGCCTTTTGCATGTATTCCGCATACCCGTAAATTGCCGTCAGTGGAATCCGCAATTCATGAGAAAAATTATCAATAAACCGCTGTTTCTGCTCTGCGGCCTCCTCAAGCTGCTTGATCTGCCTTTCCACCTGTTCGACCATCAGATTAAAATTATATGCCACGCGGGAAATTTCATCCTTTCCATGAACCGGAATCCTGCTGTCATAATTTCCGTTTGCAATCTTTGCCGATGTGCTGGAAATCTGTCTCAGCGGGCGAAAAATAATATTCAAAAACTGAAAAAGAACAAATGACATCATAAGCATTGCCACGGCGCCTATAAAAAAAAGAATATTTTTCGTATGACGCCATGACTGAATGGTATCGCTCAGATTTCCGATATACATAAGGCCATAATCCTGCCACGGAGCCGGAAAGCTGCCATAAACACACAGAACAGGGCAATTCCCATTTTCCATATAAACAAGTCTTTCCTGACTGTATCCTGTATCCGGCGGAAAAATCATGTTATCTTCCGCGGCAAGCCCGGGACTTTCATAAATCCATTCCCCCGAAAATGCCACCGCAAGTCCGCTTCCCTTTCCCTGTAAATATCGAGAATACAAACGCATCACATTATCTATATTTTCCTCCACTGAGTTTCCTCTCTGTTCCAACGCCTGTATATCTCCAAGCAACGACGACGCAATGACATAATGCTCCGCGAGACATTTGTCCCGGACGGCGGAAAATTTATCTTTCAAAATCAAAATGGAAACAATCAGAATCACCGAATTGAGGAGTACGGTAAAAAGAAACAGCACCGTAAAAAAAGTCTTTTTTTTCATTCATGAACCTCCAGCCGATATCCGGTAGTGTCAAGTTTTCTACCCT
>DESQ01000030.1 GCA_002361355.1 Lachnospiraceae bacterium UBA3310
TCTGGCGTTTCGCAAACGCCTAACGGAAAGTAAAAAGAGAGGAGTCAGATTATGAAAAAGAATGTTAAGGTGACGGAAACAGCGAGAAAGATCATTGCCATAAGCGCGATAGCGGCGCTTGGAGTGGGTGCGACGGCTTGCGGGAATGCGGAGTCCGCAGGTGGCACGGTGATACAGGCGCAGGCAAAAAATGACGAGTCCGGGGCGTCAAAAGACGGTGCGCAGACAAAAGAGGGAGTTACCAAAATTACGGTAGCGCACACGCAGGCATATAAGCCCTACGATTTTATTAACGAGAACGGTGAGTCTGACGGCTACGAGGTGGCAGTGTTAAAGGCGGTGGACGAACTGCTTCCCCAGTATGAGTTCGAATATGTGGGCACAACGGATGACGATCTCTTGATCGGTGTCGAGTCAGGGAAATACGATGTCGGTACGAAGGGCGTCTGGTGGACGAAAGAGCGGTCTGAAAAATTTGTGTTTCCCAGGCATTATATCGGCACAAGCATTATAGGAATTGCCATTCGCAGTGAGAATGCGGATGAGATCAAGGATCTGGAATCCTTTGCGGCATACAGCGGCAGTCTGGTTCCTATTGGGGCGCAGAATGCACAGTATACGATTGTGGACAATTACAACAAAAGCCATCCGCAGCAGCCGATCAATCTGATTGCAGGAGACCAGTTTGAAGCGGCGGATGCGTATCAATGGTTGTTGGAGGGGAGATACGATGCCTATATCAATATCAAGACTTCCTACGAGGCGAACGTGCTGGCGGAAGACGGCGAGTATCATGATCTGGCGGATAAACTGGCTTATATTGATTACGAGGGGATTCCCACATGGCCGTTATTTAGCAGTGACAATCAGGCGCTTGCAGACGCTTACGACGAAGCGTGGGAGAAGCTTAAGGCGGACGGTACACTGGAAAAATTACAGCAGGAATATTTTGGATACAATCTGTTTGATTATGTGCCGGAAGGGTATCAGATCGGCGACGATTTATAGAGGGCCGGAATGCCGGATAAAGGAGATTACAAGCTATGCGTCCATTTCATCCACAATTTATATTAGAAGTGTTACCGCAGTTGGTTCTCTATCTGCCCGTGACAGCGGCTATCGTTGTCGGAACGGTTTTCTTTGGCAGTCTGTTCGGCATACTTCTTGCGGCGGGCAGGATCAGGAGGGGCAGGGCGGGACGGATTTTAGCAAACTTGTACATATATGTGATACGCTGCGTGCCCTCCATTGTTCTGTTATTTTTGGTCTACTATGGCCTGCCGGAATTATTAAATACGTTTGGCGTCAATATCAATGATGCGGGCAAAGGCTTCTTTGTCATCACAACGTTTTCCCTTCTGTTTGCCGCTTCCATGGCGGAGGTTTTTCGCTCCGCCTACGAGGCGGTAGACAAAGGGCAGCGAGAGGCGGCAGTCAGTGTCGGTATGACAGAATTTCAGGCATTTTACCGGATTATTCTGCCACAGTGTATCAGGGTGGCAATTCCGAATTTTACGAATGCGCTGGTGAATCTGATGAAGGAAGGATCGTTAGCTTATACCATAGGCCTGATTGACATTATGGGAAAGGGGCAGTTGATCATCGGCCAGAATCACGGTTCCTACAGTCTGGAAGTTTACCTGGCGTTGTTCGTCCTGTACTGGGTTCTGACGATTCTGATCGAAAAAGGAGCGGGACTGTCGGAACAGCGGCTGGCACCTGACAGAAACAGGAGAGGAGGCTTGTCAAAATGCAGTTAAATACACAGTTTATGTGGGAAACTTTTCTGGATGTGCTGCAGGGCATACCGGTGACATTAAAAATTGTGGTTGTGACGCTTTTGGTCTCTTCGCCGTTAGGGTTTCTGATGGCGGTCTCCAAGTCCGGGGAGGGCAGAATCGGGCGAAGGATCATTGTCGCTTATGTGTCGGTGATCCGCGGGACGCCGGTGGTACTGCAGATCCTTTTTCTTTACAGTCTGCTGCCCACGGTGCTCAATTATTTGATCAAAGAGGTGCTGGGATCCTCATATAACATTTTTAATCTGGATCCGATTTTTTATGCGTATGTGGTATTTATCCTAAATACGACGGCAGTGCTCTCAGAGGTGTTCCGGTCAGCGCTTTCCACGGTAAACAGGGGACAGATGGAGGCGGCGCTTTCCATCGGTATGTCGAGACCGCAGGCCTATGTGAGGATCATTATGCCGCAGGCGCTTGTGGCTGCCCTGCCGAATATCTGTAACACCACGGTGAATCTTTTGAAGAGCACTTCCCTTGCCTTCATGATGACCGTGAAGGATATCACGGCAATCGCTAAGATAGACGCCTCCTTCGGTTACAATTATCTGGAGGCGTATCTGGTCATTTTTGTGGTATATATTTTCCTGTGCAGTGCGGTGCAGGGGGTATTCCATCTGACGGAACAGGGCGTTGCGGTTTATAAGAAGCCTGTGGTGTCGTAAAAAGAGACAGGCCGCCTGTCAGGCGGCGGAACGGAGCGGGGTATGTTAAAAGTAAAAGAAGTACAGAAAGCTTTCGGGGACAATCAGGTGCTTCGGGGCGTTGACATAGAAGTGGCGAAGGGGGACATCGTGGTGATTCTCGGCCCCAGCGGTTCGGGAAAAACCACATTTCTGCGGTGCTTGAATTTCCTTGAGCGGGCGGACGGCGGCACGATGGATTTTGACGGTATCCATACGGAACTAAAGAGCGCATCCAAGGCGGTGGTCTCCAGGGTGAGGAAAAAGACGGCATTTGTCTTCCAGAACTACAATCTGTTTCAGAATAAAACGGCGCTGCAGAATGTGACGGAAGGGCTTATCGTGGCGAGAAAGGTGCCGAAGGCGGAGGCACTGGCACGGGCGAAAGCAGCGCTTGACAAGGTGGGACTTTCGGATCGCTATGATTATTATCCTTCCCAGTTATCAGGCGGACAGCAGCAGCGGGTCGGTATCGCCAGGGCCATTGCCGTAGACCCGGATGTGCTTCTCTTTGACGAACCCACTTCCGCGTTGGATCCGGAGTTGATCGGAGAGGTGCTGGCCGTGATGAAAAAGCTGGCAAAAGAGGGGGCGACGATGATTATCGTCACCCATGAGATGACTTTTGCACAGGAAGTGGCGAGCAAAGTCATTTTTATGGACGGTGGCGTGATCGTGGAGCAGGGAAGCGCGAAGCAGATTTTCACAACGCCGAAGGAAGAACGGACAATCCAGTTCCTGCGGCGTGTGCTCAAAGATTTTGATTATGTAATTTAGGAAAAAACTTCCAGAATAAAAACGAGATTTTTTCTGTACATTTCCGTGGAGACATGATATAGTTGTTAAGGACGGTTACATAATTATGACAGAATGTAATATTTTTGTAACAGAGATGTTATGATAAGCTGTCTTATTGGTAACGTTCTAAACCAAGGAAAAAGGGACGGAAGGTACAAATGATAAAACAAAAAGAGGCATTGTTACATAGACTTCATAAGGGAATCAGGCAGATTACCGCACTGTGTCTTGCGGGGGCGCTGGCATTCGTGCCGGGGCTTCGCGTGGAGGCGGTGGGAGCCGGCGGTTCCATTGCCAGGGGTATCGACGTTTCCAAGCATAATCTGGGCATTGACTGGAGTCAGGTGCCTTCTTCGGGGGTATCCTTTGTATTTGTGAAGGCTGGCAGTACCAATTCTGGCATCGATCCCTATTTTGATGCCAACATGCGCGGCGCAAACGCGGCAGGGCTCCGAACGGGCGTATATCTCTACTCTTATGCGACGAATGTGGAAGAGGCGAAAAATGAGGCAAACCAGTTGCTTCAGTGGATTGGCAATTATACGGTCAGCTATCCCGTGGTATACGACGTGGAAGCGCCCAATCATAAGAATATGTCCCAGGCGCAGCTACAGGAGATGATCAATGCGTTCTGTTCCATCATTGAGGCGAATGGGTACTATCCTGTGGTTTATTCCAGCAGGAATATGTTCCGGGACAAGATTGGAAATATCGGTTATGACAAATGGGTGGCGCAGTATGCGGATTCCCTTGAGTATAACGGTAACGCGGCTTTCTGGCAGCATACGTCCCACGGCAGCGTGGCTGGAATCCCTACCAGGGTGGATATGAATTATCAGTATAAGGATTATTCTTCCATCATCGTGTCGGATGGTTTTGCGGCGCGTGGTGACCAGACGGTGTTCTATGCAGGTTACCGGATGCAGAGAAACGGCTGGGTAAACTGGGATAATAACAAATATCATCTGGATGAGAGCGGTTTCGTGCAGAAGGGCTGCTGGTTTGAGGATGAGACGGGCAGATATTTCTTTGCGACGCAGGATGGGCACGCCCTGCGCGATGCAGTGACGATCGAGGGACAGGATTATTATTTTGACGAGAATGCAGTGATGCAAAGAGGGCTGGTGACCAGACCTGACGGGAATGTGTATTATTACGATCCGGCAACAGGCGCATTGCAGAGAAACGTGACGGTCGCTGTGGATGGCACAAATTATACGGTGGATGGAAACGGCGTGGCAGTAGAGGAAATACCTGTTTCGGATACCTATGACAATGCGGCTTTCAACGCGTCCTATTATGCAAGAAATAACCCGGATGTATATGCATCCTGCGGCAGTGATGCAAAGGCGCTGTACGATCATTTTATTAAGATCGGCATAAAAGAAGGAAGGCAGTCTTCGGAACAGTTCAGCATCAATGCTTATAAAGACAACAATCCGGATTTGGCGGAGGCCTTTGGCGATGATTTAATGAAGTATTATGAGCATTACATTAACTGCGGGGTGAATGAGGGACGTGTGTCCAAGTAAGAACGGTTGTTAAAACGGGACAGAAAACAATAAATGGCAGCAGATAGCGGAGCCGCTTCGGTAGGAAGCGGCTCTGTTTCGGTGTAAAAAATTTCTTTCAAATATCCTCGTCATGGTATATAATAAAATCTGTATGGGCGCATTGCGTGAGGAGAAAGGCGTGGGCGGGTAATGAACTGTAAAGAGGCAGAGAAAAAAATACCGTCCTTCCTGAATGATGAATTGGATGGAAGGGCCCTGACAGAGTTTGTAGAGCATATCGAGGACTGCCCGGAATGCATGGAAGAGTTATCCATCCAGTTTCTGGTGGCTGAGGGTATGGAACAGCTTGAGCAGGGCAATAATTTTAATCTGCAGGAAGCGCTTACGTCGAAGCTTGATGATGCGGATTACAGGATTCGTGTCAATCGTGCTCTGAGGCATATCCTTTTGGTGCTGGAGGCCGCTGTGGCGGCGGCAATTATCGTTGCGTTGATTATCGTATCGACGTGAGAAAGCAGACGCCGGGACAGCGCGGAGACAAACGGGGAGAAGTTTGGCATATATGGCTTTGAAATTGGTATTGATAGACGGACACAGCATACTCAATAGAGCGTTTTACGGCGTGCCGGAGCTGACCAACGGGCAGGGACTGCACACCAACGCGGTATATGGCTTTTTAAATATTATGTTTAAAATTCTGGAGGAGGAGCAGGCGGATTATCTGGCTGTGGCTTTTGACGTTCACGCGCCCACCTTCCGCCATGAGATTTATAAGGAATACAAGGGTACGAGAAAGCCGATGCCTACGGAGCTTCGGGAACAGGTGCCTGTGATGAAGCAGATGCTGCAGGCTATGGGGATCTGCGTGGTGGAGCAGGCAGGGCTGGAAGCGGATGATATTCTTGGCACCATTGCGAAACGTGCGGAGCGGGAGGGAATGGAAGTCTCTCTGGTGTCGGGTGACAGGGATCTGCTGCAGGTTGCCACGGATCATATTCGGATCCGGATTCCCAAGACAAAGGGAGGCAGGACGCAGGTTGAGGATTACTATGCAAAGGATGTGGAGGCAGCCTATCAGGTAAATCCTGTTCAGTTTATTGATTTAAAGGCGCTTATGGGGGATACGGCGGACAACATTCCCGGCGTGCCGAAGGTGGGGGAGAAGACGGCCACGGAGCTGATGGTGACTTATGGCTCTCTGGATAACATTTACGCCCACGTGGAGGAAATCTCTAAAAAATCGATTCGGGAATCCCTGATTGCAAACAGGGAATTAGCAGATTTGAGCAAGGTGCTTGTCACCATCAATGTGGACGCCGACATTGCTTTTGATTTTTCGCAGGCGAAGATGGGCGATTTTTATACGGAGGAAGCCTATGTGCTCTGCAAACAACTGGAATTTAAGAATATCCTGTCCCGCTTCACGAAGGATGTGGCAGTGGCAAACGGGCAGGAGGAATATTTTCGCACGGTGACGACGCTTGCCCAGGCGGAGGCGCTTTTTGCGGCTTGCAGAGAGCGTGGAGAAAAGGCGGAGGGCGGTTGTGAAATCGGGCTTGCCGTTTTTTGCGACAAGGCAGCGGAAGAGTCTGTCTGCATGGGAATCGCCCTTGCGGCGGGGGAGAAGGATGTGGCGTTTATTCCCTGTCAGGGGGAGGTGACGGCCGCTTATCTGAGGGATCGTCTTGTGGCATTGAACAGGGATGAGTTATGTAAACTAAACGTGTTCGATATGAAATCCGTTTACGGTATGACGCAGGAGCGCGGTGAAGAGAGTATGTGGCGGGACGCGGAAGGAAGGCAGGATGTGCTTTGCCCGTATAGGAAGAAAAGATATTTTGATATTCTGATTGCCGCCTATCTTTTAAATCCGTTAAAAAGTGATTATCAGACAGAGGATATTGCCGGGGAATATCTGGGGCTTACCATCTCCGACCGGGCCCAGGTCTGCGGGAAAGCTACCTATGCGGCGGCTTATGAGAAGACCCCGGAGGAATTTGCGCAGTATGCCTGTTATCAGGCCTATGTGTGTTTTGCGGCGGCGCGGATTCTGGAAGAGAAACTTACGGAGCAGGGAATGGACAGGTTGTTCTACGAAATTGAGATGCCTCTTTCCGGCGTGCTCTACGATATGGAGCAGATAGGCGTCCGGGTACAGCCGGAGGAGCTCAAAGCCTACGGGGAGGCGCTCACCGGCAGGATCAAAGAGCTGGAGCAGGCGATTTACCGGCAGGCGGATTGCACCTTTAACATCAATTCGCCCAAACAGCTTGCGGAAGTGCTCTTTGAGAAGATGGGCATCAAGGGAGGCAAGAAGACGAAGACAGGGTATTCCACGGCGGCGGATGTGTTAGAGAAACTGGCGCCGGATTATCCGGTCGTATCTGATATACTGGAGTACCGGGGGTTGATGAAGTTAAAGTCCACTTACGCGGAAGGGCTGTCCGCCTGTATTGCGAAGGACGGCAGGATTCATTCCACGTTTAACCAGACCATCACCGCCACCGGGCGGATCAGTTCCACGGAGCCAAACCTCCAGAATATTCCCATGCGGATGGAGCTGGGACGGCGGATCCGCAAGGTGTTTGTGCCAAAGGAAAACTGTGTTTTTATGGATGCGGACTATTCCCAGATTGAATTGCGGATTCTGGCGCATATGTCTGATGACAAACAGTTGATCGAGGCTTACCGGATGGATGAGGACATTCACAGGATCACCGCATCCAAGGTATTTCATACACCTTTCGAGGAGGTGACGGACTTGCAGAGACGAAACGCCAAGGCGGTCAATTTCGGCATTGTCTACGGCATTAGTTCCTTCGGCCTGAGTCAGGACTTAAGTATCTCCAAGAAGGAAGCGGCGGAATATATCGAGCAGTATTTTGAGACCTATCCGGGTGTGAAACGCTTTCTGGATCAGATGGTGGCGCAGGCAAAGGAAAAGGGGTACGTGACGACGATGTATGGGCGCAGACGCCCCATCCCGGAGCTGTCCTCGAACAATTTCATGCAGCGTTCTTTCGGCGAGCGGGTTGCCATGAACTCACCTATTCAGGGAACGGCGGCGGATATTATGAAGATCGCCATGATCCGTGTATGGGAGAAACTGCACAGGGAGCAGTTAAACTCCCGTCTGATCTTACAGGTACACGATGAGCTTCTGATTGAAACCTGTGTCGGAGAAGAGGAGCAGGTGCGGCGGATCCTTACGGAACAGATGCAGCAGGCGGCGGACTTGTCGGTGATATTGGAAATCGACCTGCATACGGGAACGGACTGGTATGATGCAAAGTGATAAACGTATGAAAGTGATTGGAGTCACGGGCGGCGTGGGGGCCGGGAAGTCGGAGATACTCACCTGGCTGGCGAAACGTCCCGGTTGTCGTGTGATCATGGCGGATCAGGTGGCGCACCGGCTGGAAGAACCGGGGGAGGCCTGTTTTGAACCTCTGCGTGCGCTTCTGGGAGACGGGATTTTGGATTCCGGAGGCCGGATTGATAAAAAGAAAATGGCCTTCCGGATATTTGGTGATGAGACGCTTTTAAAACGTGTGAATGAGATCGTGCATCCGGCGGTGAAAGATTATCTGACGGCGCAGATTGCAAAGGAGAGGACGGCGGGGAAATTAAAATTCCTGTTTATTGAAGCCGCGCTTTTGATCGAGGAAGGCTATGCCGGGATTCTGGATGAGCTGTGGTATATCCATGCACAGGAGAGCATCCGGCGGCGAAGGCTGCAAAGCAGCAGAGGATACACGGACGAGAAGATTGATTCCATTTTTCGCAGCCAGCTTTCGGAGGAAACCTTTCGGATGCACTGTGATGTGGTGATAGAAAACAACGGAACGCTTGAGAGTGTTTACACACAAATAGAGAAAGAATTGGGGGAAGATCAGTGGCAGAAGCAATGAAATTTCCGGGACAGTTGGTGTTTGGTCTGGATATCGGGACAAGGAGTATCGTCGGTACGGTAGGGTATCGCACAGGCGGTAAATTTCATGTGGTGACGCAGAGCATCAGGGAACATCAGACGCGTGCCATGCTGGACGGACAGATCCACGATATCTATAAGGTGGGAAGCACCATAAAAGAAGTCAAGGCGGAGCTTGAGGAGCGGATCGGCAGGCCCTTGAAGGATGTCTGTATCGCGGCCGCCGGACGTGTCCTGCAGACGGTGACCCTGCGGGTGGATCAGGATCTGGAAGGCGAGCGGGAAGTCACAGGAGAGGATATTTACGCGCTGGATTCTATGGGCGTGGAGAGGGCTTATGCAGAATTTCTGGAAAAGAACGACATGGATATGAAGTTCTACTGCGTGGGCTATTCCGTCGTGCGCTATTATATGAACGGCTACACCATAGGAAATCTGGAAGGACACAAGGCGAAAACCATCGGCGCGGATTTGATCGCTACCTTCCTGCCGGAGGATGTGGTGGACGGACTTTACAAGGCGGTGGGCGTTGCCGGTCTGGATGTGGTGAATTTGACACTGGAGCCTATCGCGGCGATTCAGGTGGCGATTCCTGAGATGTACCGGATGTTAAATATTGCGCTGGTGGACGTGGGCGCGGGCACTTCCGATATCTCCGTCACAAGGGACGGCAGTATTATTGCCTACGGCATGATTCCGATTGCGGGGGATTCCCTCACGGAAGTGGTGGCGAAACATTGTCTGGTGGATTTTGCCACGGCGGAACAGATCAAGAGAGAGACTGGCGTGAAGGACGTGATCGAGTACAAGGATATTATGGGACTGACACAGACCATTACCACCGAGGAAGTGGAGCGCGTGGCGGCGGATGTGATTGACAATATGACCAACCAGGTCGCGGATAAGATCAAGGAGTTAAACGGGAATAAATCGGTAAGCGCCGTGTTTGTGGTGGGCGGCGGCGGAAAACTTCCGGGTTACACCGAGGCTCTGGCGAAGAAACTTGACATTCAGAGCGAGCGTGTGGCGGTCAGAGGTGAGGAGGTCATGCAGGATATCACTTTCCTGGAGGAGGATGCCAGAAGAGATTCCCTGATGGTGACGCCCATCGGTATCTGCTTAAGTTTCTATGAGCAGAGCAACAATTTTATCTTTGTCTATTTCAACGATCAGCGCGTAAAAATTTATGATAACAGCAAGGCGGCCGTGGTGGATGCGGCCATGCAGGCGGAGTTTGCAAGCGACGGTCTTTTCCCAAAACGGGGAAAGGAACTGAACTTCACAGTGAACGGGAAGCCCCGCATTGTAAGGGGAGAGCCCGGAGAGGCGGCACAGATCACCGTAAACGGCAACGAGGCGGATATCTACACATTGATTCATCCAAACGATCAGATCCGCGTGATGGAATCCACCGCGGGAGATCCGGCGCGGATGACCTTGGGACAGCTCCCTGAGTTTGGTTCCAAGATGTGGGTGGAGGTCAACGACAAAAAAGTGGATCTGCCGAAATTTGCCAGCGTGAACGGGGAATTGCAGTCCGGATATTATGAGATTCAGGAAAACGACGAGATTGAGATTCTGGGATACTATACGGTGCGCCAGATTTCAGAGTTCATGGATGTGGTCATCGACTGGAATATGAACATCTATGTCAACAATAAGATTGCGGATATGGATACGAAGGTTTATGAAAACTTTTCGGTGATCTGGACGATGGAGGAGTTACAGCTCTCCGATGTGGAACTTTACGAGAAGGCAGAAGCAGCGGAAGAAAAGCCGGTGGAGGAAAGGCCAGCGGGGACGGCGGGATTCTCCATGGCGGCGAAACCGACGCCTGTTTTTGATGAAGCGGCGGAGAGTCCGGCTACGAAAGATTCTGGTACACCGGAAGCGGTGACAGAGAATCCGGAGGTGGAAAGTTCCAGTGCGGCGGAAAACCTGGCAGTGGAAGAGGCCTCAGTGGAAGAACAAAAACCGAAGGGCGCAAGAATCGTGATGGGCCCCGGCGTGAAACGTGCTGAGGAGGAGGCAAAAGCCAAAGCAAGAGCCAGAGAAGAGGAAACAGCCCGTGCGAAAGCGGAGGAGAACAGGCGCAGGGAAGAAGTTTTGAACAAGCATGTGCCCATGTCCATTATCGTGACGGTAAACGGGGAGCAGATCAAGCTCTCCGGGAAAAAGGGCTATGTGTTTGTGGATGTGTTTGAATATATTGATTTTGACTTGTCAAAGCCGCAGGGAAGCGGGATTGTAACCAACTTAAACGGCAGGGAAGCGCAGTATATGGAGAGCATCCGAAGCGGAGATGTGATTGAAATTTACTGGAAAAAATAAGGAAAAGAGAGGCGGCTGTGGAAAAAAACCACGGCCGCAAAAGGTTTACATAACTATGAGGCTTTGCAGTATTGCCAGCGGCAGCAGTGGAAATTGTATCTATGTGGGCAGCGACACCACGCATCTGTTGATGGATGTGGGGATCAGCGGCAAGCGGACGGAAGAGGGTTTGCGGGAACTGGGATTATCCATGAGGGATATCGATGCGATCTGTATCACCCATGAGCACGCCGATCATATAAACGGGCTTGGTGTGCTTTCCCGAAAATACGGCGTACCGATTTACGCTACAAGGGGAACGGCAGAGGCGATAAAGCAGTCCCCCTCCGTGGGAGAGATTGACGAGTCTCTCTTTCAGATCATTACGCCGGATGAAAAGTACACGATTAAGGATATTTCCCTGCATCCCCTGCGCACATCGCACGACGCGGCGGATCCCGTGGCTTACCGGATCGGTTATGACGGGCGGCGGATCGGGATTATCACGGATTTGGGCTGTTATAATGATTACACGGTGGAGTGCCTGCGGAATCTGGATGTTCTCTATCTGGAAGCGAACCATGACGTACATATGCTGCAGGTGGGCCCTTATCCCTATTATCTGAAACAGCGGATTCTGGGGGAGAGGGGACATTTGTCCAATGAGTCGGCGGGAAAGCTGTTAAGCCGTCTGCTGCACGATCATATGCAGGCGGTGGTGCTGGGGCATTTGAGCAAAGAAAACAATCTGCCGGAGCTTGCCTATGAGTCGGTGCGGCTGGAGGTGACCATGTCGGAGACAAAGTACAGCGGAAATGATTTTCCGTTGTATGTGGCCAAAAGGAGCGAGGTGTCGGAGGTTATTGAGGTGCGGTAGAAATGACAGGAGAAAGGGAAGGGTATGAAGAAAGTATTGGTAGTTGTGGACATGCAAAATGATTTTGTTGACGGTGCGCTGGGGACAAAAGAGGCGGTAGGAATCGTAGAGAATGTCGCGGCCAAAGTTAAGAATTTCGACGGTAAAATTTTTGTCACGATGGATACCCATCAGGACAATTACATGGAGACCGCGGAAGGGAAGAAATTGCCGGTGCCTCACTGCATCAAGGCGACGGCAGGGTGGCAGCTTAACGAAAAAGTAAAGACCGCCTTATCAGGTAAGGATTATCAGATCATAGGAAAGGGCACATTTGGCTCAACTGATCTGGTAAACGAGATTCGGGAAATCAAGGGGAACGATGGGATAGAAATGGAATTTGTGGGATTGTGTACCGATATCTGCGTGGTATCCAACGTCCTGCTTCTAAAAGCATATTTCCCGGAGGAAAAGATGACAGTAGACGCGGGCTGTTGTGCGGGCGTAACGCCAGAGTCACATAAAGCGGCGTTAACGACAATGAAAATGTGTCAGATTGATGTGGTTGGAGAGTAGGAGAGCGACGATATGAAATTAAATCAAATCATAACCAGTCTTTTAGAAACGGATATGTACAAATTTTCCATGGGACAGGTTATTTTCCATCAATTTTCCGATTATAAAACCACATGGACATTTAAATGCCGGAATAAGGATGTATTTTTCACGCCGGAAATGGTGGAGGAAATCAAAGATCAGATTAAGCAATTTTGCAGCCTGAGATTTACGGAAGAGGAACTGCAGTATTTAGACAATATTTTATGGATTAAAGGCAGCTATATTGACTTCCTTCGATTATGGCATCCCAGATATGAAGATTTCCAAATTGAGACCAACGCGGAATGCGGCCTTTCCATTGAAACCAAGGGAACATGGCTGAATACATCCATGTATGAGATTCCAACGCTTGCCATTGTGAATGAAGTATATTTTCGTATGGCATATGATTATGATCATTTGCTTCAGGTGTTTCGGGAGAAACTGGAAGAGAAGATAACGTGGCTGGAAGTGCATGACGGCAGATACAGTTTGTCTGATTTCAGCGAGTTTGGACTTAGAAGGCGTTTGTCGGCTGAGGCGCAGGAGATGGCTGTGAGAAGACTGGCGGATGCAGAGTATAACAATTCCAATTTTATCGGGACATCCAACGTTTATCTGGCAAAAATCACGGGTAAAAAACCAATCGGCACGCAGGCGCATGAGTACATTATGTGCGTGGGGCAGGGAAACCACAAGCACAATCCCGCCTATTCCAACTGGTATGCCATGAACGCGTGGGTAAAAGAATACGGCATTTTAAACGGGACTGCACTGACTGATACCATCACGACAAAGTGCTTTTTGAAAGACTTTAATTTAACCTTTGCCACACTGCATTCCGGCGTGCGCCATGACAGCGGCGATCCTTTTGCATGGGGAGAGAGCATTATTGAACATTATAAAAAATTAGGGATTGATCCTATGACAAAGACGCTGCTTTTCTCCGACAGCTTAGATTTTAAGAGGGCAAATGATATTTTTCATCATTTTAACGGCAGGGTGAAAGTGGCTTTTGGTATCGGCACTTATATTTCCAATGACACGGACGCAGAGCCGTTAAATATCGTTATGAAGGTGACAAAATGTAACGGGCAGGATGTGGCGAAACTCTCGGATGTGGACGGCAAGGGAATGTGCCAGAATCCGGAGTATGTGGAGTATTTGCAGCGGTGTATTGACTGGCGGATGCAGCATGAATAAAAGAGTAATATTGAGGAGAAAAAATGGCAGACATATATGTAGCAAGTGACAAAAGATATGACCGTATGAAGTACAACCGCGTCGGCAAAAGCGGTCTGAAATTCCCGGCGGTATCCCTGGGATTCTGGCATAATTTCGGGAGTAAAGACAACTATGACACGATGAAAGCCATGTGCAGAACGGCATTTGACTCAGGTATTACACAATTTGATCTGGCAAATAATTATGGCCCGGTATATGGCAGTGCGGAGGAGAATGCGGGCAGAATTTTAAAAGAAGATTTCGGCCCGTACAGAGATGAACTGGTGATTACCACAAAAGCCGGATATGATATGTGGCCAGGGCCTTACGGAAACTGGGGCAGTAAAAAATATCTGACTGCCAGCATAGACCAGAGCCTGAAACGTTTGGGGCTGGAGTATGTGGATATCTTTTACCACCACCGCATGGATCCGGAGACGCCCCTGGAGGAGTCCATGGAGGCGCTGGCATCCATTGTGCGAAGCGGTAAAGCTTTATATGCGGGGATTTCCAATTATAATCAGGAGTATACGAGGGAGGCAGTAACCATCATGAAAAAACTGCATTGCCCGTTAATCGTAAATCAGAGATCCTATTCGATTTTTAACCGCACCATCGAGGAGGACGGCGTGAAGAAATGCTGTAAGGAACAGGGACTGGGGATTATTGCTTTCAGCCCTCTGGCACAGGGGCTTTTAACCGACAAATACCTGCATGGTATCCCGGAGGACAGCCGGATTGCCAGAGACAATCGTTTCCTGAAAGCAGATGCGTTGACGCCGCAGCGGTTGAAACAGATTGAAATGTTAAATGAGATGGCGGCAAAGAGAGGACAGACGCTCGCACAGATGGCATTGTCATGGGTACTGAAGGACGATGAAGTGTGCTCCGTACTGATTGGGGCGTCCAAACCGGAGCAGATTCGTGAAAATATTTCGGTTGTGGAGAATACAGACTTTACCGATGAGGAACTTCGGAAAATTGATGACATTGTTGCCGGCTGATTCCCGTTTCCGATTTAAAAAGAATACTTGTTGACATGTGAGGCGGAAATCGCTACGATCTATTATGAGGCAAAAATAGAAATTCAGAATGGACATACGAAAAATGGAGGATAAGATGGAAAATGTATTTGTGATGGAGCATCCGTTGATTCAACATAAGATTTCACAGATCAGGGATATCAACACGGGAACTAACGAGTTCAGGAAATGCATCGAAGAGATCGCCATGTTGATGGGATATGAGGCGCTCAGGGATCTTCCACTGGAGGATGTGGAGGTAGAGACGCCGATTGAAACCTGCATGTCGCCAAGAATTGCGGGTAAAAAGCTGGCGGTTGTGCCGATATTGCGGGCGGGACTGGGTATGGTGAACGGCATACTTGCCTTAGTGCCCAGCGCCAAGGTGGGACATATCGGACTTTACAGAGATCCGGAAACGCATGAGCCTCATGAGTACTACTGTAAGCTCCCTGCGCCGATTGAACAGAGGACGATCATTGTTCTGGATCCCATGCTTGCCACGGGCGGTTCTGGTTCCCAGGCGGTCAACTTCATCAAGGAACATGGAGGCAAAAACATTAAGTTTATGTGTATTATTGCCGCACCGGAAGGGCTGGAACGGATGCGCAGGGATCACCCGGATGTCCAGATTTATGTGGGACATATCGATCGCTGCCTGAACGAGAATGCATACATCTGCCCCGGTGTGGGTGATGCCGGTGACAGAATATTTGGAACTAAGTAGGATTACAGCATCTGAGTATAAAAAAGAGAGGAAACTATGAAAAAGACAATTATTACGGTAGTGGGAAAAGATACGGTTGGCATCATCGCAAAAGTATGTACTTATCTCGCGGAAAATCAGATCAATATTCTGGATATTTCACAGACCATCGTGCAGGGATTCTTTAACATGATGATGATTGTGGACACGAACCTGACGGACAAAGATTTCGGGGTAATCGTGGACGAACTTGGGACGCTTGGCAGACAGATCGGTGTGGATATTAAGTGTCAGAAAGAAGAGATTTTTGATCAGATGCATCGGATCTAGGGGAGAAAACGAGATGATAAATTTATTTGAGGTGGCTGAAACGAATGAGATGATTGCCAAGGAAAATCTGGATGTGCGTACCATCACATTAGGAATCAGCCTTTTGGACTGTATTGATTCCGATCTTGCAAAGGTGAATGATCGGGTCTACCAGAAGATCACAACGGTGGCGAAAGATTTGGTAAAGACGGGGGAGGCGATCGAGAAGGAATTCGGTATTCCCATTGTCAACAAGAGAATTTCGGTTACGCCGATTGCGCTGGTGGGCGGCGCGGCATGTAAGAGTAAGGAGGATTTCGTGACGCTTGCGAAGACCCTTGACCGGGCGGCGAAAGAGGTAGGCGTCAATCTGATCGGCGGCTACTCGGCGTTAGTTTCAAAGGGAATGACGAAGGCGGACGAACTGCTGATCCGCTCGATTCCGGAGGCGCTGCATACGACGGAGCGGGTCTGCAGTTCCGTAAACCTCGGCTCCACCAAGACGGGCATTAACATGGATGCGGTACGGCTGATGGGCGATATTATCAAGGAGACGGCGCTGATCAGCAAGGAGCAGGACAGTGCCGATTGTATGAAGCTGGTGGTGTTCTGTAACGCGCCGGATGACAATCCTTTTATGGCTGGCGCGTTCCATGGCGTGACGGAGGCGGATGCGGTGATCAACGTCGGGGTCAGCGGCCCTGGTGTGGTTAAGACGGCTTTGCAGAAAGTGCGTGGCGAGAATTTTGAAGTATTGTGTGAGACCATCAAGAAGACGGCATTCAAGGTCACCAGAGTGGGGCAGTTGGTGGCACAGGAGGCGTCCCGGATGCTGGACATTCCTTTCGGTATTGTGGATTTATCCCTTGCGCCTACGCCGGCCATCGGTGACAGCGTGGCGGATATTCTTTGTGAAATTGGGCTGGAGTATGCGGGTGCGCCGGGAACGACGGCGGCGCTTGCGCTTTTAAACGATCAGGTGAAAAAGGGCGGTGTGATGGCGTCCTCCTATGTGGGCGGCTTAAGCGGGGCGTTTATCCCTGTCAGTGAGGATCAGGGCATGATTGACGCGGTAGTTGCGGGAGCCCTCACCATAGAAAAGCTGGAGGCAATGACTTGTGTCTGTTCCGTAGGACTTGACATGCTGGCAATTCCGGGCGATACGCCGAATACCACGATTGCGGGTATCATTGCGGATGAGATGGCAATCGGCATGGTGAACCAGAAGACCACGGCGGTGCGTATTATTCCGGCTATCGGCAAAAGCGTGGGAGAAAAGGTAGAGTTTGGCGGGTTGTTTGGCTATGCGCCTGTCATGCCGGTCAACGGGTTTTCCTGCGAGGCTTTTGTGAACCGCGGCGGGAGAATCCCCGCGCCGATTCACAGTTTTAAAAATTAACGGCGGTTGACATACAGGGGTTTCGCAGACTATAATAAAGATGATTTTTCATACAAATAATAATACATATGAGGGAGGTCTTTTTTATGAAAAAGCTGTCCGTAAAGAGCGTCGTTGCGATCGGTATCGGCGCGGCACTGTTCTTTGTTCTGGGTAAGGTGGCTATCCCGTCGCCCGTGCCGAACACGAACATCAGCTTACAGTATGCAGTGGAGGCGGTATTTGCGACACTGTTTGGGCCCATCGCAGGTATTCTGATCGGGTTTATCGGCCATACACTGATTGACGCTACGAGCTACGGCCCCTGGTGGAGCTGGATTATTGCGTCCGCTTTCGTTGGTCTGGTGATCGGTCTTGCCACTATGAAGCTGAACGTGGAGGATGGAATTGACAGTAAGAAGCTTATCCATTTTAACGTGGCGCAGGTCATCGCGCATGTCCTGGCGTGGGGTGTGGTAGCGCCTGTCCTGGATATCCTGATTTACGCAGAGCCCATTGAGAAGCTGTTCGCACAGGGACTTATGGCTGCGGTGGCA
This sequence comes from Lachnospiraceae bacterium UBA3310, assembly GCA_002361355.1. Taxonomy (GTDB): domain Bacteria; phylum Bacillota; class Clostridia; order Lachnospirales; family Lachnospiraceae; genus UBA3282. The sequence goes on from DESQ01000030.1 coordinate 17,685, forward strand.
AATATTATCACCACCGGCGTTGTGGGAACTCTGTTACTGCTCGGTTATGCGAAGACCGTGGTGAAGAAAGGTTCTCTTGAGAAAGAGGATTAAGAACAAAAAACAGACAGATTCGGGGGAGTGTCTCTCGAATCTGTTTCTGTGTAAAGGAGAAACGGTATGGCACAGCCCATCATTTCTTTTAGAGATTATGGATTTCAGTACAGGGCACAGGCAACGCCCACATTGCATCACATTAATCTGGATATCTATCCGGGAGAGAAGGTGTTGATTGCGGGCGCGTCCGGCAGTGGAAAAAGCACCATTGGAAGCTGTATCAACGGCCTGATTCCCTATGCCTATCCGGGGGAGAATACGGGAGAACTTCTGGTTGGGGGAAAAGACCCGAAAAAGGAAAGCATTTTTGCTTTAAGCCAGATGGTAGGGACGGTTCTGCAGGATACGGACGGGCAGTTTATCGGTCTGACGGTGGGGGAGGATATCGCCTTTGCGCTGGAAAACGACTGTGTTGTGCAGGATGAGATGAAACGGATTGTGGAGGAGACGGCGAAACTGGTGGATATTGACCATCATCTGGAATATGCGCCCCACGAACTTTCCGGCGGACAGAAGCAGCGGGTCAGTCTGGCGGGAGTCATGGTGGAAAAGGTGAAAGTCCTTCTCTTCGATGAACCTCTTGCGAATCTGGATCCGGCGGCGGGCAGGGCTGCGATCGAGCTGATCGACGAGGTGCAGGAGCGCACCGGCGCGGCGGTGATCATCATTGAGCACCGTCTGGAGGATGTGCTGTGGCGAAAGATTGACCGGATCGTACTCATGGAGGAGGGCCGGATTGTGGCGGATATGCCGACGAAGGCGTTTCTGGCAGATACGATGCTCCTGGAACATGGCATCAGAGAGCCGCTTTATCTGACGGCGCTCCGCTACGCGGGCGTTCCGATTACGGAAAAGCTGGAACCCCAGCATGTGGACAGCCTGCAGTTGTCGGAGGCACACAAGGAGAAGGTGCGGGCCTGGTATCGTGACAACGAGGATATCGGGGAAGCCGGTGCGCAGAAACGGGATATCCTCAGCGTGGAGAATTTGAGCTTCGGTTATACACCGGAAGTACAGAACCTGAAAGACGTGAGTTTTTCCATCAAAGAGGGCGAGATGGTCAGCATCGTAGGAAAAAACGGCGCGGGAAAGAGCACCCTCGCCAAGCTGATCTGCGGCTTTGAAAAACCCACGGCGGGAAAGATTTGCCTGGAGGGGAGAGATCTGTCAGACGACACCATAAAGGAGCGGGCGAGCCGGATCGGCTATGTGATGCAGAATCCCAACCAGATGATCTCTAAGCCCCTGATCTGGGACGAGGTGGAGATGGCGCTTCTTGCGGGCGATATGAGTGCCGGAGAGCGAAAGGAACGGGTGGAGGAAACCCTGAAAATATGCGGCCTTTATCCTTTCCGCAAATGGCCTGTGTCGGCGCTTTCCTTCGGGCAGAAAAAGCGGGTGACCATCGCCGGCATTCTGGTACAACAGCCCCGAATCATTATTCTGGACGAGCCTACGGCAGGGCAGGATTATCATCACTATACGGAGATCATGGAATTTTTGAAGAGCCTGAACGAGCAGGGCTTTACGATTATTATGATTACCCATGATATGCATCTGATGTTAGAATATACGCCGAGAGCGATTGTGTTCTGTGAGGGAGAGCTGCTGGCGGACACCACGGCGGCGCATGTACTCAATGACCCGGATCTGGTGCGGCGGGCGAACTTGAAGGAGACCAGCCTTTATACGTTCAGTATGGCGTGTGGCATAGAAAATCCACAGAAATTTACGGAACGGTTTATCGCCTACGAGGAGGCGCACAGAAGAAAGCAGGAGGGATGAGATGGCACGGGTAGCAATACTGAATTATATCAAACGGCCCAGCCCGGTACATGAGTTGACGGGAACTGCAAAGCTGGTCTTTTTCCTTGCATGGAGCGTGGCGTCCATGGTTACCTTCGACACCCGCGTGCTGATCTGTATGCTGTTGATCGGGGCGGTGATTTTTAAGATCAGTCAGATTAAAATCAGGGATATCAGCGTTGTACTGGGACTGGCTGCTGTGTTTCTTTTACTCAATAATTTTTTTATTTATCTGTTCACACCGGAGTATGGGGTGGAGGTCTACGAAAGCAGAAATGTATTGTTTCCCATTGTGGGGAGATATACGGTTACGGCCCAGCAGTTGTTTTATCATCTGAATATTACGCTGAAAGTCATCTGCGTGGTGCCCATCGCCCTGCTCTTTATTGCCTGTACAGATCCAAGCGAGTTCGCCTCGTCTCTGGCAAGAATCGGGGTGAGCTACCGGGCGGGCTATGCGGTGAGTCTGGCGCTTCGCTACATACCTGATGTGCAGAGAGAGTACCGGAATATCAGTCAGGCACAGCAGGCAAGGGGCATAGATTTATCGGGAAAGGATAAGCTTTTTACAAGGCTGAAAAATTCGGTGGCGATTCTTCTGCCGCTTATCATGTCGAGTATTAATCGCATTGAGGTGGTCAGTAACGCCATGGAACTTCGCGGGTTCGGCAAGGAAAAGAAACGGACATGGTATATGCAGAGGAAATTGCAGAAAAACGACTGGCTGGCAATCGGGTTTGCGCTGGCGGTTCTGGTGATCGGCCTGGGGGTGACTTTCAGCAACGGAAGCCGGTATTATAATCCGTTTATGGAGGCTTTATGAAACTTTTGGTAATCGGCGGAAGCTATTTTTACGGCAGGGTCTTTGTGATGGAGGCGGCGAAGGAACATGAGATTACCGTCTGGAATCGTGGCACTTACTCTATGGAGACATTTGGGGTCAGGCAGATTAAGGCAGACAGGCATGAAAGGACGGCGGCCTGTATAGAGGATTACGATGCGGTGGTGGACTTCTGTGCCTACGCGCCCGGAGATGTGCAGACAACCATAGAAAATATCAAGGGAAAGATCGGACAGTACATTCTGATCAGTACCGTGGATGTGTACGAGAGAGATCCTTTTTCATTCAGGACGGAGGAGACGCCATTTGAAAAAAGACCGCTTGGCGGGGAGGCGGGAGCGTATATTGCGGGAAAGGTTGCTCTTGAGGAGGAGATACGCAGGATTTGTACCATGAGAAATATCCCTTACACGGTGTTTCGTCCGGCAATTCTCTATGGCCCTTACAATTATGCGCCCAGAGAGGCGGCCTATATCCAAATGCTTCTGACGAACCATGTGCTGCCCCGGTTTACGGATGCGGACGGCCGGTTCCAGTTTGTCTATGTGAAGGATGCGGCTCATGCCATTATGAGAGGTCTCGGCAATGAGAAAGCTTTCGGGCAGGCTTATAATGTATGCCAGGATCAGGTGCTCACCTATGACGCGTTCTTTGGGACGCTGCGGGCGGTGGCGGAGCCGGAGGATCTGGCAGGGGCTGCGGAGGTGCCGCTTACAGTGGAACAGGCAATGGTGCAGGGAGTGCCGGTACCTTTCCCGGCGACAGCGGCGGAGACGCATCTGTGCGATAATGAGAAGGGAAAGAGGGAACTTTCTCTGGAATATACGGATTTTGAAGAGGGAATGAGAAGAACTTACAAAGCCTTTCGGCATGTTTACGCAGGATGAGATGCTGCAGGATGGATGTAAAGAGGGCGGCGCAGGCAGATGGAAAAGGAAATGGAGATAAAAATGACGTTAGATGAAGCAACGATTGGAAAAACAGTAAAAATCACCAAAGTGGGTGGAGAGGGGCAGCTTCGGGTGCGCCTTCTCGATATGGGGCTGATTCCGCAGACGACGGTTACCGTGCAGAAGGTTGCACCTATGGGAGACCCGATTGAAATATATCTGCGGGGGTATGAACTGACCATTCGGAAGGAGGACGCGGCACGTATCGAAGTGGCGGAAGGATAAAGTATGATATACGCATTGGCAGGCAATCAGAACAGCGGCAAGACAACATTATTTAATCAGTTGACGGGATCTAACCAGCATGTGGGCAATTTTCCCGGCGTGACGGTGGACTCCAAGATGGGAGAGATACGGGGCGAAAAAGGAAACGCGGTGGTGGATCTGCCGGGTATCTACTCGATCAGACCCTATACCAATGAGGAGATCGTAACCCGCAGCTTTATTTTACAGGAGAAGCCGGACGGGATCATTAACATTGTGGATGCCACCAACATTGAGAGAAATCTCTATCTGACGCTTCAGCTTTTGGAGTTACATATTCCTATGGTGATTGCGCTCAACATGATGGACGAGGTGCGGGGAAACGGAGGCACCATTGACATTGAGGCTATGGAGGAGGCGCTGGGAGTTCCGGTAGTGCCAATCAGCGCCGTAAAGAATGAAGGCATTGAGGATTTGATCGGAGCTATCAGAGAGGTTGCTTCCAGACGGATTTATCCGAAGGTGACGGATTTTTGTGAAAAAGGCCCGGTACACCGTTGTATTCATGCAGTCAGTCATCAGGTGGAGGATCACGCAGAGCGGATCGGCATGTCGCCCCGGTTTGCGGCTACCAAGATTGTGGAGGGAGACCGGGAAATCATAGAAAGGCTGGCTCTTTCGGAGAACGAGCTGGAGCTGATGGAACATAGCGTGGTGGAGATGGAACAGGACAGCGGGATGGATCGGAATGCCGCTTTGGCGGCCATGCGCTATGATTTTATCGAGCGAATCTGCTCCCGTGCGGTGATCCGCTGCAAGGAGAGCAGGGAACGTATCAGGAGCCGGAAGATTGACAGTGTGCTCACCGGCAGATATCTGGCCATTCCCGCGTTTGTGCTTATTATGGTGGTAGTGTTTTACCTGACTTTCGGGCTGATCGGTAGCTTTTTGAGCGACCTTTTAAGTATGGGTATCGATGCTTTGTCCGGGGTGGTGGAACAGGCGCTTGTGGATTACGGGATCAATCCCGTGGTGAAGAGTCTGGTGATAGATGGCATATTCACGGGTGTGGGAAGTGTGTTGAGCTTCCTCCCGATTATTGTCATTTTGTTTTTCTTCCTGTCCATTCTGGAGGATTCGGGCTACATGGCGCGCATCGCCTTTGTGATGGACAGACCCTTGCGAAAAATCGGTCTTTCGGGGAAGAGTTTCGTGTCCATGCTGATTGGCTTTGGGTGCAGTGTGCCGGCGGTGATGTCTACGAGAACCCTCTCTTCGGAGCGGGATAAGAAAATGACCATTCTGCTGATCCCTTTTATAAGCTGCTCGGCGAAAATTCCGATTTACGCGCTGTTTGCGGCGGCTTTTTTTGCAAAGCGGACGGCTCTTGTGATGATGGGGCTTTATGCCTTCGGCATTCTGGTGGGGCTTCTCTGCGCTGTGGTCTTGAAAAAGACAGCGTTTCGTGGCAGTTCCATGCCCTTTATGATGGAGCTTCCCAACTATCGTTTCCCTTCCGCAAAGAGCGTACTGTTGCTGATGTGGGATAAGGCGAAGGATTTTGTACAGCGTGCCTTTACGATTATTTTTGTCGCGACGATTCTGATTTGGTTTTTACAGACCTTTGACATGCGATTTAATGTGGTGTCGGATTCGGGAGAGAGCCTGCTCGCTATGATCGGAAAATGGATTGCGCCGCTTTTTGGGCCGGTGGGATTTAACGACTGGCGGGCGACGACGGCGTTGATCAGCGGCTTTACGGCGAAGGAGGCGGTGGTGAGCACGCTGGGCGTTCTGACAGGCTCCTCTATGGTAAACTTAAGCGATACGCTGGGAACGATTTTTACGCCAGCTTCGGCCGTGAGCTTTTTGGTATTTACCTTGCTCTACACGCCCTGCGTGGCGGCGGTGGCGACCATCAGGAGAGAGCTTGGCTCTGCGGTTAAGACGCTGGGCGTGGTCTGTATGCAGTGCGGCGTTGCATGGGTTGTGGCCTGTCTGGTGTATCAGCTTCTGTGCCTTTTTGGTTTTTGATAGAGGGCTTTCGTGTAAAAGTGCTTGCTTTTTTTACGCGGAAGCATTATGATAGAGCAAACGGAAAACGTTTTCTTTCGAAACGGAAAAAATGGGGAAACAGAGAAAGGGTGGGATCATATGGATTTTAACGCGGTGTATCACAGGGCGAACGACAATTACTGCTATCCGCTGGATGAGGAACAGCTTGTTATCAATATCAGGACGGGGTATGATATCAAGTATGTGAATTTGATCTATGGCGATCCTTTCAATGCCGGTATTCTGGGCGGCGGGGAGAGTTGGGAGGGGGAGGCGGTAAACATTCCCTTTAAGAAACGCCTGAAAAACCAGCTCTGGTGGACTACCACGATCAGGCCCGAGTACAAAAGGCTTAAATATTATTTTGAACTGCAGGCGGAGAATGAGCGGTGGTTTTATTTTGAGGACGGGTTTGTGTCGGAAGAGCAGATGGCGCTTGAAGGGAGAAGCAGACAGTATTTTATTTTTCCGTGGATGAATCCGGCTGACCTTCCGGTGACGCCTGACTGGGTGAATGATACGATCTGGTATCAGATATTTCCGGAGCGCTTCTGTAACGGAGACCCTTCTATCAATCCGGAAGGGACGCTGCCATGGCGGGTGAGGGGATCTGTCACCAACGAGGAGTTTTTTGGCGGGGACCTGCAGGGCATTATCAATAAACTGGACTATATCAGGGACTTGGGGGTGTCGGGACTGTACCTGACGCCTGTCAACGAATCGCCCACCTCCCATAAGTATGATACCACGGATTACACAAAGATTGATCCTCATTTCGGGTCGGAGGAAACCATGAGGACGTTAGTCAGAGAGGCGCACGACAGGGGAATCCGCGTGATGCTAGACGGCGTGTTCAACCATTCCGGCGAGGGTTTTGCGCCCTGGCTTGACGTGAAGGAGAAGGGGCCGCAGTCGGAATACTGGGACTGGTTTATGGTGAACGAGTGGCCCTTTGAGACGGAGGGGAACCGTGCGCGGGCGAAGAAGTATTATACCTTTGCCTTTTACGATAATATGCCGAAATTAAACACCAACAATCCGAAGGTACGGGATTATCTGATCGGTGTTTGTGAGAATTGGGTCAGAAATTATGATGTGGACGGAATCAGGCTGGATGTGGCGAATGAGGTTTCCCACACTTTTTGTAAGGAACTCCGCAGACGATTAAAAGCCATCAAACCGGATCTCTATATTCTGGGAGAGATCTGGCACGATGCCATGCCGTGGCTTCGGGGCGACGAATTTGATTCGGTTATGAATTATCCGCTGGGGGAGAGCATCAAGGATTTCTGGATTGACAAGAGTCTCACAAACGAGGATTTCGAGTATACGATCAACCGCTGTTACACACGCTATATGCAGCAGACAAACGATGTGCTTTTCAATCTGTTAGACTCTCATGACACGAAAAGGCTTCGCAGTGACGTAAAGAATCTGGACGAGTATTTTCAGCAGTTGGCGGTGCTTTTCACGATGCCAGGTTCACCCTGCATCTATTATGGCACAGAGATTGCCATGGAGGGCGGGCATGATCCGGACTGCCGCCGCTGTATGCCATGGGAGGAAATCGACAGGGGCGTTTACAGTGAACGGACAGATATTATCAAAAGCCTGCTGCATCTGCGCAGGTCAGAGCCTCTCTTACGAAGCCGTGACTTCCACTTTCCGAACAAGATCAACAGGCCCAGAGTGATCGAGTTTAACAAGATGGGCTGGGTGGACAATTATGTGGAGGTTATCATCAATTGCGAGGAGGAGGACATCGAGATTCCGCGGGAGGGTACGATCCTCTTTTCCAGACACTATATCGACAATACGCTTTTGAGAAACGGCATTTTAATTCGGAGGAATGGTGTGAATGAATCAGTTTAATTTACCGGGGTGTCTCTTTATTGAGGAAGGAGCCTGCGAGCGGTTAAATGAAATTTTGGCGGATTGTATTCCGGGGATAGAAAAGAAGCGGACAGTGATTGCGACGGAGGAATCCCTGCTCCCGATTATGGGCGCTTACCTTGACGAAATGAAGCGTGATCTGCCTAAGAGCGAGCTTTATCTCATAGAAGAGAACAGTTTTGAGGAAGCCATGGAGCTGGCGAAATACATCTGCATGAAAGACGTGGAGGTCATTATCGGCGTGGGCGGCGGCAAGGTTCTGGATGTGGCAAAGTACGCAGGGTTTGTCGGAAAAATTTCTTATATCTGCGTACCTACGACCCTGAGCAATGACAGTCTTTCGTCGCCGGTGGCGGTGCTTGGCACGGAGGGCGATGCGAGAAAGACTTTCAAATGCACCATACCTGCAGGGATTGTGGTGGACGTGAACGTGGTGATTAACGCGCCGCTTTCCCATTTGCAGTCGGGTATTGGAGACACCATAAGCAAGTACACCGCGCTTTATGACTGGAAATTAGATGCGGCGCACAGGGGAGACCGGGTGGACGGTTTTTCCTATCTTTTGTCCGATATGGCATTCTCCTCGCTTTGCTATAACGAGGAGAAGTCGTTAAAGAGTAAAGAGTTTATTAAGATTCTGACGCAGGCGTTAGTACTTGGCGGACTGGCGATGGAGATCGCGGGAAATTCCAGACCAAGCAGCGGGTCGGAGCATCTTTTCTGTCATTCCCTGGAAGAAAACTACAGGGAGATTTCCATTTCCCACGGTATGGCAGTGGCCCTTGGCAGCCTTGTGAGCTGTCGTCTGCAGGGACGGGATGTGAGCCGTCTGGAGACGGTTATGAGGGCTTATCATATGGACATGGATCCCATGAACTGGGGTATTACGAAGAAAATCTTTACGGATGCATGGCTTAAGGCGGCAGATACCAGAAAGGATCGCTATACGGTGCTCAATGAAGTGGCGCTTACCTCCGATTTACTGGGCGGGATCTATGACGAATTGCGCCGTTAATCATAAAAACCTCTGTACAAATCTTCCAAAATGGCATAAAATCATAAAAAAGGGGAGTGGAACAGTGTCACATGGAAGAGGAGGTGTGGAAATGAAGACGTATATGCTGGATTTAAATTCCATTGACAAGGTCAAAGGTTTTGTAAGTGCAATTGAAAAATTCGACGGATACTTTGACATGGCCACCGGCAGATATGTGGTTGATGCGAAGTCTATCATGGGTATTTTTTCCATGGATTTGTCGAAGAAAGTTGAGTTCCGGATTTTGGAAACCAATGCGCAGATCTCGGAAGTAGAGGCGGCGATCGCACCCTATATTGCATAACGGAAGGTGACAGGGAAACTGTTGCGGAAAATGAAACGGCTGTCGGTGCGCTTGCACAGACAGCCGTCCTTTACTTTTATTATGTTTCGTCGGCGGTATCCTCCAATGCAGCCTGAAAAGGGGTATCCGTGTCCGTTAATTCCTCTACGCCGCGAAGCGTCCGGTTGATTGCCCGTGTACGCTTGCCGACAATGTCGGAGAGTGTCTTATCGGCAGTCTGAATCTGCTTTTGCGCCTTATCAAGCATATCGCCGAATTTAATAAATTCCGACTTCACGGCACGGAGCGTATCCCATACTTCCTGCGACCGCTGTTCGATGGCAAGCGTCTTAAAGCCCATTTGCAGGGAGGAAAGAAACGCCGAGAGCGTAGTCGCGCCGACCGCCGTAATTTTGTATTTATCCCTAAGCTCCTCGAACAAAGCCGAATTTTGAACGACTTCCGCGTACAGGCCCTCCGTGGGTAAAAACATCAGCGCAAAATCGGTGGTCTTCGGAGGTACGATATATTTGTCATGAATCTCCTTGGCAAAAGCGCGGATTTTCAGGGCAAGGGAATGGCGCGCCTCGTCGATTGCCTGTTTATCCTCCGCGTCGATCAGCCGGTTGTAGTCCTCGATGGGGAACTTGCTGTCGATCGGTAAAAGCAAGGGGGTATCCCCGCTGCCGGGGAGCTTGATGGCAAACTCTACGCGCTTGCCGTCTGCGATTTCCACATTGGTTTCATACTGCGTCGGCGCAAGAATGTCGGAGAGCAGCATTTCAAGGCGGATCTCGCCGTATGTGCCGCGTTCCTTTACATTAGTGAGGGCATTTTTCAGCGACTTTGCATCGGCGGCGAGCGCTTTCATTTCACCAAGTCCCTGTCCCACGCTCTCAAGTTGTTTGCTGACCAGTTCAAAAGACTTTGCAAGACGGGTTTCCAGTGTCTTCTGTAATTTTTCATCCACCACGCCCTGTATTTGCTCAAGCCTCTTTTCGTTGCTTTCCTGTAAGGCTTTCATTTTGTTCTCGAGGGTCGTGTTGATTTTTTCAATATTTTCCGTATTGGCGCGCTGAATGGAAGAAAGGCGGTTGTCGACCTGCTCGCCGAAGGTATGGAGCTGTTGGTTGACTTCGCTGCGGTTTGACGACAGGGTATCCTGAATGCTCTTCTGTATCAAGCCAAAACGTTCGAACTGTTCTGTCGCACCGTTTGCAATCTGCTTTTGTACATCGCTTCGCTGCTCCTCGGCGTTTCGCTTTAACAGGGACGTTATCTCTTCGGTGTTGGTTTTTTTGCGATCCAAAATCTGTAGCAGAAGGATCACAAAAAGCATAATAACTGTTATAATACTTAAAATTTCCGCCAATCCCATTGTTATTTCTCCCCTTTCTGTCTAAAATGTTATTATACTATGAGTGATGTCATATTTCAAATCATGGGGAAAGGAAAAGGTTTTCGGGATGAATTTCCTACGTGGCCGGATTTGCCTTTCGGCGGTATTTGTGCTAAGATAATCTACTAAGGATCTTTTCGGATAAAGTAACCGGAAATGTCCTGTACAGTTGGAGGTTTATGATGCTGGAGCTTAGAAACATCTCTTTTCAGGCGGAGAATGAGGACAACGGAAAAGAGATAGAAATATTAAGGAATATTAATCTGACGATAGAGGATCAGTTTGTGGCGGTCACAGGGCCGAACGGGAGCGGGAAATCCACGCTTGCAAAGATTGTGGCGGGTATTCTCACCCCGACGGAAGGACGGATTTTCCTGGATGGTGTCGATATCACGGACAAATCCATTACGGAGCGGGCAAAACTTGGAATCGGGTTTGCTTTCCAACAGCCGGTTCGGTTTAAAGGAATTACGGTGAAAGACCTTCTTTCCATCGCGGCGGGAAAGGATACGGACATTTCGGAGATCTGTGCCATGCTCTCCGAGGTGGGTCTCTGTGCAAGAGATTATGTAAACCGTGAAATCAATGCAAGTCTCTCAGGCGGAGAACTGAAACGTATTGAAATTGCAATGATCATGGCGCGCAAGAGCCGGCTTGCTATCTTTGACGAGCCGGAGGCGGGGATTGATCTGTGGAGCTTTCAGAGCCTGATTCGTGTTTTTGAAAAAATGCACGAAGAGACGAAAGGAACGATTCTGATCATTTCCCATCAGGAGAGAATCTTGAATATTGCGGATCAGATTGTGCTTCTTTCGGACGGCAGGATTGAAAAAGTGGGCAGCAGGGAAGAAATTATGCCTGATCTTTTGGGAGCAGGGCAGCCCTGTAAAACTTTAGCTGATAAACTATAACAACGTGAGAAGAACTTCTAATCACTCGCAGCATGGGCTGCTTCGCGAAGAAGTTCTAAGTCTCACGTGAGAGAATGCCTGAAATGCGGCATTCTCTGTCAGGGAGGATAAATTATGGACGCAATACAACGGGAACTGCTGGATCAGGTGGCAGGCCTGCATGAAGTGCCGGAAGGCGCTTACAATATCCGTGCCAACGGCGAGCTGGCGGGAAGAAATACGACGGCAAATATTGACATTATTACGAAAGAAGACCGTTCGGGCATTGATATCCGAATCAAGCCGGGGACGAAGTCGGAGAGCGTTCATATTCCTGTGGTTTTAAGCAAGAGCGGCCTTAAGGAAAGCGTGTACAACGATTTCTTTGTGGGAGAGGACAGCGATGTCACGATCATAGCCGGCTGCGGTATTCATAACAGCGGGTCAGACGTTTCGTCACATTCCGGTATTCACCGTTTTTTTGTAGAAAAAAACGCGAAGGTGAGATATGTGGAAAAACATTATGGCTCCGGAGATGGCAGCGGGGAGAGAATTATGAATCCAACCACGGAAATTCATCTTGCCGAGGGCGCTGCGCTTGAGATGGAGACGGTGCAGATCAAGGGCATTGATTCCACAGTCCGGACGACAAACGCGCAGGTGGCGCAGGGTGCCAGCCTGGTGATCCGGGAAAAGATCATGACCCACGGGAAACAGCATGCGGAGACAGATTTTAAGGTGGACATGGCGGGGGCGGATTCCTCCGTGAATCTGATTTCGAGATCGGTCGCGAAGGGACATTCCAGTCAGGTATTCAGAAGCCGCATTGTGGGTAATGCAAGCTGCCATGGACACAGCGAATGTGATGCTATCATTATGGATGAGGCCAGTGTCAGCGCAATTCCGGAACTGACAGCCAATGACATTGACGCAAATTTGATTCATGAGGCGGCGATCGGCAAGATCGCGGGAGAACAGTTGATTAAGCTCATGACGCTGGGCCTTACGGAGAAGGAAGCGGAAGAGCAGATAGTGAACGGATTTTTAAAATGAGAAAATTTTTGCAATATGCATTAAACCGAGTGGTCATCACGGCGATCATCGTTCTTATTCAGGTGGGATTTTTCCTGCTGGAGATTTTCAAATGGGGCAGTTACTATGTGGGAATTGCGTTTATACTGCGTTTTTTGAGTTTTTGCGCCGTGATTTATATCATATGGCGGCCCAATAATCCGGCGGTAAAGCTGGCATGGGTGGTGCCGATTCTCACGTTTCCGCTTTTTGGAGGGGTGATGTATCTGTTCTTTGGACATGTTATCGTGCCGAAAAAACTGCGGGACAGTGTGGAGCGGACAAATGTGCAGGTGCAGGAAATTCTGATGCAGGATGAGACGGTGCAGAGGGCGTTGGAAGAGAAGGATCGGGCGGTTGCCAATCAGAGCAGATATTTGACGGCTTATGCGGCGTCGCCGGTGTGGGATCATACAGCAACCACTTACTACTCTGAGGGCCTGCCTTATTGGGAGGCGCTTCTTGCCGATCTTGAGAAAGCAGAGCACTTTGTTTTTCTGGAATATTTTATTCTTGCAGAGGGCAGGATGTGGAATGCCGTGCTTGAAATTCTGGAGCGCAAGGTGAAAGAGGGCGTTGAGGTGCGGCTGATCTACGATGATGTGGGCAGCGTTTTCCTTCTCCCGAAAAAATATAACGAGATCATTGAAAAAAAAGGGATCAAATGTGTGGCCTTTAACAGGCTTGTTCCATTTATGTCCCTTGTGCTCAACAACAGGGATCACAGAAAGATTGTGGTGATTGACGGTAAGATCGGCTATACCGGCGGCATCAATATGGCGGACGAGTATATCAATTACAAACATCCCCACGGGGATCACTGGAAGGACGCCGGTATCCGGATTGAGGGAGAGGCTGTCTGGAACTTTACGGTGATGTTTTTGCAGATGTGGAATATGTCCCGCTATACCAAGGAAGACTATAACAGGTACCGGCATCATTTTGAAAAGAAGCTTCCGGAAAATGGCTACGTGCAGCCATACATGGACACGCCCTTTGACGATGAGATCACGGGGGAGAACGTCTATCTGAATATACTGGGAAACGCAAAGAAGTATGTGTATATTTACACACCCTATCTGGTTACGGATAATGAGATGATCACAGCGATGAAGCTGGCGGCGAAAAGGGGTGTGGATGTGCGGATCGTCACGCCCGGTGTGCCGGACAAAAAGTTTGTGTACTGGCTGACACAGTCGAATTATCAGAACCTGATTCAGGCGGGGGTCGGCATTTATCAGTATACACCCGGTTTTATCCACTCCAAATGTGTGCTCTGTGATGATGAGCTGGCGACGGTTGGCACGATCAACTTTGATTACAGAAGCTTTTACCATCATTTTGAGTGCGGCGTGTTCCTGTATCAGGCGGATGCCGTGGCGGCGTTAAAGAAAGATATGGAGGATACGTTTGCTGTTTCGGAGCAGATTACGCTGGAATGGTGTAAAGAAAAGTTTGTAAAGACTAATATTATTGGCCCGGTTTTAAAACTCTTTTCACCGTTATTGTAAGGGAAAGAGACGGTATTCTTTGAACGGAGGAAATTATGATACGTTTTATCAAGGTGATCCTGTGGAATCTGCCGAGAATCTACATGGTTCCCAAAATGGCATATAAGGCGAGGCATGTGGAACGCTATGGCGAGGAAGCGCGCTATGCCTACGCCAGGCTGGCGATCAGGCGAATGATGCGGGCCGGGCATATTACAACGAAAAAATATGGCGTGGAAAATCTGCCGGGAGAGGGCGGGTATATTATGGCGCCGAACCATCAGGGGAAATATGATGCGCTGGGAATCATGATATCCCATGACGCGCCCTGTTCGGTGGTAATCGACGATGCAAAATCCCATGGTTTTCTGGTCAAGCAGTTCATTGATCTTGTCCAGGGAAAACGCCTGAAAAAAGACGATACCAGACAGTCCATAGGGGTCATAAAAGAAGTGGCGGAGGATACAAAAAAGGGAAGGCGCTTTATTATATTTCCGGAGGGCGGATACTATCATAATCACAATACGGTAGGAGAATTTAAGCCCGGATGCTTTAAGAGCGCCGTGAAGGCGAGAGTGCCGATTGTGCCGGTGGCGCTGATTGATTCCTATCGGGTGTTTGAAGAGTGGACATTGAGAAAGGTGGAGACACAGGTTCACTTTTTGAAGGCAATCCCATATGAGGAATACAAGGGTATGACTACGACGGAGATTGCCGAGATGGTGAGAGACAGGATTGTAAACCGGATCAGCGAAGTGCTGAGTCCGGCCTGACAGGGGCGTTACATTTTAATGATGGGCTTTTTGTATTCGTTGATCTCAGAAGAGGGATCCCCGTCGGGGAATTTATGACGGATAACACTCTGGTAGATATGGCTTGCATAGACATCCTTTTCCAGCATGGAAAGGCCTGTCGGTGCAAGCTGTTTTTCTGCATCCGCAAGTTTTGAAAGAAGCGGAACGGAAGCGTTTTTCTTGAGGGCGGTCAGGAGAGGGGACGCGCTCTCGCGAAAACCAAGCATGCGGGCATAGAAAATTTCTCCTTCCTGTATATAACGGAGAAAGTCTTCCTGCCGGATATCCAGTAAAATATGAAAAAGGCTGCGGGATATCCTGACATAGGTTCTGTTTTTTGATTTTAACTGGTCGCAGAAAGAGCGGAAATCCCGGTATCCGGGTAAAAACTTGAGAATACGGTCAGACAGCTCTTTGTCGATATCATGGTAGTTTGTAAAACCGGAAACTGCTCCGCGAAGCAGACTATAATGCACCAATAACGAAAAATCATCCTCAAAGATCGGAAAGGTTTTCCGGTAGTCATTTGTCGCCAGTTTTTGGACGCAGGAGGGCACTTGTTTTGCGACGATGTTAGAAACTTCCGGCTGTCTCAGGGAATCGCGGATTGCCCTGGCAGAACAGAAACTGGTCTCCAGGCTGTCGTCATGGTAGGAGGCACCGGTTCGCATAACGGTACAGGGCACAATCCTGCTTTTCCGTGAGAGAAGCGCCTTGCAGTATTCAATGGCCAGAATGTTATTGGGGCTTGTAAGAATGTTGGTATGCGCCGTCAGGTAGGGAGCGGATGCTTCCAGAGCAACATTCCTTGCCAATGGATAGGTGTGTCCCGCGCGAAGCTCTCTGGCGAGGGTCTCCTTGAAGACAGGAGTCTCGTTGCGCAGTTCTTTTGCAAAATTCATGAGCAGGTCAATATCGCCGCATTCGCTGCCAAAGCAGAGAAAATCGACAATCCCCAACAGGTCGAGGAGCGTCACGGCGCCGTGGGCAAAATATTCGGCGCTGCCAAGGGAATAGCAGACGGGCAGTTCAATCACAAGATCTGCGCCGCCGGCCAGAGCAGATACCGTCCTCAGATGTTTGCCCATCATGGCAGGAGCACCGCGCTGCACATAGTCGCCGCTCATGATGACGACACAGTAGTCCGCGCCTGTGAGTTCCCTTGCCTTTTGGATATGATAGGCATGTCCGTTATGAAAGGGATTGTATTCCGCAATAATACCGACCGTTTTCATGGCTGATTCCTTTCTCCTGAAATAATACTGTAACCAGTTTATCACAAGGCGGTGGATTTGTATTGTTTTTTATGAAAAACAGATCAAAAATCCGTGCTTTTGATGTAGCGTTTGTATTTGCGATATTATATAATAGATGTAAATTTATGTTTAGGAGGGTATAGCTATGTCTTATATTGATCTGATGAAAGAGAAGGCCAGAAGCGACAAGAAGACGATTGTTCTGCCGGAGACAAACGATAAGAGAACACTGATTGCGGCGGCAAACATTTTAAAAGAGGGGATCGCCAATATTATCATGGTTGGAAACGAGGAGAAGATTATGGATGGCGCCGGCTGGCTTGAGGTGGAACTGGACGGGGTACAGATTATTGATCCGGAGAAAACGGAAAAGATGGACGAGTATGTGGAACTTCTCTTTGAGACCAGAAAAAACAAGGGAATGACGCCGGAGAAGGCGAGGGAGATCCTGCTGAAAGATAACCTGACTTTTGGGGTGGTGATGGTAAAGGCAAACGACGCCGACGGTATGGTGGCGGGGGCATGTCACGCG
Source organism: Lachnospiraceae bacterium UBA3310 (assembly GCA_002361355.1). GTDB lineage: Bacteria > Bacillota > Clostridia > Lachnospirales > Lachnospiraceae > UBA3282. Next base: position 34,281 of record DESQ01000030.1, read on the forward strand.
ACGGCAGACACGCTGCGCCCGGCACTGCAGATTTTGAAGACGGCGCCCGGCGTGAAGCTGGTGTCGGGCTTTTTTATTTTGGATGTGCCGGACTGCGAGTATGGGGAGAATGGTACTTTCCTGTTTGCAGACTGCGGCCTGAATCAGGATCCCACAGCGGAAGAACTGGCGGTCATCGCGGATACTTCCGCGAAGAGTTTTAAGAGCCTGGTGGGTGCGAAACCGATTATCGCCATGCTGTCCCACTCTACCAAGGGAAGCGCCAAGCATCCGCTGGTGGACAAGATGGTGGAAGCGACGCGGATTGCCCACGAACAGTATCCCGGATTGTGTATCGACGGAGAACTGCAGTCCGACGCGGCGCTGGTGCCCCAGGTGGCGAAGGCCAAAGCGCCAGGCAGTGAGGTGGCGGGCAAGGCTAACGTGCTGATCTTTCCCAATCTGGACTGTGGCAATATCGGCTATAAGCTGGTGCAGAGGCTTGGAAAGGCGGAGGCTTACGGGCCCATGCTGCAGGGGATTGCGAAGCCTGTCAACGACCTATCCCGCGGCTGTTCCTGGCAGGATATTGTGGGCGTGGTAGCATTGACAGCGGTGCAGGCACAACTTGCGTGATAAGCTGACACGGCGCGCGAGGGTGAAAAGGCACGGATCATATGTATATGAGACCGGGACTTTTTGCACGAGCATGTCGTGTTGCAACACGACTGAGAGAACGAAGTTCTCGAGGGGCGTGTCAGCTTATCCAAAGGAAAACCGAAGGTGTTTCGAGTGGCACTGCGAAAAGGCACGGATCAATATGAAAAGAAAGAAGGTAAAACAATGAACATATTAGTAATCAACTGTGGAAGTTCTTCCTTAAAATTTCAGCTCATCGACTCGGAGACGGAGAAACAGATTGCCAAAGGCTTATGTGAGAGAATCGGTATCGACGGAAGCCAGATTGTATATCAGCCTGCCGGCGGAGAGAAGGAGGAGACGGTGACTCCTATGCCCGATCACACCAAGGCGATTGAACTGGTATTAAACGCCCTGATGAATGAGAAGACGGGCGTGGTGAAGTCTCTGGACGAGATCGGCGCGGTGGGACACCGGATCGTACACGGCGGTGAGAAGTTTGCGTCCTCTACGGTGATCACGCAGGAGGTGATCGAGGCGATTGAGGCATGCAACGACCTGGCACCCTTACATAATCCGGCAAACCTGATCGGCATTGACGCCTGTAAAAAGCTGATGCCGGATACCCCTATGGTAGGCGTTTTTGATACGGCTTTCCATCAGACCATGCCTAAGGAGGCATATCTCTACGGTCTGCCCTATGAGTATTATGAGAAATATCAGGTGAGAAGATACGGTTTCCATGGCACCAGCCATTCCTATGTGTCGAAGAGGGCCGCAGAGCTTTTGGGTAAAAAATATGAGGACATGAAAATTATTGTCTGCCATCTGGGCAACGGCGCAAGTATTTCTGCCGTAAAGGAGGGCAGATGTGTGGATACTTCCATGGGTCTGACACCCCTTGAGGGCTTGATCATGGGTACACGCTCCGGTGACATTGATCCGGCAATTATTGAGTATATTGCACACAAGGAAAATAAGAGTATCGACGAGATGATGACGGTTCTCAATAAGAAGTCCGGTGTGCTCGGCCTTTCCGACAATCTTTCCTCGGATTTCCGGGATCTGGAGAAGTCCTATAACGCTGGAGAAGACAGGGGTGTGCGCACGATTGAGACATTCTCGTACCGTGTGGCAAAGTATATCGGTGCATACACGGCGGCCATGAACGGCGTGGATGCGATCTGCTTTACTGCCGGCGTGGGAGAGAACAGTCCCTTGGTCAGAAAGCTTGCCTGTGAGAGACTTGGCTATCTTGGCATCGCGCTGGATCAGGAGAAGAACAATAAGCGTGGGGAGGAACTGGAGATCAGCACGCCGGATTCCATGGTGAAGGTGCTGGTGGTTCCCACCAACGAGGAGCTTGCCATTGCGAGGGAGACGGCGGCGCTTGTGAAATGATGTTTGGTTTTTGCATCTTACCCGCATATTTTTACCTCTTACCGTCTGTCTCATTGCCACATATTCTTTAGCATGCTACCATGTGCCCACAGGATAAGGAGGGCGGATGGCTATGAATATTTTGGTGATAAACGGGAGTCCGAAGGGCGAAAAAAGCAACACCTATCAGTTGACAAGCGCTTTTTTGAGAGGGATAAAACAGAAAGCGGGCGATGTACAGATCAGGGAACGTGCGGTCTGCCGGATGGATATCAAGCCATGTCTGGGCTGCTTTTCGTGCTGGAACCGCACGCCCGGCAAGTGCTGTATCGAGGATGATATGGCGCAGGTCATTCAGGATCTGCTCTGGGCGGATATCACGGTTTGGAGCTTTCCCCTGTATTATTTTACAGTTCCGGGCGCCTTAAAAAATCTGATCGACCGTCAGCTTCCCATGAATCTTCCCTTTATGGAAGAACAGGAGGGGCAGGTAGGGAATGGCGGCCATCCTTCCCGCTATGATATGAGTGGGAAAAGAACGGTGGTGATATCTACCTGTGGGTTTTATACCGCAGAGGGAAATTATGACGGGGTGTGCAGTCTCTTTGACCATCACTGCGGGCCGGGGAATTATACGACAATTTTCTGCGGGCAGGGAGAACTGTTCCGGGTGCCGGAGCTGTCTGCGGTGACAGGTGATTACCTTTCCTGCGTGGAGCAGGCGGGAGCAGAATACATAGACGGTGGAATCTCAGAAAAGAGCAGGGAGCGGCTCTCCGAGCTTTTGCTGCCGCGGGATACCTTTGAGGCCTGTGCGGATGCAAGCTGGGGCATAGAAAGAGAGGACGCCGGGACGGGAGAAAACGCTGCCGGAGCAAAGAAGGAGTCGAACACGCTTACCTTTACCAGACAGATGGCGGCGCTTTATCGGAAGGGGAGCTGGCCTGGTAAAGATATCGTGTTGGAGATGTGCTACACAGACGTGGGGGAATGCTATCAGATCCTGCTGGGAGAGGATGGCAGCCATGTCTATACGGACGGCTCCCTTACCGCCGATACCAGAATCGAGACGCCGATCACCGTATGGCGGTCGATTGCGGCGGGAGAGATTCGTGGGGAGGAGGCGATGATGCAGGGGCTTTACCACGTGAGGGGCGACTTTAGCCTGATGCTCAAATGGGATGACTATTTCGGCAGTTCCCGTCCACAGACAAAGCAGACGAGGGAGATTCCAGGACAGAAAAATACCGATATGAATATTATGCTGATTCCATGGATTGTTTTTTGGGTGGCATCCTCCATCAGCAAACAGTCCGGGTGTCTGCTCAGTGTTGCGGCCTGCGCGCTTGTTCCGCTGCTTTATTACCGGCATAAAAAAACGGTGTACGACGTGCTTGGCGGCGCGCTGGTAACGGGATTTTGTATCGTTATGCTGGCCGGTGCATTCGAAAAGCTTATGCTGCCTTTTTCCTATCTGGCATTCGGCGTGATGTGGCTTGTATCCTGCGTTGGCGGGCTGACGCCTCTTACGGCTCATTATTCCATGAACAGTTATGGCGGTGAGAAAGCGCTACAAAATGCGCTTTTTATTAAGACTAACCGTATTCTGACCATGCTTTGGGGAATGCTGTATCTGATTACGGCAGGGATCAGCTGGTTTTTGATGCGCTCGCCGGTAAGCCAGTTGTCGGGACTGATCAATTCTGTGCTTCCTGCTTTGATGGGGATTTTTACGGCATGGTTTCAGAGGTGGTATCCGGCGAGAGTGGCGAGGGGAAAGTAAGAAATTAAGTCTGATGGCGAAATGGAAGGAAACATGAAAATCACAATACAGGATATTGCCCCCGGAGAAGAGGAAGAAATCATCGTAAGGTGCAGGGATCTGGACGAGGCGCTCCTTCGCATGATTCATGAGTTAAAGACAAGGCGCGGGAAGTTTACGGTCACGGACAACGATAAGATCAGGCAGATTGACGCGGGGGATATCTATTATTTCGAGGCCGTGGATAATAAGGTGTTTCTCTATCTGGAACAGGATGTGTTCGAGGTCAGATATAAACTGTATGAGATTGAGGAGGCGTATGCGAATACAGACTTTTTCCGGGCATCCAAATCGGTGATTATCAATCTGGCCAAGGTGGAACAGTTTGCGCCGGATTTCGGCGGACGGTTTGAGGCGCAGATGAGGAACGGGGAGAGACTGATGATTTCGAGGCAGTATGTGCCGACGTTAAAAAAGAGACTCGGCATGTGAGGAAAACAGACGCAGAAACGAGGACATATATGACGGAAAGTGCGAAAAAAAGAATGGTGGAACTGCTGCTGACCTTCTGCATGGTTACGACAGGCAGCGTCTTTGTCTGTGCGGTTTATAACAAGATATTCTGGCTTCATAATACATCCCTGAATGCGGATATCCTCTGGCAGCTTCTGGCGCTGGCGTTTCTGTGCAGCCTTGGTAATTTTATTCATCCCTATCGGGAAATCAGCCGCAGGCGGATATTGATCAATAAGGGACTGCATTATCTGTACATCAATGCGGTGGTGCTGGGGTGCGGTTATGGATTCGGGTGGATGGATAAGGGAAATGTTCTTATGCTGATCGTTATGGTTCTCGGCATTTTGTTGGTTTTTGCTGTGGTTTCCTTTGTGATCTGGAGACTGCACACAAGAGAATCCAAAAACCTGAATCAAAAGCTCAGGGAATACCAGCAGGCAGGGAGAGGTTAGAGCTCTTTCATCATACGTGTGGATATCAGGCAGGTCTCTCCATTGGTAAAATAGATGATCCGGTTTTTCGTGTCTATTTCTTTTATATTCTTTTTATGAACCAGAAACGACCGATGACAGCGCACAAAATCGCCGCCGAGTGTGTTTGCCAGTTCTTTTATGGTGCTGAAAAATTCAATTTGCCGGTTTTTCGCATGAAGAATGACTTTATGGATATTACTGGAAGTTTCAAAAAATAAAATATCATCATAATCTACGCTGACCTTTCGCCCGCAGGTTTCAATCGTATAGACGTTGTGTGTCCTGTTGGCCTGCAGGGTATAGCGTTCCATTGCCTTTGACAGGCATTCTTTGATTTTGACTTCCATTTCGGCAGGGGTATCTTTTAACACAAAATCCATTGCCTCCACGCGGTACTGGAAGGTCATGTAGCTTAGTTCGGAATGTGCGGTTATGAATATGATGAAACCGCGGGGGTCAAATAACCGGATTTGTTGTGCCAGCTGCATGCCGTTTATATGGCTGCCTAAGTCGATATCAAGGAAATAAATGCCTGTGTTCCGGCTGGTTTTGAGTTTCTCTAACAGTACATAGGGATCACCTGTATCTAAAACAAGCTGCATATCAAGTTCTTCTATCAGAACCGTATTTTGAATGGCCTGCACGATAGTCTGCCGCTGTACGGCGTTATCTTCGCACACAAAAATATGAAGCATATGATGTCACTCCTTTCTGTCAGCAAGTTCCATATGTTGTATGAAACAGCCACACTGCATTGTTGTTTCCAGTAATACGTTGTCATAGGAATTGATGATTTTCTGGGCGTTGGAAAGTCCGATTCCCGGATGCCCGGTCTTGGTGCTGTAGCCTTTTTGCTTTAACGTATGCAATACGGCGCCGTTATCCTGAAAGCGGTTACTTATGATGATGGATACACCAGTATCATGCCGGATGATATTCAATCCTATCTGCGGCTGATCTGCCGTAGGTGAGGCCTCAACTGCATTGTCTAAAAAAATACCAAGTATTCTGGCAAGGTCTATGGTGTCCATTGGAAAATTGTCCACCCTGTCAGGGATATCGATTGTGACATCAATTCCTGATTCATGGGCATAGATTATTTTTGCACAGAGCAGGCTTTTGATTTCCAATACGCCAATATTGCCAAGTTGATTCAGCTTATAATCATCCTGGTCAATCAGATTTTTCGTGGGGAAGATTTTGGTTTCAAAAAATTCCTCCAATTCGCCCATGTCGCCATTTCTAATATAGCCGGACATGGAGAGCAAAATATTGATATAATCATGTTTAAAGGAGCGCAGGCCGTTATACATGGCTTCTAAATTGCGTGTGTAGTACTGTAAATCCTGCAGGGCGTCCTGTTTTGCTTCCGTCTGTATTTTCTCCAGATAGGAACAACGCATAGCAAGGAACAAAAAAAGCATAACAAGCAGATATCCCGAAATATGCAGACCATTATTATATATCATTCTGCCGACAGAGCCGTTTTCTCCCGGAATCAAATCATCGAACAGATAGATGGTTATAAGGAGCAGCAGTCCGGCGTCGATCAGATACCACGTCTGCTGGAGACGTAAAACACTTTTGGCCGGCAGTAATAGTTTTTTAAGCAGCCTGCCGCAAAACAACGTTATCAAATAAAACAGCAAAGTATAAACCAGATCGGCGCCGAAAGAAACATATTGCTGATTTAGGAAAGACGGGGGAATCAGCATGTGCTGAAAATTTGTCAAAAAATTGTCTGCCGCAACAGCAAGTACAAACCCGATTATACCCATACAGACATTTTGGGCGGCGGTATCCCGGCAGGTAACCAATCCATAAATACAAATTGCCGCCGGAATACCGAACAGACCGTATGGTATACAGGACAGGAGTGTTATCGGCATTATGGCAAGCAACAGCAACAGATAAAGAAAGATAAACGCTTTGAGGCTCATGCGTTTTGGCCATACACTGTGAATGCCAAGGGAAAGGTGAAAAACGGATAAAAACATTTCCATAGGTTCCTTTTTTAGATATTTATCTGATTATACTTGATATCATTTTTTGTATCAAGCGCCGCACGGCGAAAATGATGAATAAATGCGTGATATGTAAGAAGAAAACAGCACTTATTCATGAATGGGGGTATTTTATGACTGCTTTGAAAGAATGAGTGTTTTTTCTGGTATACTATCTTGCGGTAAATAAATCTATTATGGAAAGGAAACAGGAAGTTATGAAACATTTTGTAAAAGGAGCCGTTGTAGTGGTGGGGGTAACGTTTGTGATGATGATTATGAATATAATTGTCAACATAGTCTGCAACAGGAATGGCATTGACTTGAATTCGACAGCAATGAGCATGGTGTCAACATTTATAGGGGCATTGTCCGGAATGATGATTTACGATAGGTGGATTAAGGATGAAAAATAAAGAGGGCGTTATTTTAACGCCCCTCTTTGATCTTTTTATCGCTGTTTAAAATATGGTTTACCAGCCACTCTGTCAGAAATTCCATCAAATCCTCCAGGGTCTCCTGCTGGTTGTCATCGATATGTTCCAGATCCATCTCTTCCAGCCTTGACACAAACGCTTCATGGGCCCTTTTCTGTGCCTCGAGTCCCTCGTAATGAATGGATTCCATGTAAAGTTCTTCATCCTGAAAATGAAATTTGGTGTACTCCCGCAATTCCTCCAGAAGCCGTACAATCTCATCGTATTTGTCGAGAGCCATATCATCGGTCATGACGCGGTACACATCCCCGATGATGCGGAACAGCTCTTTGTGTTCCTTGTCTACAATGGCGATTCCCGTCAGGTATTTGTCCGTGAACTCAGGTGCGGTGCGCTCCTCGGAAGGCTTTAACTTGCCGATCATCAGGTCGGAGCTGATGATGTGACGGTACAGCCATGTGACGAGATAATGGAGCAGATCTTCCAGCACGGCCTGTTGTTCGTGGTCGGAGGAAAAGGAGTTGGTAATGCCGTTAATTTTATCACGGAAGTAAAGGTGCTGCCGCTTTTGCAGGTTAAGTTCCGGATGGCGGATGCTTTCCATATAGGTTTCCTCATGTTCAAAATGCTCTTCCGCATATTGCTCCAGACGATCCACCATCGCCAGAATACGGTCGTATTTGTCATTTATGATCTGATTGTCCAACAAATCCTGCGTCTCGTTTATAATCCGAAAAAGTTCCCTGTGTTCATTGTCGATTTCATCCACGCCGATCAGACAGTCGTCCGTAAAGTGATACATACTGAGATCCCTCCTTATATGTAATTCTATTTCCTTTTATTATATATCATGTCAGCAGGAAATCAAGCGCGAGCGAAGAGAGCATTTGATTTCACCTGACATGATAGCGAAAGAATCAGAAAGCACGAAGTGCGACAGACGCGAAGCGGCTGGATTCTTGAGCGGTAGTCAGCAGGAAATCAAGCGCGAGCGAAGAGAGCATTTGATTTCACCTGACATGATAGCGATAAATCAATGTGACATGATAGCGATAAATCAATGTGACATGATAGCGGTAAATCAATGTCTCTTGAATGGTAAAGAAAACAGGTGTATAATATTTGAGGAATCTCTTATAGAAGAGAAGTACAGTAAATTGAGGGAAGGAAGTGTAAAGGGTGAAGAAACAACAGAGCAGGGTAAAAAGCTTAAAAACCACATTGGTTGCGGTATGTGCATCGCTTGGCATTATCATAGGTGTGGCGGTCAGCCTGATAGGTATTTTGTCGATAAGAAAAATTTCTACTGGCGCGTATGATGAGTATGCGAAAGCGATGGATGACGGATATCGGACAGAAATAAAATCACAGGTACAGAGTGTGCTGGCGATTTTGCAGGCGGAATATGATAAGGTGGGAACGGGAGAACTGACAGAGGAGGAGGCCAAACACGAAGCGGCTGAGATTGTCCGCACCATGCGCTATCGTGATGACGACAGCGGGTATTTCTGGATAGACGATAAAGATTACATACTGGTGATGCATCCGATTCTCCCGGATCAGGAGGGAAATAACCGGTATGATCTGGAAGATCAGGACGGTGTCATGATCATTCAGGAGATCATGAAGGTCTGCCAGTCAGCGGAGAAGGGCGGTTATAACCAGTTTTCTTTCACGAAGGCGGACGGTGTGACCGTGGCGCCAAAAGTGGCTTATTCCGGATATTTTGAACCCTGGGGCTGGGCGGTATCCACTGGCAATTATGTAGATGATATGGAAGTGCAGATGCTGGAGGTTGAGGATTCGATTGACGGTGATTTCAGACAGGCATGTATTCTTATGGTAGTATGCTGTCTGGTATTGTTGGTTATCACGATTGTGGTATCCTTTATTGTCGGTGAGTTTCTTGTGGTTCCGCTTCGCCGTGTAAAGGATTTCGCGGTCAGCATTTCGGAAGGGAATCTGAAAGAAGACGTAGTTGTGAACCAGAGAAACGAGATGGGGGTTGCGGCGGACAGCCTGAATACGGCGCGGCAGAAGATCAACGGGTTGATCACGGCGATTGCCGATACATCCCGCAATATAGAAAATATGACGGTGGAGTTTGAGAACAGCTTTCATCAGATGGAGAAATCCATCGGTGAAGTGGATATTGCGGTGGAAGAAATCGCAAAGAACATTACCACGCAGGCGGCCTCCACTTCCGATGCGACCGGAGAAGTGGGCAAGATTGCGGAGGACATCGATAAAACATCCAGAGAAGTGGCGGATCTGCGCGACAGTTCCGATTCGATGAAGAATCTGAGCAGACAGTGTTCCGATAAGCTGCAGGAGCTGGTACAGGCCAATATGCGGACGAAGGAAGACGTGGTCAATATGCAGGAACAGGCCGAGGCGACCAACGAGGCTGCGGATGCGATTAAACAGGCGGCAGGACTGATTGACGCCATTGCGGATCAGACCAATCTGCTTGCGTTAAATGCTTCCATTGAGGCTGCGCGTGCCGGGGAGAGCGGCAAAGGTTTTGCGGTGGTGGCTACGGAGATCGGGGCACTGGCGAACCAGTCTGCGCAGGCCGTAAGCGAAATCTCCAACATTATCAACGATTTGGTGAATAAGTCCGTACAGTCTCTGCAGATTATGGAGAAGGTGAACGGGACGGTTGAACATCAGGTGACGGTGCTGAATGATACGCAGAGCATTTTCAGAGATCTGTATACGAATCTGGATCAGTGTATGGCTTCCATCGTGAACATCGAATCCATGACGGAGGAGATAGAGCTTCAGCGGCAGGGTATCACCACAGTGCTTGACACATTAAACAGTCTGGCGCAGGACAATGCTGCTTCCTCCGAAGAAACTTCCGCCATGACGGAAGAACTTAGTCAGATCGTGGAAAGATCGAAGGAAATGGTGGAAGATCTGAAAGGCGATGTGGAGCATCTTGTGGGCGGCGTTGAGCAGTTTTCCGTTTAGTAAATTTCGGACAAATTATTGGTTGACAAACCAGGATGCCCTATGTATAATTGTTTGAGTATGGATAGGAGTCTGCTATGTTCGTGAACCTGACAGAGGTGTTGACAAACGAGAACAGAGTGATTTCAATGCAGACGGAGGCGCAGATAACTGAGGTTTCTGTTGGCGGCGAAAGTTATCCGGTGTGTGATTCTTCTCCGGTTGATTTCGTTTTTACAAACACAGGAAAGGGCAGGGCGCGGATCGAAGGAAAAGCGGAGTTTACTTTTGATGCAGGGTGTGACAGATGTTTAAGGCCCGTGAAGCAGAAAATGGCGCTTTCCTTTACAAGAGAAGTGTGGGCGCCGGATATGGCGGCTGATCCTTCCGTCTATGAGGAACAGCCTTTCGTGGATGGTTTCCAGTTGAATGTGGAAGACTTACTAAACAGTGAGATAGTGACAAGCTGGCCTATGAAGATTCTGTGTAAGCCGGATTGTAAGGGGATCTGCCCCACATGCGGCAGGGATCTGAATACAGGGACATGTGATTGCGATAATTTTGTGCCTGATCCCAGAATGGCGGCGATCAAAGATATTTTTGAAGCGGATAAGGAGGTGTGACGATGTCTATTTGTCCTAAAAACAAATCTTCTAAGGGTAGAAGGGATAAGAGAAGAGCAAATTGGAAAATGACTGCTCCTACATTGGTGAAATGTAGCAAGTGCGGCGCGTTGATGGTGCCCCACAGAGTATGTAAGAAATGCGGAACATACAACAAAAAAGAAATCATCGCAGTTGATTGATCGATGTGCACGGGCTTTTCGGGAACCTCTCGAAGAGCCTTGATTTTTATAGGCGGATTTAGTATGATAATTGAGTGATAATGTAGAGCCAGCCTCGGAAACATTTTATGTTTCCTCGGTGTTTGGCTGTCGCCAAATAAATTGTCCTGAACATATGCTCTTACATGTAAACATGTGTCGCATATGTCAGGCCAATTTGCCTGGCTCTGGAGGAGATCATATGAGTGAATGGATTAAGGTAGCTGTGGATGCCATGGGCGGAGACAATGCCCCCGTGGAAACGGTAAAGGGCGCAGTGGAAGCGGTAAACGAGAGCGGGAAGATACAGGTGTATCTGGTTGGACAGCAGGATGTGCTTGAAAAAGAGTTGGCACGCTATACATATCAGAAAGAACAGATCAAGGTGGTACATGCCTCTGAGATTATAGAGACAGCGGAACCGCCGGTGATGGCGATCCGCAAGAAGAAAGATTCCTCGCTGGTAAAGGCGTTAAACCTGGTGAAGGACGGCGACTGCGATGCGTTTGTGTCCGCGGGCAGTACAGGGGCGACTCTGGTGGGCGGACAGGTGATTGTGGGCCGTATTAAGGGCGTGGAGAGACCGCCCCTTGCACCGTTAATTCCTACGGCAACAGGCTGTTCTCTCCTGATTGACTGTGGCGCAAACGTAGATGCGAGACCTTCCCATCTGGTACAGTTTGCGAAAATGGGTTCCATATACATGGAGTATGTGATGGGTGTGAAAAACCCCAGGGTAGGCATCGTGAATATCGGCGCTGAGGAAGAAAAGGGAAACGCGTTGGTAAAGGAGACATTTCCACTTTTGAAAAACTGTCCCGATATCAATTTTATCGGCAGCGTGGAGGCGAGAGATATTCCGGCGGGCGCGGCGGATGTGGTTGTCTGTGAGGCCTTTGTGGGCAATGTAATCCTGAAAACCTATGAGGGCGTGGGATTGACTTTGATCAGCAAGGTGAAAGAAGGCATGATGACATCTCTGAGGAGCAAGATCGGCGCACTTTTAGTCAAGCCGGCACTCAAGCAGACGTTGAAAGCTTTTGATTTGGAACAGTACGGCGGCGCGCCGCTTCTGGGGCTGAAGGGACTGGTTGTAAAGACGCACGGAAGCTCCAAGGCAAATGAGATCAAAAATTCTATTTTACAATGTATTACCTTTACGGAGCAGAAGATCAGCGAAAAGATCAGGGAGAAGGTCGCACCGTGCGAACAGAACTTCTAAATCTCAGCGTCAGAGGACGCTTCGTTAAGAAATTCTATGTTTCGCACAGGAGAATGATTTACGAGAGAGGTTGTTTGAGGATGGAACTGGAAAAATTGCGGGAAGTGATAGCGGAGGTCTTGAGTGTGGATACGAAGGAAATCACATTAGAGACTACCTTTCTGGAAGATCTGGGAGCGGATTCTCTGGATGTATACCAGATAATTATGGGAATTGAGGAAGCGTTTCACATCGAGATACCGGCTGAGAAGGCGGAGCGTATTACCACGGTGGGGGAAGCGGTAGAATTGATCAAGAAAAGCAGGGAGTAAGCGGCTGGCCCTTTCTGATAAGGAAGGGGCTTTTCCATGCGGAGGTTTTTATGACGGAAGAAGAGCTTGGTAAATTAGAAGAAAAAATCGCATATCGGTTTCAGGACAGCAGCCTTCTTCGTCAGGCGTTGACCCATAGTTCTTACGCCAACGAAATGAAGGTTAATAGATATGGGGATTATGAGCGGCTGGAATTTTTGGGAGACGCCGTGCTGGAACTTGTGAGCAGCGACTTTTTGTACAGGGAACGGCAGGAGACAGCGGAGGGGGATCTGACCAAACTCAGAGCCTCCATGGTCTGCGAACCGGCGCTGGCGTACTGTGCCAGAGAATTCGGGCTGGAGCAATATATTTTCCTCGGAAAAGGGGAGGAGGCTACAGGCGGCAGAAACAGGGATTCCATTGTCTCGGATGTGATGGAGGCGCTGATCGGCGCTATTTATCTGGACGGTGGAATTGGGGCTGCATCGGCTTTTATACATCGTTTTGTCCTTTCAGATTTGGAAAACAAACAGCTTTTTTATGATGCGAAAACGATTCTGCAGGAATTGGTGCAGCGGGGAAATGAGGGCGAACTTCGCTATGAGCTTGTGAAAGAGGAAGGGCCTGCCCACGATAAGACGTTTCAGGTGGAGGCGTTTGTGGGAGGGAAAAAGGTTGGCTGTGGAAGCGGCCATTCCAAGAAGGCGGCGCAGCAGAAGGCTGCATATCAGGCACTCCTTGCCAGAAGAGAGGGATAACACGGATTTTAGTACAGGCGAGAGGTATATATGTATTTAAAGAGTATAGAAGTACACGGATTTAAGTCCTTTGCAAATAAAATTACATTTAAGTTTCATAACGGCATCACGGGTATAGTGGGACCAAACGGCTCCGGTAAGAGTAACGTAGCCGATGCGGTCAGATGGGTGCTGGGGGAACAGCGGATCAAACAGCTCCGCGGCGTTTCCATGCAGGATGTAATTTTTTCGGGAACAGAGATGAGGAAGCCGTTAGGTTATGCCTATGTGGCGATTACGTTGGATAATTCCGATCATCAGCTTCCGATCGATTACGATGAGGTGACAGTCTCCAGACGGCTTTATCGTTCCGGGGAGAGCGAATATATGTTAAACGGCACGCCATGCCGGTTAAAAGATGTCAATGAGCTTTTTTATGATACCGGTATCGGTAAGGAGGGCTACTCCATTATCGGGCAGGGACAGATTGATAAAATCTTAAGCGGCAAGCCGGAGGAGCGCAGAGAGCTCTTTGACGAGGCGGCGGGCATTGTGAAATTTAAGAGAAGAAAATATGCGGCGCAGAAGAAACTGGAAGCTGAAAAACAAAATCTTGTGCGCGTCAATGATATTCTTGCGGAGCTGGAGAAACAGACAGGCCCCCTGGAGAAACAGGCCGACAAGGCGAGAATCTATCTGCGCAAGAAGGAGGAGTTAAAGACCCTCGATGTGAATGTCTTTTTGCTGGAGAATGTGCGGATTACAGAGCAGTTAAAAGAGGTAGACCAGAAACTTCACATCGCCGGTTCCGACTTACAGGAGACCACAGACCAGTATGAGTCCGCCAAGGAGGAGTATGAGCGGATTCAGGGCCGCATCGAGCAGTTGGATGTGGAGATTGAAGCGGCAAGAGCCACCCTCACGGACACTGGTGTGATGCGTTCGAAACTGGAAGGCGAGATCAACGTTTTAAAGGAGCAGATTCACTCCGCCGAAGGCAATGAGGAACACTTGCAGAACCGGATTGCCAGCATAAGCGAACAGCTCTCGGAACGTGACAGGGAACGGGAGACCATTCTTGCACAGAAGCAGGAGATTGATGAAAAGCTGGCTTCTTTGGAGGAGGAGAGAACCCGCGCCAGGGAGCTTCTGGAAAAAACCCAGAGCGAGATCGAAACTTTAAATAATCATATTGAAAGTGGTAAGAATACGATTATAGAGGCATTAAATAACCGCGCCACCATCAAATCCAAGCTGGGTCGTTTTGACACCATGCTGGAGCAGGTAAATATCCGAAAGGCGGAACTCAATTCCAGACTGTTGCGTGCCAAGTCAGACGAGGCGGAACAGACGGAGACAATCAAGAAATTAGAGGAGGAATTTGAGGCGATTACGGCTTCCATTAAAGAACTCACGGAGAAGCAGGAGCTTATGGAAGAGAAACTTGCCGGCGTGCGGGACGAGCTGGCAGGAAAGGATCAGAAACTCAGGGATACACAGGTACTTTATCATCAGCAGAAATCTAAGTTGGAGGCGCTTTCCAACCTGACGGAGCGCTACGAGGGATACGGCGGCAGCGTGAAGGCTGTCATGGAGAAGAAGGACACGGAAAAAGGCATTATCGGCGTGGTGGCCGATATCATTCAGGTGGACGCCAGGTATGAGACGGCCATCGAGACAGCTCTTGGCGGTAACATCCAGAACATTGTGACGGAGGATGAGGAGACGGCGAAGCGGATGATCGGTTTCCTGAAAAAGGCGAGAGCCGGCCGCGCCACCTTTTTGCCTCTTACAAGTATCACCCACCCGCAGGAATTTAAGAATCCGGAGTCTTTGAAAGAACCGGGTGTGATAGGTATGGCGGATGAACTGGTTAAGATCGAGAAAAAATACCGGAATGTGGCAAAGGCAATGCTGGGCCGCATTCTGGTTGTAGATAACGTGGACAATGCAGTAAAGATTGCCAGAAAATTTGACTATGGCATCCGTATGGTTACTTTAGAGGGAGAACTTTTAGTTCCCGGCGGCGCGATCAGCGGCGGCGCCTTCAAGAACAATTCCAATCTTCTGGGCAGACGCAGAGAGATAGAGGAATTGGAGAAAACCGTCAAGCAGTATGTGAAAGAGATTGATCAGATTTTAAATGAGATCGAGGAGACGAAGCGCGGCCGCAACAAGATGCGGTTGGAGATCGAAGATATCAAGGGACAGATCCAGCGCAAGTTTATCGAGCAGAATACCGCCAGAATGAATGTGATGCAGGCGGAGGAGAAAAAGAGTGAGACGACAGAAGGCTTCGGTGAGTTAAAGACCGAGGAGCAGGATATCGAGGCGCAGATCGGTGAGATCCGGACAGGCAAGGACGCTGCGGCGAAGGAACTGTCTGACTCCGAGGCTCTGGAGAAAAACGTAGAATCCCAGATTGGCGAATTTCAGAAAGAACTGGAAGAGAAGCGCGTGCTGGAATCCGAGCAGGCGGCGCAGATGAGCGAGTGGGATGTGGAAGTGGAAAAGATGCGTCAGAACGCAGACTTCAAACGCCAGAACCTGGAGCGTGTGGACGGAGAGAGAGACCGTTACAGAGCTGAACTTGCTGAGGTGAAGGAAGGACTGCATCTTGGGAAGGAAGAGGTGGAGCGAAAGAAGGAGAATATCCTTGAAATCGAGAGAACCATCGAGGCTTCCCACACAGCTCAGACCGATGCGGAGCAGAAACTCAAAGAAGACATGGAAACGAAGGAGGAACTTTCCGGAAAACAGAAGAATTTCTTTACTTCCAGAGAGGAACTATCCCAGCGCATGTCGGCATTGGATAAAGAAGTGTACCGCCTGAATGCACAGAAGGAAAAGATGGAGGAGTCCATCGAGTCCCAGATCAACTATATGTGGGACGAGTATGAGATTACCCTCTCCGATGCGGAAGGGCTTAAAAATGAAGAGATGAACGATCTGCCCGCCATGAAGCGGGATATCAGCGGCTTAAAGGATGAGATCAGGAAACTGGGCGATGTGAATGTGAACGCTATCGAGGACTACCGGAATCTGATGGAGCGCTACACCTTCTTAAAGACCCAGCATGACGATCTGGTGGAGGCGGAGAAGACCCTGCTTCATATCATTGATGAGCTGGATACCTCCATGCGTAAGCAGTTTAATGAAAAGTTTGCCCAGATTAACCGGGAGTTTGATAAGGTGTTCAAAGAGCTTTTCGGGGGAGGAAAGGGCTCTCTGGAACTGATAGAGGACGAGGATGTGCTGGAAGCGGGTATTCTTGTGATCGCGCAGCCGCCCGGAAAGAAGCTGGTAAACATGATGCAGATGTCCGGCGGAGAGAAATCCCTGACGGCGATCTGCCTGCTCTTTGCCATTCAGAACCTGAAGCCATCGCCTTTCTGCCTTTTAGATGAGATCGAGGCGGCTCTTGACGAGAACAATGTGACCAGGTTTGCAAAATATCTGCATAAACTGACGAAGAACACGCAGTTTATCGTCATTACGCACAGACGCGGCACCATGGAGAAGGCGGACAGACTCTACGGTATTACCATGCAGGAGAAGGGAGTCTCCACGCTGGTGAGCGTAAACCTGATAGACAAAGAATTAGATGATTAAATTTAGATAGGAAACGAAGCGTATGAGTGAAGAAAAGAAAGGTTTCTTTGGCAGACTGCGGGAGGGCCTGACCAAAACCAGAAACAATATCGTACATGGGATTGATTCGGTGTTCAGCGGTTTTTCCAATATTGACGACGATTTTTACGAGGAACTGGAAGAAATCTTGATTATGGGCGATATCGGGGTGAAGGCGACGGAGGAGATTCTTTACAAACTGCGTGAGCAGGTGAAGGAGAACCACATCAAGGAGCCGGCAGACTGTAAGGAATTTCTGATCCGCAATATCAAGGAACAGATGCAGGTCGGTGAGACGGCTTACGAGTTTGAGAACGAGCGGTCGGTGGTTTTGGTGATCGGTGTCAACGGCGTGGGAAAAACCACCACGGTGGGAAAACTTGCCGGACAGTTGAAAAGTCAGGGCAGGAAAGTGCTGATTGCGGCGGCGGATACCTTTCGTGCGGCGGCGGGAGAACAACTCTCCGAGTGGGCACACCGGGCGGGTGTGGATATGATCGGCGCAAACGAGGGCTCCGATCCCGCCAGCGTTGTCTTTGACGCCGTGAGCGCGGCCAGGGCGAGAAATGTGGACGTGCTTCTGTGCGATACGGCCGGCAGGCTCCACAACAAGAAAAACCTGATGGAGGAGCTTAAGAAGATCAACCGCATCATTGACAGGGAATTTCCTGATGCACACAGGGAAAATCTTGTTGTACTGGATGGAACCACAGGCCAAAATGCTTTGCAGCAGGCGAAGGAGTTTGACGAAGTTGCCGATCTGACGGGAATCATCCTTACCAAGATGGACGGGACGGCAAAGGGCGGTATCGCGGTGGCGATCCAGTCGGAACTGCAGATTCCGGTAAAATATATCGGCGTTGGCGAGAGCATAGAGGATTTGCAGAAGTTTGACGCAGATCAGTTTGTTGACGCGTTGTTTGACGTGGCACAGGAAGGGAAAGAGGGGGAGTAAAAATGAAGGATCTTTCATTGGATAAATTTGAGGAAGCCTATGAAGTTGTGAAGGAAGTTGCCTCAGAGACGAAGTTGGTGTACAGCGATTATTTCAGTGCGCAGACCGGCAACAAAGTCTATCTGAAACCGGAGAACATGCAGCTTACGGGCGCGTACAAGCTGCGGGGCGCCTACTATAAAATCAGTACCCTGACGGAGGACGAGCGTTCGAAAGGGTTGATTACGGCATCCGCCGGCAACCATGCGCAGGGCGTGGCATATGCGGCAAAGTGCTACGGGGTGAAGGCGGTGATCGTGATGCCCACCACGACCCCCTTAATCAAAGTAAACCGTACCAAGGGGTATGGGGCGGAGGTGATCCTGCACGGAGATGTGTACGATGAGGCATGTGCCCATGCGGAGGAACTTGCGGCAAAAAACGGCTACACCTTTGTCCATCCTTTTGATGATCTGGATGTGGCTACGGGACAGGGAACGATCGCTATGGAGATCATAAAGGAGCTTCCCCTTGTGGATTATATTCTGGTTCCCATCGGCGGCGGCGGACTTGCCACAGGGGTGTCTACACTGGCGAAGCTTTTGAATCCGAAGATCAAAGTCATCGGTGTGGAGCCGGCGGGCGCGGCGTGCATGAAGGCGTCCATCAAAGCGGGAAAGGTAGTGACGATGGAGCATGTCAACACTATTGCGGACGGCACGGCGGTGAAGACGCCGGGTGAGAAGATCTTCCCCTATGTGAGTAAAAATCTGGATGACATTATTACCGTGGAGGATGAAGAGCTGGTAGTGGCTTTCCTCGACATGGTCGAAAACCATAAGATGATCGTGGAAAACTCCGGTCTTCTCACGGTGGCGGCGTTAAAGCATCTGGATGTGAAGAACAAGAAGATTGTCTCCATCTTAAGCGGCGGAAACATGGATGTGATCACCATGTCCTCCGTGGTACAGCAGGGACTGGTGCTGCGCGACCGCATTTTTTCGGTTTCTGTGCTTTTGCCGGATAAGCCGGGCGAGCTTTCCAGGGTGGCGGATGTGATTGCGAAAGAAGATGGCAACGTGATCAAACTGGAGCACAACCAGTTTGTATCCATCAACCGGAACGCAGCCGTGGAGCTGCGGATTACGCTGGAGGCTTACGGGACGGAGCACAAGAATCAGATTATCAAGGCGCTTAAGGATCATGGCTATCAGCCGAAACTGGTGAGGGCCAGCATCTAATTACTTTTCACACCATTGCGCTTGAACAGAGAATCATTCTTTGTCGGCGCGCTTTCGCTCCGGTCACAGCACAGCAGACACTAAGCTCGTAAATACCTCGCTAAGTGCTGGTGCTGTTTTAGGGCCTCCGCCAGAATGATTTCTCTGTCCAATGAGTTTGCTGGTATAGTGTGAAAAGTAATAAAAATGGATATGATAACTGTACATAGGAAAAAGGTGGGGCTCATATTCATGAAAAAATATGTTATTATAACAGCAGCGGCATTTATATACGCGGTAGGCGTCAGTCTCTTTACGGATCCAAACAATATGGCGCCGGGCGGCGTGACGGGTATTTCCATTATTTTGAGCAGGATTTTGCCGATCAGCACGGGAACGTTTATCATGCTTCTCAATGTGCCGATTCTGGTGTTTGCGGTGTGGAAATTCGGGATCGGGCTGACCATATCGACGATTTATGCCACGGCGCTGATTTCTGTCTTTACCAATGTGCTCTCAGTATACGGGGCTGTCACGGACGATATTCTGCTGGCGGCGCTTGCGGGCGGTACGCTGACTGCGGTTTCCATCGGCACGATTTTACGTGTGGGAGCCACTACGGGAGGGATGGATATTATCGTGAAGGCGCTCAGACTCCGTTTCCCGCATTTAAAGACAGGAAAAATCTTCTTCATCGCGGACGCGTGTGTGGTGACCCTTTCCGGTATTGTCTTTCGGGATATCCGTGCGGCGCTGTATGCGGCAATCTCGGTTGTCTGCACATCCTTTGTGATGGATATTGTACTTTACGGGAGAGACGAGGCGAAGATGCTGTATATTATCAGCGGCAGGGCGGAGCAGATCGCCGAACGGCTTTTGTCGGAAGCAGGCATTGGCGTGACATATATAAACGGGCAGGGCGCATATAGTGGAGATAACAAGAGGGTGATACTGTGTGTGGTGAAAAAACAGGTATCTCCCAGAGTGGAGGAAATCGTGAAAGAGGAGGATCCCGAATCCTTTATGGTTATCACAAGTGCGACAGAGGTATTCGGGGAGGGGTACAAAAGCTACTTTAGTGAGCGTGTGTAACGGACGCATAAAAAAGGAGAGTTTATGCAGGAGAATCATATACAGGGAAAGCGCAGCAGGAAGAAACGAAGGAGAAGCGAGAACAGTATCCTTGCGGGCTCTATTCTCCTCTGTATTGTCACTCTGACGGCTGTCACGATCTGTCTTGTAATGGTATTTCAATACCGGGCCGTTCAGCAGAAGAACACGGCGGTTATGAGTGAGCTGGAGGCCATAAGGCTGGACGAGGAGGCATCCTACAATCAGGCGGAGGTGGACGCCCTGATCGACAGTGCGGTGGAGGAAACGAAGGAGAAAACCGAAGAGGAAGTGGGTGAAGCGTTTCGCGATACGCTGAAAGAACTTATGACCTCCGGGGAGGGAACGACGGAGATGCTTCGGTATTTTTTCCCGGATGAGATAGTGGTGGCGGATACCGGACAATATTACTTTTTCCCGATTTTGGAAGAACTGGCAA
Source organism: Lachnospiraceae bacterium UBA3310 (assembly GCA_002361355.1). Taxonomy (GTDB): domain Bacteria; phylum Bacillota; class Clostridia; order Lachnospirales; family Lachnospiraceae; genus UBA3282. The sequence continues at coordinate 54,833 of DESQ01000030.1, forward strand.
AGAATACATACGATCCGGAAGCCTTTATCGCGGATGAGGACGGTATTATACATTATTATGAGGAGGGAGAGCGGGTTTCCCACAAGGGTATAGATGTCTCCCGGTATCAGGATAAAATTGATTGGGAGGAAGTGGCTTCCGACGAGGTGGAATACGCCTTTGTCCGTCTGGGGATACGGGGCTATACCGAAGGGGAGATTATGGAAGACGAGACCTTTCAGTACAACATCAGGGGAGCCCTTGACAATGATATAGATGTGGGCGTTTACTTCTTTACGCAGGCACTGAGCGAGGAGGAGGCTGTGGAGGAAGCGGAGTTTGTGATTGACGCTATCGAGCCATACGAGGTGAAATATCCGGTGGTTCTGGATGTGGAGGCGGTGAGTAACAGCAAGGCAAGAGGAAACGATCTGACCAGTGAAGAGCGGACAAAATACTGTATCGCTTTCTGTGAAAGGATCAAAGAGGCGGGATATACGCCTATGATATACGGGAATCTAAAGACCTTTATGCTTATGCTGGATATAGAGCAGCTTGAAGCGTATGACAAGTGGTTTGCCTACTACGACGAGTCCTATTATTTTCCCTATGACTTTAAGATCTGGCAGTATACCAACAAGGGAAAGGTTGCGGGCATAAAGGGAGAGGTGGATTTAAATATCAGTTTTGAATAAAACGGAGAAAAAAGGAAAGGTGGGGTTACATCATGAAGTATGAATTTGAAGGTACTGTGGAGTTTCGGGAGAACGAGAATACCATCGCTGTTCCCTTCAATGTGTGGGAAGTGTGCGAGAAGGTGGGAGACGCGCCGGTGAGAGTCTGCTTTGACGATGTGTGTTTCATCTGTGATCTTTTACCGAAAGGGCAGGGGTACTATGATATTCCGGTCAGCCAGGAAGTTCTCACCAAAGTGGAGCTTGGCAAAAAATATCTGATTTCGATTGAAATTGTGGGCAATGTGGTGAACATGGGCGGTGACAGCCATTACAGTGTGGAGAATCCAATCCGTAAGATTGATGGAGTGGAGCTGGTGACACAGCCCTGGGATGGACTGTGCGGGCAGTCCTGTATCGCCATGATTGCGGGAACCACGCTTGACGAGGCCTGTGATATCATGAAGTGCAGGGAGTGGCAGGCGAACATGAGCAAAATGATCGCAACATTGGAGTATCTGGGAATCCGCCATGCGGATAAGATCGTGTATACCCTTGGCAAGAGCGTGGAACTTCCGAAATGCGCGATTATTATGGAGCGTATGGGAAGGTACAGCCATTATCTGGTAGAGTATGACGGAAAGTTTTATGATCCCAATCTCGGCGTACTCAAGGAGTTTGACATGGCGAAGATGGTGGGGTATCTGGAGATCGTTGTGTAACAAATAAAAAAGCTGTCTTTCATGAGATATGGAAGACAGCTTTCGGTTTTTCTTATGTAAAAATAAATCAGGTTTCGTTCATTTTCCCTATGGAATCGGAGATGCTGTTGGCATCCTCCGTGATCTTTTTGTAGATCTCTGTGGACTGCTTGGAGAAAACGCCCATCTGTTTGGCGATGACGCCGAAACCTGCACCTGCGGCGCCGACCCTGGCAGTTTCGATGGAAGCATTCAATGCCATGATCGTTTGCTTGGAAGCAAGGGCTTCCAATTCCTTTGTGTTTTCCTTGATTCGAAGAACAGCATCGGTAGCTTTTACGATTTCGTCTTCCCAGACATGAATTTTTTTATACTCGGTCGCGTTCATATATTCCTGTAAAACCATGCGGTTGACCACGTCGCTTAACAGATCGGCGGCGGAACGGATGGCCTTTTCGGAACGCACAGGTACTTTGTGGACGGCACGGACATAAGCGCCCGAATCAATGCCGAGCTCTTCGGCGAGTGACTTGAAACTTTCCTCGTTCGGTTCGTTTGGGAGAACTTGTCCGCCGACGACAGCGCCTAATTTTTCACCGTTTAAAACGATGTCGATGGAGAAATCCATCAGTCCTGCATGACATCCATAGACACCCTTTCCTTCGGCGTCACATTTCTGGCATCGCTTTGCGCCTTCCGTACAGCCTCTTGTATATTTCATGCAGAAATCGGTAAAACCGCTTCCTTTTGTGATATAATTGCCATCCGTGTCGATGGTGACAGCGGCGAGTTCGGTTGCCTCCGAAAAAGCGTCCTGAATTTTTTGTAAATGGGTTATATCCATAAAATCCGAAAGCTTCATACAAACTTCCTCCTCATACTGTGATATCATATGCGTACAGTATATCACTTTTTCCGCAAATTGCCTAGCAAGTTTTAATGATTTTTAATTTTTATTGTAAATAATTCACAGCAAGGATGGATACGCCGAGAACGGCAAGCACAACGCCCGTGGCGCGGTTGAGCGTGATGGCAGAGGCTTTGTTTGCAAACTTGGCGGCGATTCTTGCCCAGAGCAGGGTGGACGCCACACAAAAAACCAGACACGGGATATCAGGCATGCCGCCGATGGCAAAGTGGCTGACTGCACCCGTGAAGGCGGTGAATGCCATAATAAATACGCTGGTACCGACGGCTGTTTTCAGCTCGTATCCCAAAAGGCTTGTCAGAAGCAGAAGCATCATCATGCCTCCGCCTGCGCCAATAAAGCCACAGATAAAACCCACGATGATGCCACTTAAGACAGACTGGGCGACGCGCTTCTTGACGCTGCTTTCTGCCATGGATTCCTTTGTCGTCATGACAGGTTTTACGATAAATTTGATGCCGAGAAGCAATGTCATGAACACGGAAAAATTGCCCATGGTGCTGTTTGGCACCAGACTGGAGATGAAGCTTCCCACCAGTGTAAACAGCAGAACCGTGACCATCATGACGATGCCGTTTCTGATATCGAGATTTTTATTTTTCCCGTAGGTATAAGCGCTGACGGCGCTTGCAAGCACATCGCTTGCCAGAGCGATTCCGACGGCTTCATAGGCCGGAAGCCCAAGAAAAGTGATCAGCATCGGACTGATCACGGCGGCAGCGCTCATGCCGGCAAAGCCTGTGCCAAGTCCTGCGCCGATGCCGGCGATAAAACAGATAAGAAACGTAAACATTTTTTCAACCTCCTGATTTACCTATTTTATGCCAAGACGAAACTTTGTCAAGCGGCAAATAGGGCTGGCGCAAGCAGACAGGATGCCATAAATACAGTATTCTTGCGTATGCAGGAAATATCAAGTATAATGTATTAAATGTTTCGAAAAATTATAAAATTTTTCTATATAAGAGATGGGACATAATATATGATTGAGTAGGAGAGAACGGAATGAAAGAGACCGGGAAATTAGTGCTGAAAGAGATGCTGATCGTTATGATCGCCGCGGTTGCGGGTGTGGCGGCTCTCGCCGCGACCTATTTTATCCCGCAGGATAAGATGAAAGATAACGCGTGGGAGTCCGCCATTTTGATGCACAGGGAGGGACTGGGTTCTTTTATGTGGCCGACGGTTAAAATGACCCAGCTTGACGGATATACGGACGGCCTGATGCTGAATACATCCTATACGGAAACTGATGATGGAATCAGGGATATCTTGCTGGATACAAAAGTGAATGTGAGAGATATCAATCCCATGGAATCCTTTTTTGAAGTGATTGCGTTAGAAAACAAGGACTATCGGATAGGAACTTATGGAAGATACTGGCACGGTTATCAAATTCTGTGGCGTCCGCTTCTGTGTTTTTTTAACTATGGGGAAATCAGGCAAATCAATATGGCTCTGCAGCTTGCCCTTGTTTTTGCTTTCCTGTATCTGTTGTTTTTTACGGGGGAAAAGTCGCTGATCGTTCCGTTTTTCGGGATGTACCTTTTTTTGACGCCGCTTAGTCTGTTCAGTTCCATGCAGTTTTCGCCATGCTTTTATCTTGCGATGCTTGCATCCATGGTATTGGTCGGATTCAAAAAATATCTGAATGATACAAGACGAAATTACCTGTTTTTGCTGACGGGGATTCTGACTGCTTTTTTTGATCTGCTGACGTATCCCTTTGTGACGCTTGGCGTTCCGTTAATCACATATCTGGCGTCAGACCGGGAGTGCGGTGAGAGCGTGAAAAAAAGTTTGAAAGATATTTTCTTCCATACGGTTTCATGGTGCATCGGCTATGTGGGGATGTGGGGATCCAAGTGGGTCATTGCGTCTGTGCTTACAGATGAAAATGTGATTAAGGAGGCGGTGGATCAGGTGATGTTTCGGAGCGGCCACTTTGAAAAAGGAAGGTCGTATGCCACTACCTTATGGTTAAATTTTGACGCCTGCAATATGAAGTCGATCTGGGTTGTACTGATTTGCCTGCTGATCTGTCTTTTGGTGCGCGCGGTTATCAATTACCGCCGAACCGGGATGAAGCCGCTTCCCGGCACGGCAGCGATTTTACTGGTGTCGCTCTACCCGTTTCTCTGGTATTACCTGACGATGCATCACTCCAGCGATAATTCGTACTTTACATGGAGAGAACTGTCGATCAGTGTATATGGGGTTTTGATGGCGTTGGCGGTGAATGGAGGAGTGTCAAGAAAAAATACTTGACACACATCTTTCTTTATTGTAAAATGCAACAGTCGGCTGATTGTTCCGAGAAGACAGCCGGCAGAGGCAGAACATGGAAAAGATCGTAGAACAGGGTTTATTGTATGACTTCTATGGGGAACTGCTGACCAGACACCAGCAGGAGATCTATGAGGGCGTCGTGTACGAAAACCTTTCCCTGGGAGAGATTGCCGAGGCGGAAGGGGTAAGCAGGCAGGCGGTTCACGACATTGTGAAGCGCTGCGACAAGACGCTTCTTGGATACGAGGAGAAACTGAAGCTGGTTGCCAAGTTCGCGAATATCAAAGAGAAAATTTCGCGGATCAATGAGCTGTCTGTCAAATTTGAGAGCGGGGAGCTGAACGACCAAAAGCTTTACGGATCGCAGATCAGAGATTTGTCTGATCAGATTATGCAGGAGTTATAGCGCATTGCGCCGGCATGCCGGTACAATGAAGAAAGGCGTAAGACAGAATGGCGTTTGAGAGTCTGACGGATAAACTGCAAAATGTGTTTAAGAACTTAAGGAGCAAGGGACGGCTCACGGAGGAGGATGTCAAGATTGCCTTAAAAGAGGTTAAGATGGCTCTTTTGGAGGCGGATGTCAACTTCAAGGTTGTCAAGCAGTTCGTCAAGGCGGTGGAGGAGCGCGCTGTCGGCTCCGACGTGCTGGGCGGTTTGAATCCCGGACAGATGGTGATCAAGATTGTCAACGAGGAGATGGTCTCGTTGATGGGCTCCGAGACCACGGAGATCGAATTGCAGCCGGGCAAGTCCATCACGGTGATTATGATGTGCGGTCTGCAGGGTGCAGGTAAAACCACCACCACGGCGAAAATTGCCGGGAAGCTTAAGCTGAAAGGAAAGAAACCGCTGTTAGCTGCCTGTGACGTTTATCGCCCGGCGGCAATTAAACAACTGCAGATCAACGGCGAGAAACAGCAGGTCGATGTGTTTTCCATGGGGGAAAACCACAAACCGGCAGATATTGCGGCGGCGGCTCTGGAACATGCAAAAAAGAACGGCCACAACGTCGTCATTCTGGATACGGCGGGCCGTCTGCATATAGACGAAGAGATGATGGCGGAACTGACTGAGATTAAGAACAGTCTGGAAGTGCACCAAACTCTTTTGGTGGTGGACGCCATGACAGGTCAGGATGCCGTCAATGTGGCGAAAGACTTTGACGAGAAGGTTGGCGTAGACGGTGTCATTCTGTCTAAGATGGACGGTGATTCCAGAGGCGGTGCGGCACTTTCCATCAAAGCGGTGACGGGAAAGCCGATTCTCTATATCGGTATGGGAGAGAAGCTTTCCGATCTGGAACAGTTTTATCCGGATCGCATGGCAAACCGGATTCTGGGAATGGGCGATGTGCTCACGTTGATTGAGAAGGCGCAACAGAATCTTGACATAGATGAAGATAAAGAAAAAGAGATGGCGGCGCGCCTGAAAAAGGGCAAGTTTGATTTTGAGGATTATCTCGAAAGTATGAAGCAAATGCGAAACATGGGCGGGCTTTCAGGAATCTTAAGCATGATGCCCGGTATGGGAAAGCAGATGGCGGACATCGAAAACGCCGTGGATGAAAAGCAGTTAGCCCGCATGGAGGCAATCGTTTTGAGCATGACTTTGGAGGAGCGGCAGAATCCGAAACTTTTAAATCCCAGCCGAAAGGGACGCATTGCAAAGGGAGCCGGCGTTGACATCGCGTTGGTCAATCGGTTTATCAAGCAGTTTGAACAGTCGCAGAAAATGATGAAGCAGATCCCCGGTATGATGGGCGGCAAGAAGGGACGCGGCCTGTTTGGCGGCATGGGCGGTATGAAATTCCCATTTTAGGGTTTCAATATTTTATTATTTTAATTATTTTTTACAGGAGGCAAAGAAAAATGGCAGTTAAGATCAGATTAAGAAGAATGGGACAGAAGAAGCATCCTTTTTACAGGATTGTTGTAGCGGATTCCAGATCCCCCAGGGATGGCAGATGTATTGCGGAGATCGGCACATACGATCCCAATACCGATCCCAGCACCTATAAGGTAAACGAGGAGGAGGCAAAGAAGTGGCTGGAGAGCGGTGCACAGCCCACAGAGATTGTAAGCCGTATCTTCAAGACAGTAGGCGTGACAAAGTAGGAGGGTTTCAGGGCGCTTTTGGAGGTGTACTATGAAAGAATTGGTTGAAGTGATCGCAAAAGCTCTTGTTGAAAACCCTGACGAAGTGGTGGTGACAGAGAAGGAGGATGGTAAGAACATTACCGTGGAGCTCCATGTGGCTCCCTCCGACATGGGAAAGGTCATTGGCAAACAGGGACGTATTGCGAAAGCGATCCGTTCTGTTGTCAAGGCGGCGTCATCCAAGGACAATAAGAGAGTGGATGTAGAGATCATCTGACGGATCAGCCTCACGGATTTCCCTGTGAGGCTTTTCTTTTGTTGACAGGAGAGTGTTATGAACGATGAGTTACAGGTGGGTGTGATCACTCAAACCCATGGGATCCGGGGGGAAGTGAAGGTATTTCCCACTACAGACGATGCGGGGCGTTTTAAAAAGCTGAGGGAAGTGATTCTGGATACCGGGAGAGAGCGCATTCCCATCGAGATTGAAGGAGTCAAATTTTTTAAACAGTTTGTGATTTTAAAGTTTAAGGGGTATGATTCCATCAATGATGTGGAGAAATATAAACAGGGAAAGCTTCTGGTGACCCGTGACAAAGCGGTTAAGTTAAAGAAGGACGAGTACTTTGTGGCTGATCTGATCGGCTCTTTGGTGGTGACGGAGCAGGGAGAAAATTTCGGCATCCTGAAAGACGTTTTGGCGACGGGTGCAAACGATGTCTATGTGGTGAGCAGGGAGGATGGCACGGAGGTACTGCTTCCGGCGATCAGGGACTGCGTGAAAGCGGTTGATATGGAACAGAAAAAAATTACGGTGCATATTATGGATGGATTATTGTAACGATAGGAAACGGCGGGAGGAGAGAACATGAATTTCCATATTCTGACCCTGTTTCCGGAGATGGTGCTGCAGGGACTTAACACCAGTATTATCGGAAAGGCAACGGAGAGAGGTTATATTTCCATAGAGGCGGTCAATATCAGGGATTACACCCTTGACAGACATGGCAAAGTGGATGACTACACTTATGGCGGCGGCGCAGGGATGCTGATGCAGGCGCAGCCGGTCTACGATGCCTATCAGTCGATCGTTGGCCGCATTGGGCAGGAAAGGGCGCGCCGCGTCGTCTATGTCACCCCTCAGGGAAAGACTTTTAATCAGGAGATGGCGCAGGAGATGGCACAGGAGAGTGATCTGATTTTCCTCTGTGGGCACTATGAGGGAATCGATGAGAGGGTGCTGGAGGAGATCGTGACGGACGAGGTTTCTATCGGCGACTATGTGTTGACAGGCGGTGAGCTTCCCGCCATGGTTATGATTGACGCCATCGCAAGGCTGGTGTCTGGCGTTCTTCACAACGGGGAGTCGGCGCAGACGGAATCTTTTGAGAACGGGCTTTTGGAGTACCCGCAGTATTCCAGACCGGAAATCTGGCATGAGAAAAGAGTTCCGGAGATTCTGCTCTCCGGCGATCATGTGAAGGTGGACGCCTGGCGGCTGGAACAGTCTCTTTTGCGGACGAAGGAGAGAAGGCCGGATTTGTATGAAAAGTATTTGCAGGGGCAGTCATGAATCCTGCGGATATTGACAAAATGAAAGAGTAAGATAAAAATCCCTTGCATTTATCTGCACAATATGGTAAGTTATTACTGTTGTGGAGAAGGATGTTCCTCTGTTACAGACGTATTAAGAACATCCGGAGCATATCAGGAGGAGAATAATGAACGATATTATCAGAGAAATTGAAGCGGCTCAGTTAAAAGAGAACGTTGATGATTTTAACGTGGGCGATACCGTTAAGGTGTACGGTAAGATCAAGGAGGGTAACCGCGAGAGAATCCAGGTGTTTGAGGGCACTGTTTTAAAGATTCAGGGCGGCGGCAACAGAGCGACTTTTACCGTGCGTAAGGTGTCAAACGGCGTAGGCGTTGAGAAAACCTGGCCTCTGCATTCCCCCAACGTGGAGAAGATCGAGGTTGTAAGACGGGGTAAGGTGAGACGTGCAAAACTGAATTACCTGAGAGACCGTGTCGGCAAGAAGGCTAAGGTAAAAGAGTTAGTAAAATAAGAGGAAAACGCAGGGCAGATACCTCAAAATACGGAGGTATCTGTTTTTCTATAGTTAACGACATTATGTTGTTTACGATAGTTACGGCAAGAGGAAGAGACTGGTGGCGAGAAGAAAAGGACTTACTTTTTATCAAAAAAAGAAAAGGCTTGATCCAAGGCTTTTAAAGGATGTCATGGAGTTGCTTGTGGGCGGCGCAGTCGCTGTTTTTTTGGCGTTTGTTCTTGTGTTTTCGGTCGGCATGCGCACCAGTGTGATCGGGGATTCCATGGAGCCTGCACTGCACAATGGGCAGGAGATCCTGATGAATCGTATTCTGTACCGGATTTCGACTCCCAGGCGCGGGGATGTCGTTGTCTTTTTACCAAATGGCAACCAGAACACGCATTTTTATGTGAAACGTGTGGTGGGACTGCCGGGCGAGACGGTACAGATCAGAGAGGGAAACGTGTACATAGACGGGGTGCTTTTGGAGGAGAATGAGCTCTTTGACAAGATTGCCGATCCCGGCATTGCACAGAATGAGGTGCTTTTGGAGGGAGACGAATTTTTTGTCCTGGGAGACAACCGAAACAGCAGTGAGGACAGCCGCTCCGGCAATATCGGTGCGGTGAAGAAGGATGATATTATTGGAAAGGCATGGTTTCATCTGGCGGCGCAGGGGGATTCCATGGGTATGATTGAGTAGAGAGGAAGAGACATGAATTATCAGTGGTATCCGGGGCACATGACGAAGGCAAAGCGCATGATGCAGGAAAACATCAGCCTCATTGATCTGGTGATTGAGCTGGTGGATGCAAGGATCCCGCTTTCCAGCAGAAACCCGGACATTGATGAGCTGGGGAAAAACAAGTCCCGGCTGATTCTTTTGAATAAATCGGATCTGGCGGATCCGGAGGCGAACAGGCAGTGGATGGACTGTTTTAAGGAGCGCGGCTTTCATGTCCTGGAAGTCAATGCCAAAACCGGGCAGGGATTTCGCGCCATTTGGCCAAAGGTACAGGAGGCGTGTAAGGAAAAAATAGAGCGGGACAGAAAGCGGGGCATCAAAAACCGTCCTGTCAGGGCGATTGTTGTGGGTATTCCCAACGTGGGAAAATCCACCTTTATCAATTCCTTTGCAGGAAAAGCCTGTGCGAAGACAGGAAATAAACCGGGCGTCACCAAAGGCAAGCAGTGGATCAGGTTGAATAAAGATCTGGAACTTTTGGATACGCCGGGAATTTTGTGGCCGAAGTTTGAGAGCGAGGAAGTGGGGAAAAAACTCGCCATGATCGGTTCTATGAACGACGATATTTTACAGATGACGGAGCTTGCGTCAGAGCTTCTCGCCTATCTGCTGGAACATTATAGGGAAGCGCTGCTTGCGCGGTATCAGGCCGCAGCGGAAGAGGAGATGACTCCTTTGAGGATGCTGGAGCTGATTTGTGAAAACCGAAAGTGTTATAAGAAGGGTCAGGAGCCCGACTATGAGAAGGCGGCGGCGATTCTGGTGGATGATTTCAGAAACGGCAGAATAGGCAGAATTACTCTGGAAATATGTGAAAAAGGGCAGGAGGAAGAGCAAAAGTGAAGAAAGTATTGCGTGAGATTTTAAACACCAGTCTGTATCTGCTGGGGGTTTTGTGTCTCGTCTATCTGGTGATTCATTTTGTGGGACAGAGGACACAGGTGCAGGGAAGTTCCATGGAGCCGACACTCAGCCAGGAGGATAACCTGATTGTGGATAAGCTTAGTTATCGTTTCCACGATCCGGAGCGTTACGACATCATTGTCTTTCCCTTCCTGGGGAAGGAAGACACTTTCTATATTAAGAGAATCATCGGCCTGCCGGGCGAAACCGTGCAGATTGACGAGGAGGGCAAGATTTATGTGGACGGGGAAGTGATTGACGATTTTTACGGGAAAGAGACCATTGAGGATCCGGGAAGGGCTTATGAGCCGATTGAGCTGGGAGAGGACGAATATTTTGTCCTAGGAGACAATAGAAACAACAGCACCGACGGCAGAGACCCGACTGTGGGGAATATCAAGAGGGAAAATATTATAGGAAGGGCCTGGCTTCGGATATGGCCGCTTGACAAGTTTGGTTTTATCAAGCATCGGTAGGGAGAATGCAATGACAGAAAATATTCGTGTGATCAGGGAAAAGTTACAGGCGGCGGCGATCAGTGAGCTGCCTGTTTTGTTTGCGGCGTATGAGGCAGATGCCAGAGCGGGCGTGCAGGCGGAAATTACCAGAGCGAAAAAGCGTATTGCCGCTTATGAAAAAGAGGTAAAGCGAACGCAGGATTTACAGAAATATGAGCGGGAGTACGCCGCCTATGCGCATATCTGCGGTATCGACGAGGTAGGCAGGGGCCCGCTTGCCGGCCCTGTGGTAGCCGGGGCGGTGATTTTGCCGAAAGATTGTGATATTTTATATATCAATGATTCCAAGAAACTCTCCGAAAAAAAGAGAGAGGAACTTTATGAGGTGATCATGGAAAAGGCGGTGGCTGTGGGACTTGGCTACAGCACGCCCGAAAGGATTGATGAGATCAATATTTTACAGGCCACCTATGAGGCCATGCGGGAGGCGGTCGGTAAGCTGTCGGTTGTGCCGGATCTTTTGTTAAACGACGCGGTGACCATACCGGAGGTGGAGGTCAGACAGGTTCCCATCATCAAGGGGGATGCGAAGAGCATTTCCATCGGGGCGGCAAGTATTGTGGCGAAGGTGACGAGAGACCGGCTCATGGTGCAGTACGATGAGGTGTATCCGATGTACGGATTTGCCGCAAACAAGGGGTATGGCGCGAGGGCGCACATAGAGGCGCTTGAAAAGTACGGGCCATGTCCCATCCACAGAAAATCTTTTATCACACATTTTTGCGAGGTGCAGTCTTGAATCTGGGAAGCATTTTTAAAAAAGATAGTCAGAGCGTGAGGGCAGGCGATGTGGTGAAGGCGTCGGACTCCATCGGCAAGGGAGAACGGCTCATGCGTCTGCAGAATGAGATTCGGAATTTAAAACCGGGTCAGACAATTCAGGGTACGGTGGTGAGCAGAAACGGCAACTCAGTACAGATCGAGCTGGCGCAGGATTTTGCCATCAATGCCAAAATTGACCAGAGCGTGAGTCTGGCGCTGGGACAGATGATGAGTTTTGAAGTCAAGGCTAACAGCAGTTCGCTTATGTCGCTTGCGCCTCTGTACACGAACACGGCGAACACGGCCACCATTCTGCGTGCGCTTGCGGCGGCGGGACTGCCGGAGACCAGTGCCAATATAGAGATGGTGGCTAAGATGATGGAGGAGGGTATGCCCATAGACAAGGATTCTGTCTTGAATATGAGCAGAATGCTTCTGGAGTTTCCGGGTCAGAATCCCACTTCCATCATACAGATGACGCGTCTGGGACTGCCTGTGACGCAGGAGAATATAGAACAGTTTGAACACTATCATAACGCGAATCATCAGATTCTCGGAAGTGCGGAGGCGATCATGGAGGAGCTGCCGCAGACGTTCACCGCCCTTTTGAATGAGGGACAGGGAGAGAGGGCGGTTGCCTTCTACAGCGCGGTGATCGACATTTTTACGGAAGATGGTGCACAGGAAGGCACTGTCACAGTGCAGCAGGCAGGGCAGGAAACGCCCCAGACGGACGAGGCGGCAGCGCAGACGGCACCGCAGGGCGCGGAAAAGACCGGAAATATCATGCCCGGAGAGGCAGCGCAGACAGCAGGCGCGATTTTGGATGATCTGCCGGAGGGTGCGCCGGCAATGGAACAGGCGGCAAATGCATCCGCGGGAGAGGAAGGCCTGGAAGAAAGCGCGCAGGAGACAGGACGGGAACCCGCTCTTTCACAGGGACAGTGGGAACGGCTTGGAGACGCTTTAAAGAGTCTTGGCGTGGACGAACAGACGGCGGAGCAGGTTAAAAACGGAGAACTGCCCACAAAAGATGTGCTGCAGTTGATCAGGCATCTTATGACCGGAGCACAGAGGAAGGATGTGCCGGATCAGGCGTTACAGAGACTTCTTGGCGGAAATGAGTTTAAGGAACTTTTAAAAGAGCAGATCGGCAGGCAGTGGATGATAGAGCCCAGGGATGTGGCGGACAAAAAACAGGTGGAACAGCTCTATGAGAGGATCAGGGAACAGACAGCGAGACTTTCCCAGGCACTTGAGACGGCGGGAAGGGGTGACGCGCCCGTGGCAAGGAGCGTGCAGAATCTGCAGAGCAACGTGGATTTCATGAATCAGATGAATCATCTGTACACCTATGTGCAGCTTCCTTTAAAAATGCTCGGCAACAATGCCCACGGCGATCTCTACGTGTACACGAACAAGAAAAATCTTGCGGCAAGAGACGGACAGGTGAGTGCGCTTCTGCATCTGGATATGGAGCATCTGGGGCCGCTAGATGTCTATGTGACGATGAAGGATAAACAGGTTTCCACAAACTTTACGGTGATGGATGACAGCGTCCTTGATTTAATCGGGAACCATATAGAGATTCTAAATAAGAGGCTGGAGGGAAGGGGGTATTCCCTGAAAGCACAGATGCATGTGAAGGAAGATACCGGGGAGGAAGAAGAATCCACGATCATGCAGACCCTCCTGCACCAGCAGAAGAATATTTCAGTATTAAGCAGGACATCTTTTGATATGCGGGCCTAACAGGCATTCTCCGTGTGGAGGTAATGAGAATGGAGAGAAAACAGGAAAAGGAAAAAGTAAAACAGGCGATCGCTTTGGAGTATGATCCTGAGGATGAGGCGCCGCGGGTTATAGCATCCGGCAGGGGCGCGCTGGCGGAGCGGATTATTGAGCGGGCGAAGGAGGCGGACGTGCCGGTTCACCGGGACGACAAGCTGGCGGATACGCTTTCCCGTTTGGAGATCGGAGACATGATTCCGCCGGAGCTGTATGAAGTGGTGGCGGAGATCCTGATCTTTGTGGACTCCATGGATAAAGTGAAAGCTAAGATAGCAAAGGGTAAATGAGGATGAATACGAGAGCGACAGGGGCACAGAAGGAAGAACAGGTCTGTGCCTATTTACTTTCTCAGGGTGTCAGGATTGTGGCGCGCAATTTTCGAAGCAGGCAGGGTGAGATTGACATTGTGGGTTATGACGGGCCCTATCTTGTTTTTTTCGAGGTGAAATACCGTTCCGGGGAAAGCAGGGGCAGCGCGGCGGAGGCGGTGGGAGCCGTCAAGCAGAAGAAAATCTGCCGCGTGGCGGACTATTATCGCTATCTCCATCATTGTACGGAGGATACGCCGCTGCGTTTCGACGTGGTGGCGGTGGACAAAGAGTGCGTGCAGTGGATTAAGGACGCCTTTTACTACCGGGCTTGATTTAACATGAAAGGATAGAAAGGAAAGGAATTTCATATGGAATGGTACAGGCATAAAAACAGCAGACAGGTGCGGGTGAACCAGGAGGGAGAACTGGTCTACCTCACGTTCCCGATCCTGGAGGAGTACAGACAGGTGAACCATTTGTTCACCACCAGAATGGGCGGCGTCAGTGAGGGAATTTACAGCACCATGAACGTAAGCTACACAAGAGGCGACAAAAAGGAAGCCGTGGACGAAAACTACAGGCGCATTGCGGCGGCGCTTCACTGCAGTGTGGAGGATATGGTCTGCTCTGACCAGACCCACACGACAAATCTTAAGGTGGTGGGCAGAGAGGACGGCGGCAAGGGTATCACCAGAAAGAAAGATTACACCGATGTGGACGGTCTTCTGACAGACGAGCCGGGCGTGTATCTGGCGACCTTCTATGCGGACTGTGTGCCCTTATATTTTGTGGATACGAAGAGACGCGCCATTGCCCTTGCCCATTCCGGCTGGCGCGGTACGGTGGCACGAATGGGACAGTGCGTGGTGGAAAAGATGCGGCAGGCCTACGGTACCGATCCGGCTGACTTACTGGCGGTTGTGGGGCCTTCCATTTGTCAGGAATGCTATGAGGTCAGTGAGGATGTGGCGTCTGCCTTTGCACAGGCTTTCCCGAAGCCGGGACAGGAGCAGGCGCTTCTGTACGCCAGGGGCGGCGGTAAGTATCAGCTTGATCTGTGGCGGGCCAATGAGATTGTCCTCACGGAGGCAGGCATTCCCAGAGAGCAGATTCAGGTGACAGATCTGTGTACCTGCCATAACAGCGCCTATCTGTTTTCCCATCGGGCAAGTCATGGAAAGCGCGGCAATCTGGGAGCCTTTCTCGGCCTGAACGGAAATTAAGAGAAACTTAAAGAAATTCCCAGCTATTCCTTTATGATTTTGTGTTTTACTATTTATAGTAAAACACGGTTTGAATGGAAAACATGAAATACCGGGTCGGTTTACGAGGGGAGGAAGCCATGGCTAATATACTGGTGTGTGACGACGACAGAGAAATTGTGGATGCGATTGAAATCTATCTTTTACAGGAAGGATACACGATCTTTAAGGCGTATGACGGGCAGGAGGCGATTCGTATCCTGAAGGAACAGCAGATCCATCTGCTTCTCATTGATATTATGATGCCGAAGATGGACGGGATTCACGCGACCATAAAGATTCGGGAGTACTCCAGTGTTCCCATCATTTTCCTTTCGGCAAAGTCCGAGGATAATGACAAGATTCTGGGATTGAATATCGGTGCGGACGATTATATTACGAAGCCTTTCAATCCGCAGGAACTGGTGGCACGGGTGAAATCCAACCTTCGCAGATATACGATGCTCGGAAATCTCAACACGGAGAACAATGCGCTCTTTCAGGTGGGCGGGCTGTGTATCAACGATGATACCAAGGAGGTGACGGTGGACGGGGAGAGTGTGAAGCTGACGCCCATCGAATACAACATTTTGCTCCTGCTTGTAAAGAACTGTGGCCGTGTGTTCTCCATTAACCAGATTTACGAGAGCATCTGGAATGAGGAGGCAATCGGCGCGGACAATACGGTGGCGGTACATATCAGACATATCAGAGAAAAAATTGAGATCAACCCCAAGGAGCCCAGATATCTCAAAGTGGTGTGGGGAATCGGCTACAAAGTCGAGAAAGACGCATAAAACAAACATGCAGAGGGAAGGAAGATGGGGATGGAAAACACAGAACGCGAGGAGAAGGTAGAAATTCTGGAAAATACGCAGGATGTACAACAGCCTGAAATAAAAGAAAAAAAGGAAAAGAAACGGAAAAAGGACAGACCCAAAAGAAGCGGGCGCGGCGTCAGGGCGGTACTTCGTGTGGTACAGCACATCGTACTGGCTGCGATGATATTTTCCATGATCGTCATCACGGTGGGGACGACAGTGCAGGTTAAGACGGTGAACCATGCGTGGGGAGGTACGGTCAGCTATACCGGCTATCCTGATCCGGGGACGCCCTTTGAGGATTCCGAAGTCTTTGACCAGATTTTTGGCCATGCGGCGGCAGATATTATCCGCTTCGGAGTCGTGAGCAGCCAGTTGGAGACAGACGGTGTCTTTGACGGCGATAAGCTTGTGGATGTGACAGCCTATAATTATCGGGACAGTGCGCTGCCGGAGCGTTATGTGACGGCGGTCTACCGGCTTGAGGATCTGATCAAGTGGCAAAATTATGGGTTCTCATGGAATACAAAGACGATGAATCAGGCGGAAGGGGCGGATTTTCTGGCAAAGAAGACGCAGGTAACGTCGATTGATCCGAAAAGCGGCTATCGCAACACCTCGGATGCCGGTTATCTCAAATCCGATGTGCAAAGTTATACTTCTGTCAGCGACGAAACAGCGGGGACAGACATAACAGTGGCGGGCGGTTACAGCGATAATTCCGGTTTTGTGGAGGGATATCAGCCGATCGGGGAGCTTGACGCTCATGCGGAAGCGGTTACCGAATATGCCGCGGAGACAGAGAATTACGCGTGGGAGGAAGAGGAGGCGGATTCCGGGAGCAGATATGACGATACGGTTGTGGCAGACTACAATATTTTAGTTAACCGCTACAAGACTGTAGATGGCAAGAATCTGGAGGATTATGTGTCCGACTGGGATCTTTATTATGATCTTTGCGGCAGCGTGCAGAAAGCAGCGGAAAGCCTTTCCTATAACTATCAGGAGTATATTGCATACGCCGACTATTACAGCATGGAGAACTCCAATGTGCGCTACCTGATTGAAAAGCAGGTGGGAAAGGAGACCCAGTATTACAGCAATATGCCCGCCGGAAGCAGTGAAAGAGAAAGAGCGCTTGCCAGGATGCGTGATTATGAAACGGGGGAAAAGACGGCGGATCCGTTTGTGGGGAGATATATTTATTACAATCCGGCAGATATGGTATACGCGACCAATACTTCCATTGAGGAAAATACGGTGAGCAAACTCCTGAAAAGTTATGATTATGCCTATCCGGAGAACGTTAAAATTCTGATTGGCGTGGATACATCCTATCCGGTACAGGACGCCTTTACACAGGGGCAAGAGTATCTGCCGCATCTCTGGCTGTGGGTGGCGGCGGCCATTATTTTTGGACTTTTGTATGCGCTCCTCTTTGGCTATCAGACAGTGACGACGGGAAGAGAGTATGACGAGGCAGGTGAAAAACGAATCCGGTTAAACGCCTTTGACAGGATTCCCACGGAGGCGGCGCTGTTTATTGCCTTCTGCGCGGGGCTGCTTGCCTGCTGGATCCTGGTGGTGGTGACGGAACTTGCGGGATGTGATCCCACAGACATTGAGTTTTGGCGGGAAGCCATACATAAGGACTGGTATCAGGCGGCCATGATTGTAGCGTTTTTTGCGGCGGATGCGCTGTTTACCTTTTTCTTCTACAGTCTGGTCAGGAGGATTAAGGCGAAGACGCTGTTTAAAAATTCCTATGTGTATCGTCTGCTTCTTGGGTTGACGAGGTTTGCATGGAAGGTGTATGACAATGGCGGAATTGTTCTGCGCACATGGGTGCCCTACTGTATATTTATGGTTTTTAATTTATTTATGGTGTTATTGGCATTTGAGACGTATAACATACTTCTGCTGCTGTTTGCGGGCGTCATAGATATCATTGTGGGAGTTCTCCTTTACAAGGACGCAAAGGAGAGACAGGGTATCGTGGAGGGGATAGAGACCATAGCCGGAGGCGAAGTGGAACATCAGATTGATACGGAGGAGCTGCACGGGGACAATAAAACGCTGGCAAATTCCGTCAACAGCATTGGTAAAGGCATCAAGGAGGCGGTGGAGATCAGCATGAAGGACGAGCGCATGAAGGCGGATCTGATCACTAACGTGTCCCATGATATCAAGACGCCGCTCACTTCGATTATCAATTATGTGGATCTGATCAAGAGAGAGCAGGTGGACAACGAAAAGGTGCAGAACTATATCCGTGTGCTGGATGAAAAGTCCCAGCGGTTAAAGCAGCTCACGGATGATCTGGTGGAGGCAAGCAAGATCACTTCGGGGAATATCAGTTATCATTTTGAAAGGATCAATCTGACCGAACTGATGAACCAGACAATCGGGGAGTTCTCCGAGAAGTTTGAGATGAAGAACCTCACTACGGTGATGAATGTGAACGTCAGGGATGCGGTGATCGAGGCGGACAGCCGCAGGATCTGGCGGGTGATAGAGAATCTGTTTAACAATGTCTTCAAGTATGCCATGCGGGGGACACGGGTCTATGTGGCAATAGATAAGCCGGAGGGCGTGCAGCCGGAAGAAGCGGAGCAGATCGAGATTTCCATCAAGAATATTTCAGAGAATCCGTTAAACTGCAGGCCGGAGGAGCTGACGGAGCGCTTCATCAGAGGCGATGAGTCGAGAACCACGGAGGGCAGCGGACTGGGGCTGTCCATCGCGAAGAACCTGACCATAGCCCAGAGAGGCAGGTTTGAAATCGAATTGGACGGTGATCTGTTCAAAGTATTTCTGACTTTCCCGGCAGCAGGAGAGACGACGTAAAAGATAAGGCTGCCGTTCCTGTAAGAAACAGGGCGGCAGCCTTTTCGAGGTTAATTTCGAAGAAATTTACCTCAGATGTCCAGTCCGCTTACCTCGCGGTTATTATATTTTTCCAGAATCCGATGAATCTTGTCCGTGGGCGTGTAGATGTTTGCCATGGAGGCATCATGATTCATAAAGTCGATGATGGATGCGATGAACTTGCTCATATCCGCCTCTATGTAGTACGGCTTTTCTTTAAGCTCCGGAGGCTGGTAGCAGAGGTTGGTGGTCACGATCCGGTCGATATAACAGTTTTCGTAGGCGGCATCGAAGGCGGAGAGACCGTCCGTGAACAGCCCGAACGTACAGCAGATGAATACCCGCTTGGCATTCATCTTTTTTAATTGTCTTGCGGTATCGATCATACTGCCGCCGGAGGAGATCATGTCGTCGATGACGATGACATCCTTGCCGTCTATGTTGTCGCCCAGAAATTCATGGGCTACAATCGGGTTTTTCCCGTTTATAATCGTGGAATAATCCCTGCGTTTATAGAACATCCCGGTGTCTACACCCAGAACGTTGGCAAGGTATACGGCTCTGTCCAGGGCACCCTCATCGGGGCTTATGACGATGGTATGTTTCTTGTCGATGATCAGGTTCTTTTCCATGCGAAGCAGCGTCCTGATAAACTGGTAGGGCGGCATGAAGTTGTCGAATCCCTTGATGGGAACGGAGTTCTGCACGCGGGGATCGTGGGCGTCGAAAGTGATGAAGTTGGATACGCCCATATCCATCAGCTCTTTGATGGCGTAGGCACAGTCAAGAGATTCCCTTCCGCTTCTTTTGTGCTGCCGTCCTTCGTAGAGAAAGGGCATAATCACATTGATACGGTGCGCCTTGCCGTTTATGGCGGAGATGATTCGCTTTAAATCCTGATAATGATCGTCAGGCGACATATGGTTTGTGAAACCGTTCATGGTATAGGTGATACTGTGATTACAGACATCCGTGAGAAGGAAAATATCCTTGCCGCGGACAGAGTCAGGCAGAACCGCCTTGCCCTCGCCGGTTCCGAAACGGGGACACTCCACCTCCATCAGATAATTGTCTTCCATATAACCGTGGAAGGCAGGATCATTTTTTACATCGTTTTGTAAATTGCGGCGGTACTCTGCCAAATGGAAGTTAATCTTTTCTGCCAGAGGAAGGGCAGCTTTGGGAGCGAGAAGCTTCATGGCAGCTACCGGCATAGAATGTTCGAGTTGTTCTGTGTTAGGCATTTTTTCTCCAATTAAACAAATGAAACGCGAATTTTGGCACAATTTTAATTTTTTGTGCAGATGATTACTTACAAAAATTATATATCATTACAGGGGGAACATGTCAAGCGGATTCAGTTCATATTTCCTAAAAATAAAGCTAAAATAAAAGTGCGTTTTGCTTTACAAGAGGAGCAAGATGTTGTAAAATCAAGCGGTATATGACTTGTTTGCAGTAGAATGGAGATTATGGCATGAGCAGAAAAAACAGCAAGCCGATCGTTGCGGTGGTGGGAAGGCCAAATGTTGGAAAATCCACGCTCTTTAACGCGCTGGCTGGTGAGAAGATAGCGATTGTGAAGGATACGCCCGGCATTACCAGAGATCGGATCTATGCGGACGTTTCCTGGCTTGACCGTAATTTTACCCTGATAGATACCGGCGGTATTGAGCCGGAGAGCAAAGATATCATCCTCTCCCAGATGCGGGAGCAGGCGCAGATTGCCATAGACACGGCGGATGTGATCATTTTTCTTGTGGATGTGAAGCAGGGGCTGCAGGATGCGGATTCCAAGGTGGCTGATATGCTCAGACGATCCAGGAAACCCGTAGTTTTGGCGGTCAATAAGGTGGACAGCTTTGACAAATACATGGCGGATGTCTATGAGTTTTATAACATGGGCATCGGAGAGCCGTATCCCATTTCTGCGGCTAACCGTCTCGGATTCGGAGAATTTTTGGACGAGGTGATTTCTCATTTTCCCCCAAATGAGGGCGAAGAGGAGGAGGATGAGCGCATCAAAGTTGCCATTATCGGGAAACCGAATGTGGGAAAATCTTCTATTATCAACCGTCTCATCGGCGAGAACCGCCTGATTGTCTCAGATATTGCAGGCACCACAAGGGACGCTGTGGACACGGAAATTACACGAGGCGGCAAAGAGTATGTGTTTATCGACACGGCGGGACTTCGGAGAAAGAATAAGATAAAAGAAGAGCTGGAACGTTATATGATTATCCGTACCGTATCTGCGGTAGAGCGGGCGGATATCGCCGTGCTCGTCATTGATGCCGTGGAGGGTGCGACGGAGCAGGATGCCAAGATTGCCGGAATCGCCCATGACAGGGGCAAGGCTGTGATTATCGCGGTGAACAAGTGGGACGCCATCGAGAAGGATAACCAGACGGTGAAGGAGTACACGCAGAAAATCAGACAGGTGTTATCTTTTATGTCCTACGCGGAGATCATGTTTATCTCGGCGGTGAGCGGGCAGCGGCTGATGAAGCTTTACGATGTGATTGACGCGGTGAATGAAAATCATTCCATGCGGATAGCTACCGGTGTACTAAATGAGATCGTGACAGAGGCGGTGGCGCTGCAGCAGCCGCCGTCTGATAAAGGAAAGAGACTTCGCATCTACTATACGACGCAGGTTGCGGTAAAGCCGCCTACCTTTGTCATTTTTGTGAACGACAAGGAACTGATGCATTTTTCCTATCTGCGGTATCTGGAAAACCAGATCCGCGATACTTTTGGTTTCGTGGGAACGCCCTTAAAATTTTTTGTCAGAGAGAGAAAGGAAAATAAGTAAAAGTGGTACGGGTTATTTGTTTGTTGATCGGATATGTGTTTGGCCTTTTTCAGACAGCCTATATTTACGGGAAACTGCACGGCCTTGATATCAGAAACTACGGAAGCGGCAATGCGGGCACGACGAACACGCTTCGGGTGTTCGGGACGAAGGCGGGGCTTTTGGTGCTTGTAGGAGATATCATGAAGTGTATTCTGGCGGTTGTGCTTACTGGCGTCATTTTCGGAAGTTCCCACACGGATATGATATATTTGTTAAAGATGTATACGGCGGCGGGCGCCATCATTGGTCATAACTTTCCCTTTTATCTGAAATTCAAAGGAGGAAAAGGGATTGCGGCCACAGCGGGACTGATTTTGTCTTTCCATCCGTATCTGATTCCCATGGGAATTATCCTGTTTTTCGGGGCGTTTTTTATTACGCATTATGTGTCTTTGGGATCGCTTCTGGTGTATGCGGGCTTTTTGATCGAGACGATTATTTTGGGGCAGATGGGTGTTTTTGGTATGACACAGACACTTTTGAGTGAAATGTATGTGATCCTGGCGCTTCTGACAGTGATGGCATTCTGGAAGCACCGGGAAAATATTAAGCGGTTACTGAGCGGTACGGAGCGAAAGACCTATCTGACACATAAAAATAATGAGCCGGAGAAGGCAGAGTCGGAAAACAGGGAAGCATAAAGAGGAAAAGGGAGGCAGGACATGGCGGATATCAGTATTATAGGCGCAGGAAGCTGGGGAACGGCATTGGCGGTACTTCTCCACAAAAACGGACATAAGATTACGGTCTGGTCGATCGTGGAGTCGGAGATCGAGATGCTGCAAAAAGAGCGCGAGCACAAGGATAAGCTGCCCGGCGTCAAACTTCCGGAGGATATGATATTTACTACGGATCTGGAAGCGGCTGTGACAGGCAGGGATGTGGTGGTGCTGGCAGTGCCTTCGCCCTATACCAGAAACACTTCCCGTTCCATGAAACCCTTTGTGCGGAAGGGACAGATCATTGTCGATGTGGCGAAGGGAATTGAGGAGAAAACCCTGATGACTCTCTCCCAGATCATCGAGGAGGAGATTCCACAGGCGGAGGTGGCAGTGCTCTCCGGGCCCTCCCATGCGGAGGAGGTTGGCAGAGGGATTCCCACCACCATTGTTGTAGCGGCAAAGAAAAAAACGACCGCTGAATATCTACAGAATATTTTTATGAATGAGGTGTTTCGTGTTTATATCACGCCGGATGTGCTTGGCGTGGAACTTGGCGCTGCGCTTAAAAATGTTGTGGCGCTGGCGGCGGGAATTGCAGATGGCCTCGGCTACGGGGATAACACGAAGGCGGCGCTGATTACCAGAGGAATTGCGGAGATTGCAAGGCTTGGTCTTGCTATGGGCGGAAGGATAGAGACTTTCAGCGGCCTGACCGGTATCGGTGATCTGATCGTGACCTGCGCCTCCATGCACTCCAGAAACCGACGCGCCGGTATCCTGATCGGCAAGGGTTACACCATGGAGCAGGCCATGGACGAGGTGAAGATGGTGGTGGAGGGCGTGTATTCCGCCAAGGCGGCGATGGGACTTGCGGAGAAATACCATGTACAGCTTCCCATCATCGAGCAGGTGAACGCGGTGTTGTTTGACGGGATGCCTGTTGACGAGGCGGTGAAAAACCTGATGCTTCGTGATAAAAAGATTGAGAATCCCCTGATTCCGTGGGAGGAGTGAGCGCCGCAGGATGAAAGAATCTGCGGTTGTCAGAAAGTTGCAGCTTAAAGGGATAAAACAGGGAGGAAAGGCTTTATGAAGTGCAGAACAGCAGGATATGTAACTGCGGTACTGTTGATTGCCGGTAGTCTGGCAGGGTGTGGGAGCGGTGCTTCGCAGCCGGACGATTATGTGACGAATGAAGGGTATGAGACAGTGCTGCAAAGTACAGGCATTGACACAGACGATACAGATGCGGCGGGAGAGGAAAGCGCAGGAGAGGACGCAAATGCCGGAAAAGGAATTGCCAAGGAGGATATTAAGGTGGGCGTTTTGTATATCACCGACCCGGCGGAAGGCAGCGGCTATTCCTACACCCATGATCTCGGTATACGGGGGATGCAGAGTAACCTGAGTCTGTCGGAGGAACAGATCGTGCGAAAAATTGCGGACGACGGGGATCCGGAAGGGACAAAGGCGGCGATCGAGGAGTGCATCTCAGAGGGCTGCAATATTATTTTTACCACAAGCTGGGGGTATATGGAACCCACGGCTGAGTTGGCCGAGAAATATCCTGATATCTATTTTTCCCACGGCACGGGCTATCTGTCAAATGGGAAAAATTTTAACAACTATTTTGGACGGATCTATCAGGCAAGATACTTAAGCGGCATTGTGGCGGGCATGAACACCAAGAGCAACAGGATCGGTTATGTGGCGGCGCAGGACAGTTCCAATTCCGAGGTGACGGGAGGAATCGACGCGTTTGCCATCGGGGCGGCTTCGGTCAATCCGGAGGCGGAAATTTACGTGTCGGTCACGAATAGTTGGTATGATCCTCCGGCGGAGGAGGCGGCTGCGAAAAAGCTCCTGGATATGGGCTGTGATGTGATGGCGCAGCACTGCGATACGCCGTACCCGCTGACACTGGCGCAGGAGTACGGTGTATACGGGATCGGTTACAATTCCGATATGAGTAAGGAGGTGCCGGACACCTGCCTGTGCAGCGTGATCTGGAACTGGAGCGCTTACTATACGGCGGCGGTTGACTCTGTCATCAAGGGAACATGGACGGGGGAAAACTACTACGGCGGCATCGCAGAGGGTCTGGTGCAGATCACACAGCCCGCAGCTTTTTGTGTGGAGGGAACACAGGAGAAAGTCGCAGAAGCGACGACGGCGCTCTTAAACGGCACGAACAATGTCTTTGACGGTGAGCTTGAAACCAACACGGGCGAGATCATCGGGAGTGCGGGCACAACGTTAGATGATGCGACCATCACCGGATCCATCAACTGGTACTACAAAAATGTGACGGTTGTGGATTAGAGGGGAGGAAACAGGGAAGATGACCATACGGAAAAAATTGCTTTTATCTGCGTTTCTGCCGATCGGGATTCTCGGTATGATTATTATTTTCATGGCTTCCACTGCTCTTCGCAGTTCCATCATAAGACAGGTGGAAAGTTCCCTGCGGGGCACGGCGGCGGCTGCGTTGGCTGCTTACGATCAAAATTCCGGGCTTTATCTGGTGGCGGAGAATGGGGATGTCTGGAAGGGCGGCTACAATATATCCCTCTCGGATAAACTTTTGGATACGATCAAGGAAAAGTCTGGTACGGATGTCACCTTTTTCTATGGCGACAAGAGAGTCATGACATCTTTAAAGGATGCCAACGGAAACCGTATCCTTGGAAGTCCGGCGGGTAGTAAGATCGTGGAGGAGGTTCTGAATCAGGGGCATGAGTATTTCAGCAGACAGGTGTCCGTGGATGGCGAAATGTATTACGGCTACTATGTGCCTGTGTTTCAGGACGGGGACAATACAAAGCCGGTGGGCATGGTCTTCGCGGGTCTGAACCGGGATGAGACCGTAAACAGCGTGATGCGCATTGTCTTTTACATGGTGGCAGTGGTTGCACTGATCGCGCTGGCAGGTATGCTGGTGGCGGGACTTGTGTCAAATTCCATTTCTGTGGCGATCAAGGAAGAGGTCGTCTGTGTGGAGGAACTGGCGAGAGGAAATTTACATGTGCGGCTGAATAAAAAACATTTGGAGCGGAAGGATGAGGTGGGAGAGCTGACGAGGACCATCGATAAGCTGCAGACAGATCTGCGCAGTATCATCGGCGGCATCAGCGACAGCACCGACCAGTTGATCTCGGCATCCGACATGCTGGAACAGACCTCCAAGCAGACCTTCGCCAATATGGGTGATGTGAAACAGTCGGTGGATACCATCACGTCGGGAGCCGTCTCCCAGGCAGAAGATACCCGGAACGCATCGGATACGATCGCTCATATGGGAGAGCTGATCATTGAGACGGGAAGCGAGGCTGCGGCTTTGAATAAGAGCGCGGACACCATGTTGGAGTCCAGCGATAAAACCGGAAATACCATTGAGGGATTAAAGAGCATCAGCGAGGAGGTTAGAGGGGTGGTCGATATGATCGCCGGGCTTACCAGCCAAACCAACGAGTCTGCAAAGACGATCCGCGAGGCGGCAGGGCTGATCACCGACATTGCGGGACAGACGACCATGCTTTCTCTAAACGCCAACATTGAGGCGGCAAGAGCCGGCGAGGCGGGACGGGGATTTGCAGTGGTGGCGGACGCCATTCAGAAGCTGGCGGAGCAGTCCAACGAAGCGAGCAGCAATATCGACAAAATTGTAAATACGCTGCTTGTCAATGCGGAGCATGTGGTGGAAGCCATGCAGCACATGCAGGAAGTGGTCGGGAAACAGAACCAATATATTACGGGGACGGAAGAGTCCGTCCGCGAGGTGATTGAGCAAATACATATCTCCATTCAGAATATCAGAAGCATTGAGGGCAGAACTGAGGATCTGGAGGACGCGAGAAAAGAAATAATGGGCATGATTGCCGGTTTGTCCGATATTGCGGAGAGCAATGTGACAAATACGCAGGAAACGGGAAAAGTGATTTCCAATGTGTCTGAGCGTTTCCGGGAGGTGGAGCATTCCGCGCAGAATCTGAAAGAGACGGCGGATGTGCTGGAGAAGAATATCCGGAATTTCCAGATGGAATAAAGGTGTGATTAGAAGTTAAAATCCCCATGGACTACTGCTAAAATACAGCCCATGGGGATTTTTTGTGGGGCAATATATGTTTTAGGAGATCATGCCACAGATCTCCGTGGTCGTCTTAAGCTTATTCATGGAGTAAATATGGATACCGTCTACGCCGTTCTTTTTCAGGTCGAGGATCTGGCGCACTGCGTAGTCGATTCCGGCTTTTCGCATTTCCTCCTTGTCCTCCCCGTAGGTTGCGATCAGATCCGCCAGCTCTTTGGGAACGGAGGAACCGGAGAGGGATACGGTGGTGCCGAGCTGCTTTGCTGTGGTGATGGGCATGATCCCGGCATGGACGGGAACGTTGATTCCCATGCCGCGCACCTTTTCCATAAAACGATAGAAGCAGGCGTTGTCAAAAAACATCTGGGTAACCAGAGAGGTGACGCCGGCATCTACCTTTTCTTTCAGATGTCTTAAATCCTCCTCAAAGCTGGGGGCTTCAAAGTGCTTTTCGGGATAGCAGGCGCCGGAGATCTGTAAATTTGTGTGAGCCTTTAAATGGCGTACCAGATCGGCAGCGTAGAAAAATTCACGGCTGTTAAACTGCTCGTCCGTCATGTGCTGGGGCCTGTCTCCGCGAAGAGCCAGAACGTGGTTTACGCCTGCGGTCTTCAAAGCCTCGCAGTTTTTCTCAAGATCGGCTTTGGTGAAGCCCACACAGGTGATGTGTGCGATGGCGTTGATGCCGAGCTCTTTCTGGATAAAGGAGGCAATCTCGATGGTTTTTCCCGCACGGGAGCCGCCGGCGCCGTAAGTACAGCTTATAAAATCGGGATGAAGCTTTGCAGTCTCCTTAAGAAAGCCGAATATGTTGTCAAATTCTTCCTCCTTTTTAGGGGGAAATACCTCGAAGGAGAGGCTTGTCTTTTTCTGTTCTGTGGTCAATTTCAATCATCCTTTCTGTATGGTATCCGTATAAATGTCACGGTGGTATATGACGTAAGAATCACTTGCTTTTGTATCTGAAATATCGTAACATAAATTTATAACGCACGCAATAGAAAGGAAAGCATTATGGCAAATACAAAATTTGAAAGTACCGCTGATTATGTTGCATCCGAACAGCTTTTGGCAAGTGTGAATGTGGCGATTGCCCTGCAAAAACCACTTCTGGTAAAGGGTGAGCCGGGCACGGGCAAGACGATGCTGGCGCAGGCGGTTGCAGCTTCTCTCGGAAAGAAGCTGATTATCTGGAATATCAAATCCACCACGAAAGCGCAGGACGGGCTTTACATGTACGACACGATTCAGAGATTGTACGACGGCCAGTTCGGCGAGGAGGGCGTGGATGATATTGCCCACTATATCAAGCTGGGTAAGCTGGGAGAGGCGTTTGAGGCGGACGAGCAGGTGATTCTGCTGATCGACGAGATCGACAAGGCGGATCTGGAGTTTCCCAACGATCTGCTCTGGGAGCTTGACCAGATGGAATTTTACATTCATGAGACGAAGCGGACGGTCAAAGCGAAGCACAGACCCATTGTGATTATCACCTCCAATGCGGAGAAGGAACTGCCGGATGCATTTCTTCGCAGATGTATATTTCACTATATTGATTTCCCGGATCAGGCGCTGATGGAGGAGATTGTGAGAACCCATTATCCGGATGTGGAGGAAAAATTATTGAAGGATGCCATGGAGGTGTTCTACTGGATTCGTTCCATGAAAGATATCCGCAAGAAACCGAGTACTTCGGAACTGATTGACTGGATCAACGCGCTGCAGATAGGCGGCATTCCCACAGACAGGCTGCGGCAGGAACTTCCATTTATCGGGGTGGTGGTTAAGAAGGATGAAGATCTGGAGACAGTAAAGGGCAAGACGGATTTTTAATAACGGATGTTACTCAACTTAAGCCGGTGAGGAAATGATATGTTCAGTAAATTTTTTTATACTTTGAAGGACAAGGGGCTGGAAGTGTCTTTGAGCGAGTGGCTGACTTTGCAGGAGGCATTACAGCAGGGACTCTGCCATAGCAGCCTGACGGAATTTTACTATCTGGCGCGGATGATTCTGGTGAAATCGGAGACGGAATTTGACAAGTTTGACATGGCTTTTGACGAGGTGTTTAAGGGCGTTATGTCAGAGAATGAGGTGAGCAAGAATATGCTCCGATGGCTGGATAAACCGGAGATGCAGGATGTGTTCGAGGAAATGCGTCATGAGATGAATCAGGAAGTGGTCACCATGGACAAGGACGATATTGAGAATAAGTTCAAGGACAGACTGCGGGATCAGGATGAGGAGCACAACGGCGGCAGTTTCTGGATCGGCACTATGGGTAAGACATCCTTTGGTAATATGGGCGGTAACATGGGCGGCATCCGTGTGGGCGGCAGTACCGGCTACCAGTCCGCTTTTCAGGTGGTGGGTGCCAGGAAGTACCGCGATTTCAGGAATGACAAAGTACTGGATAACAGACAGTTCCAGATGGCGCTTCGGAAGCTGCGGCAGTTTTCTACGAAGCTGGATATTCCGGAGACGGAGCTGGATATCAATGGTACGATAGACGCTACCTGTAACAATGGCGGCTGCCTGCAGATTGTGATGGAAAAGCCCCGCAAAAATGCGGTGAAACTTCTCCTGTTAATGGATTCCGGCGGCACCATGATTCCTTATACGACGCTTTTAAGCGAGTTGTTCCAGTCCGTGCACAAGTCGAACCATTACAAGGATGTGAAGACCTATTTTTTCCACAATTGTATTTATTCCAATCTTTATAAGACGCCGGAGTGTGAGAACGGCGAATGGATTGAGACGGAGTGGATGTTCCGTAATCTGGACAGCGATTACAAGGTAATTATTGTGGGGGATGCGGCTATGGCGCCGGAGGAACTCTATTCCACCACAGGCAATTACAGGGGGCCCAACGGCGGGCTTTCCGGGATGGACTGGCTGCTGCTCATGAAACGGCATTATAAAAAGATCGTGTGGCTTAATCCTAAGATGGCGCCCGGACATGCACCATGGCGGGAGGCGGAGACGGCGATCAAGGGTCTTTTTCCGATGTATAAGCTGACGGTGGATGGCCTGAATCAGGCGATGATGAAACTGATGGTAAATAAATAGACCGTGCGCGCATAAGCAGGCATCTCGGATCTGCTTATGCGCATTGTTTTGCGCACTTGACTTTAACGAGTAAAAGTGCTAAAGTGTTGAGTATACTTTTGGTGTGAAGAGGGATAGCTATAGAGAGAAAAGATTACGGATGCGGCTGTCAGACCGCAGAAAGGGGATTGGTATGGTAGATTTAGAGGAGATCCGGAATCGGTTCAAAAATGATCATTTTGCTACGGAGGCCACAGGGATTGTCATAGATTCTGCCGAGCCCGGAAAGGCGTCCTGTTCTCTGACGATCGAGAAACGGCATTTAAACGAGAATAACGTCCCCATGGGAGGCGCTATTTTTACGTTGGCGGATATTACCTGTGCCGTGGCGGCGAACGGCTATTCCGAGAAGGTGACGGTCAGCCAGCAGGCATCCATCACCTTTCTTGCTCCGGCAAAAGGAAAACGGCTGCTTGCGGAGGCCGTCTGCCTGAGAGAGGGGCATACCACTGCACTTTACAGTGTGGACGTGAAGGACGAGCTTGGCACTTATGTGGCTCATGCCACGGTGAACGCTTATATAGTGGGACATAGATAAATAACTGTTGTTATATATAGAGAGTACAAAAAAGGAGGAACCATAGAATGGTAATCACGGAGTTTTTGGAGAGGAACGCCCGCCTCTACGGCTCAGATACGGCGCTTGTGGAGCTGAATCCCACGCAGGAGCGGGACAGCGCGGTGACATGGCGGGAGGCAAGCCTGATCGAGAGCGCGGGAAACGGTGCGCCCTATCGGAGAGAACTGAGCTGGGCGGATTTTGACAGACGTGCCAATCGCTTCGCGAATCTGCTTTTAAGCCGCGGGATGGAACGGGAGACAAAGGTGGGAATTTTGATGATGAACTGCTTGGAATGGCTGCCCATCTATTTCGGCATTTTGAAGGCAGGCGGCGTGGCAGTGCCCATGAATTTCCGCTATTCTGCAGAGGAGATTAAATACTGTCTGGAGCTTGCGGATGTGGAAGTGCTGGTTTTCGGGCCCGAGTTTATCGAGCGGATGGATAGTATCGCGGACGATCTGCCGGGCGTGGGGATGATGTTCTTTCCGGGGGAAGGCGGGCCTGATTATACGGAGGACTGCCTGAAGCTGATGGGATTTTGCTCTTCCAGTGCGCCGCCGGTGGCGCTGGATGAAAAGGATTATGCAGCCATTTACTTTTCTTCGGGTACAACAGGGTTTCCGAAGGCGATTTTACATAATCACCGGGCTCTGCGCTCCTCCTGTGAGACGGAGCAGAACCATCACGGACAGACGAAAGATGACGTGTTTCTCTGCATTCCGCCACTCTATCACACGGGGGCCAAAATGCACTGGTTCGGTTCACTGATTACGGGCAGCAAGGCAGTGTTGCTCCGGGGCGTGAAACCGGAATGGATATTGAGGGCGGTCACAGAGGAGAAGTGCACCATTGTGTGGCTTTTAGTGCCTTGGGCGCAGGATCTTCTGGATGCCATCGACTCCGGCAAGGTGGATATGGAACACTATCTGCTGGAGCAGTGGCGGTTGATGCATATCGGAGCCCAGCCTGTTCCGCCGAGTCTGATTCAGCGTTGGAAAAAGCATTTTCCGCACCACCAGTATGACACTAATTACGGCCTGAGTGAATCCATAGGCCCCGGCTGTGTGCATCTGGGTGTGGAGAACATACATAAGGTGGGAGCCATCGGAAAGCCGGGTTATCACTGGGAGGCAAAGATTGTAAACGAGCAGGGCAAAGAGGTAGCGCAGGGAGATGTGGGGGAACTGATCGTCCATGGCCCCGGCGTCATGCTCTGCTATTATAAGAATCCGGAGGCGACGGACGAAGTCTTAAAGGATGGCTGGCTCTACACGGGAGATATGGCACGCATGGACGAGGACGGGTTTATTTATCTGGTGGATCGTAAGAAGGATGTCATTATCTCCGGCGGAGAGAATCTTTATCCGGTACAGATCGAGGACTTCCTGCGTAAGAATGACAAGATTAAGGATGTGGCGGTGATCGGCCTGCCGGACAACAGACTTGGCGAGATTGCGGCTGCCATCATAGAAATCAAGGAAAATGAGACCTGCACGGAGGAGGAGATCATGGCATTCTGTAAGGAACTTCCCCGTTATAAAAGACCCAGGAAAATTATCTTTGATAAAGTGCCCAGAAATCCTACAGGCAAGATCGAAAAGCCGGTTCTCAGAGAGCGGTATTGTCACGGCAGTCTGGTGGAGGCACAAATTAAAAACTAAGGGAGAAGGTTATAGAGATGGATTTGTTTATTAAACTTGTTATGTTGGTTATCTTTTTCGGTGTTATGATTGGTATCGGGCTTTACTGCCGCAGGCACGCAACGGACGTGAACGGGTTTGTGCTGGGCGGCAGGAACGTGGGCCCCTGGCTTACGGCGTTTGCCTACGGAACCAGTTACTTTTCGGCGGTGGTGTTCGTGGGATATGCGGGACAGTTTGGCTGGAAGTACGGTATTGCCGCTACCTGGGCAGGACTGGGGAATGCCTTCATCGGTTCCCTCCTTGCGTGGGCGGTGCTGGGACGACGCACCCGCATTATGACCCAGCACTTAAACAGCGCGACCATGCCTGAGTTTTTCGGAGAGCGGTTTGAGAGCAAACCTTTAAAGCTGGCGGCTTCGGCGATTATCTTTATTTTCCTGATCCCCTACACAGCCAGTCTTTACAACGGACTGAGCCGTCTGTTCGGGATGGCTTTCGACATTGACTACAGCGTGTGCGTGATCGTTATGGCGGTGCTCACGGGTGTATATGTCATAGCGGGCGGTTACATGGCGACTGCCATCAACGATTTCATTCAGGGTATCATCATGATTTTTGGAATAATGGCTGTTATTTTTGCAGTACTTCACAGTCAGGGCGGTTTTCTTGCGGCGCTTAATAAGCTGGCGGCGGTAAGCGACGAGACGGTTTCCTCTGCGCCAGGCGTATTCAACTCTTTCTTTGGCCCTGACCCTGCGGGACTTCTGGGCGTGGTGATTCTCACCAGCCTTGGAACATGGGGACTGCCGCAGATGGTGCAGAAATTTTACGCCATCAAGAGCGAGAGCGCAATTAATAAGGGGATGGTGATTTCCACCATCTTTGCGACGATTGTTGCCGGAGGATGTTATTTCCTCGGCGGTTTCGGGCGGCTTTTTGGCGACAGGATCGACATTGCGGCGAACGGCTATGACTCGGTTGTGCCGACTATGCTCTCCGGGCTTCCCACGATTTTGATTGCGGTGGTGGTGATTCTGGTGCTTTCGGCTTCCATGTCAACCCTTTCCTCCCTGGTATTGGCATCCAGCTCTACCTTGACGCTGGACTTTATTAAAGGTAATATTATAAAAGAGATGGATGAGAAGAAACAGGTGAAATGGATGCGGGGCCTTCTGGTGGTGTTCATTTTGATTTCAGTGGTTCTTGCGCTGATTCAGTACCGCTCCAACGTTACCTTTATCGCGCAGCTCATGGGTGTGAGCTGGGGCGCGCTCGCCGGTGCTTTTCTGGCGCCCTTCCTCTATGGTTTATATTGGAAGAGAACCACGAAAGCAGCCTGCTGGGTGAGCTTTTTGTTTTCCACAATCGTGATGCTTGCGAATATTTTCTTCCGCCCGTCGTTTCCTGCTTATTTACAGTCTCCGATCAACGCCGGCGCCTTTTGTATGCTGGCAGGACTTGTGATTGTGCCTGTAGTGAGCATGTTGACGAAGGCACCGGAGGAGAAAAAACTGGAAGAAGTGTTCTCCTGCTACGATAAAAAGGTGACGGTTTCCGTGAAAGATTCCATCGGTGACGAGTAAGAGAAAGGAATGAGATGCGATTATGAAAACACTGATGCTTGGCAACGAAGCGGTTGCCAGAGGCCTGTACGAGGCGGGCTGCAGCTTTGTGTCCAGCTATCCGGGAACGCCCAGCACGGAGATCACCGAGTGCATAGCAAAATATGAAGAGGTTTATGCCGAGTGGGCGCCCAACGAGAAAGTTGCTCTCGAGGCGGCGCTCGGCGCTTCCCTGCGTGGAAAGCGGAGTTTTTGCGCCATGAAGCATGTGGGCTTAAATGTGGCGGCAGACCCGCTTTTTACGATTTCATACACTGGCGTGAACGCAGGGTTAATCATCGGAGTGGCGGATGACGCCGGTATGCACAGCTCCCAGAACGAGCAGGATTCCCGCCATTATGCGCGGGCGGCAAAGATTCCCATGCTGGAGCCCTCCGATTCTGCGGAGGGGCTTGCCTTTGCCAAACTTGCCTATGAACTTTCCGAGGAGTACGATACGGCGGTGCTGATCAAGATGTGCACCCGCGTCAGTCATTCCCAGAGTGTGGTGGAGACAGGGGAGAGGGTGCTTCCTGCGCAGAAACCCTATGAGAAGAATCCCGGCAAGTATATTATGATGCCTGCCAATGCGAAGAGACGCCACCCGGCCGTGGAGGAACGGACAAAAGCCCTGACGGCATGGGCGGAGAAGAGCGAGATCAACCGGATTGAGCCGGGGCAGGATAAATCTGTGGGCATTATCACTTCTTCTACCTGCTATCAGTATGTGAAGGAGGCTTTTGGGGATACATACCCCGTTTTGAAGCTGGGTATGATCTGGCCGATGCCGGAACAGAAAATCCGTGACTTTGCCGCTTCTGTGGATAAGCTTGTGGTGGTGGAGGAACTGGACAGCTTTATCGAGACACACTGTAGGAACCTGGGACTTTCGGTGACAGGAAAAGAACTGTTTACGAACATCGGGGAACTGAGCCAGAACCTGGTGAAGGAGAAACTCGGGGGAAGCGTGCAGGCGGGCGCGCTGCTGGGAGAGGACATCCCGGCGAGACCTCCCGTGATGTGCGCGGGCTGTCCTCACAGGAGCCTTTTCTATGTGCTTAAGAAATTAAATCTCACCGTACTTGGGGATATCGGGTGTTATACATTGGGAGCGGTTGCGCCCCTGAACGCCATTGACACCACTGTCTGCATGGGCGCGTCTGTTTCCGGCCTTCACGGCTTCGTCAAGGCGGGCGATGAGGAAAATGCGGGAAGAACGGTGGCGGTCATCGGTGATTCAACCTTTATTCATTCCGGTGTGACGGGCCTGATCAACATTGCTTACAATGAGTCAAACTCCACCGTGATCATATTGGACAACTCGATTACCGGCATGACGGGCCATCAGCAAAATCCCACCACGGGTTATAATCTGAAAGGGGATCCCTGTACGAAAATTGATCTGGAGAGCCTGTGCCGGGCGGTGGGCATCAAGCGGGTGAGAGTGGTAGACCCTTACGATATGGATGCCTGTCAGACGGCAATTCAGGAGGAATTGGCGGCGAAGGAGCCTTCCGTTATTATTTCCCGTCGTCCCTGTGCTCTGTTAAAATATGTAAGACATCCCGGCCCCATCTGCTCCGATCCGGAAAAGTGCAAGGGCTGTAAGGCGTGTATGAACATAGGGTGTCCTGCCATCAGCATGGAAGACGGCAAGGTGAAGATTGACACGACTCTGTGCGTGGGCTGCGGCGTCTGCGAGCAGCTCTGTAAGTTTGGCGCACTTGGATAGCGTGAGAAGAACTGTGACAATGACGATATTTTACAAGACGTAGATAAAAATGAAAGGTAAAGTGGAGATGGAAACAAAAAATATCATGATTGTGGGCGTGGGCGGGCAGGGAACCCTGCTTGCAAGTAAGCTCTTGGGGCGGCTGCTTCTCACAAAAGGCTTTGATGTGAAGGTGAGCGAAGTGCATGGCATGAGCCAGCGGGGCGGAAGCGTTGTCACTTATGTGCGCTGGGGAGATAAGGTTTGTTCTCCCATCATAGATAAAGGACAGGCGGACTGCATTCTCTCCTTTGAGCTTCTGGAGGCGGCACGCTATACGGAATATTTGAAGCCGGGCGGCAGAATCATTGTGAACAGTCAGCAGATCAATCCCATGCCGGTGATTGCGGGTGCGGCGGTATATCCGGATAAGCTGGTGGAGAAACTCTCGGCGCTCGATATTAACGTGGATGCACTGGATGCGCTTTCTCTGGCGGAGGAAGCGGGGAGCAGCAAGGCCGTCAATCTGGTGCTTATGGGACGGTTGGCAAAACACTTTGATTTTACGGATGAGGAGTGGATGGATGCGATCGAACACAGTGTACCGCCGAAATTTTTAGAGATGAACAAAAAGGCTTTTGAAGCCGGGCGCAGCGCATAGAGCGTGCGGGCATAGGAAATGAGAAGGAGAACAAACTTATGGAACGGTATTACCAGAAAGAAATTGAAACTGCGGACAGGGAGCAGATTCTCGCGTGGCAGAACGAGCGTCTGGTGAAACAGGTGCGCCATGTGTGGGACAACGTGCCCTACTACCGCAAAAAGATGGAGGAGAAGGGAGTTGCACCTGAGGATATTCAGAGTGTGGAAGATCTGTATAAGCTGCCGTTTTTGACCAAGGATGATTTGCGGGAGGCTTATCCTTACGGACTTCTGGCGACACCCCTGAAAGATTGTGTGCGCATTCAGTCCACATCCGGCACTACGGGCCGCAGAGTGGTGGCTTTTTATACCCAGCATGACATTGATCTGTGGGAGGATTGCTGTGCCCGTGCCATTACGGCGGCAGGCGGTACGAATGAGGATGTCTGTCATGTCTGCTATGGCTACGGCCTTTTCACTGGCGGCCCCGGCTTAAATGGCGGCAGCCATAAGGTGGGCTGTCTGACGCTGCCTATGTCTTCCGGCAATACGGATCGTCAGCTACAGTTTATGGTGGATCTGGAGGCGACGATTCTCTGCTGTACGCCCTCCTATGCCGCTTTTCTGGCAGAGAGCATTCACGAGAGGGGATTGCGTGATAAGATTAAGTTAAAAGCGGGTATCTTCGGCGCGGAGGCATGGAGTGAAGAAATGCGCCAGGATATCCAGAATAAGCTGGGGATTAAGGCGTACGATATTTATGGGCTTACGGAGACCAGCGGCCCAGGCGTTGCCTTTGAGTGCAGTGAGCAGACCGGTATGCATATCAATGAGGATCATTTTATTGCAGAGATCATTGATCCCGATACGGGGGAAGTGCTTCCCGAGGGAAGCAAGGGAGAGCTGGTGTTTACAGCCATCACGAAGGAGGCGTTTCCGCTGCTTCGCTACCGCACCAGGGACATCTGCGTGCTGACAAGGAAGAAATGTTCCTGCGGCCGTACCCATGTCAAGATGAGCAAGCCCATGGGCAGAAGTGACGATATGCTGATTGTCAAGGGGGTAAACGTATTCCCGTCCCAGATTGAGACCGTGCTTCTGGAACAGGGATATCAGGCAAACTATCAGATTATTGTGGATCGTGTCAATAATTCCGATACGATTGAAGTGATGGTGGAGATGACGCCGGAAAACTTCTCCGACAATCTGGGTAAGATCACGGAGATGGAGAAGGGACTGGTATCCGCGCTCAAGGCGATGCTGGGTATCTATGCCAAGGTGCGTCTGGTGGCGCCAAAGTCCATCACACGAAGCGAAGGCAAGGCAGTCCGCGTGATTGACAAGCGGAAAATATAAGGGAGGGCAAACAGATGACAATACCTCAGATATCTGTATTTTTGGAAAACAAGGCGGGACAGCTTGCGGATATCACCGGCATTCTCTCGGAAAATCAGGTGAATATGCGGGCGATCAATATTGCGGAGACAGCGGACTACGGTGTTTTGCGCCTGATCGTGGATGATGCGTCGAAAGCTTCCTCCATTCTTTTGGAGCAGGGATTTATCCTGACCATGACGCCGGTTGTGGGCGTGGCGGTTCCCGATACGCCGGGCGGTTTAAGCAAGGTACTCGGTGTGATTTCCACGGAGGGAATCGACGTGGAGTATATGTACTCCGTTTTCGGACAGAAGGACGGGCAGGCGTGCATGATCTTCCGTGTGGCGGATACGGACGGTCTTGCGGCAGTTCTTACAAAGAACGGGATTGCTATGATTGCGGGAGAGGATCTGGGTCTTCACTAAAAAAATGATTGACAAACAGTCGGATATCGTATAAATTATAGGCAGTATTTATCAAGAACATAAAACAGGCGTTGAAGAGAACAAGTAGTGAATCAGGGAACGGACAGAAAGCAGCCGGCGGATGAGAGGCGCGCGGGAACTTTTTCATGAATACATCTCGGAGCTTCACGGCAGAACAGGATGGAGGCGTCATTTAGTAGGCCGCGACGGAGGAATGCACGTTATAGCAGGAGAGTATCGCCATATAGACGGATAGCAAAAAAGCACATGTTATTTTATGGCCGTACCCGGTGAGGCAGACGATGTGAGTCGTCTGTGAAATTAGGTGGTAACACGAGTTTAACCCTCGTCCTGATAACAGGACGGGGGTTTCATGTTTTTAGGAGGTAAAACAAATGGGAATTTATGAAGAGTTACAGGCGAGAGGGCTTTTAGCCCAACTGACGGACGAGGCACAGATCCGTGATCTGATCAACAATGGAAAGGCGACTTTTTACATCGGTTTCGATCCGACGGCGGACAGTCTGCATGTGGGACATTTCATGGCGCTGTGCCTGATGAAGCGTTTACAGGAGGCGGGTAATAAGCCCATTGCTCTGATCGGCGGCGGAACTGCCATGATCGGAGACCCTTCCGGACGAACGGACATGCGCTCCATGATGACGAAGGAGACCATAGAGCACAACTGCGAATGCTTTAAGAAACAGATGAGCCGGTTTATCGATTTTTCCGAGGGAAAGGCCCTTATGGTCAACAATGCGGACTGGCTGCTTGATTTAAACTATGTGGAGTTTATCAGGGAGGTGGGCGCGTGCTTTTCCGTGAACAATATGCTGCGGGCGGAGTGCTACAAACAGAGGATGGAGAAGGGATTAAGTTTCCTTGAATTTAACTATATGATTATGCAGAGCTATGATTTCCTGGAGCTTTACAAGAGATACGGCTGTAATATGCAGTTTGGCGGGGATGATCAGTGGAGCAATATGCTTGGCGGTACGGATTTGATCCGCAGAAAACTTTCTAAGGACGCTTATGCCATGACGATTACCCTTCTCATGAACTCTGAGGGCAAGAAGATGGGAAAGACCCAGAAGGGCGCTGTGTGGCTTGACCCCAATAAGACTACGCCCTTTGAGTTTTACCAGTACTGGCGCAATGTGGACGACGCGGATGTGCTGAAATGTCTGCGGATGCTCACTTTCCTGCCGCTTTCGCAGATTGAGGAGATGGAACGCTGGGAGGGCAGCCAGTTAAATGAGGCGAAGGAGATTCTTGCCTATGAGCTGACAAACCTGGTGCACGGCGAGGAGGAAGCCGGCAAGGCGAAGGAGGCTTCCAGAGCGCTTTTTGTGGGCGGCACAAGTTCGGAGAACATGCCGGCTGTGACGTTGAAGGACGAAGATTTCAGGGACGGCAGAATCGATATTCTGGGAATTCTGGTCTCCGGCGGACTGGCATCTTCCCGCTCCGAGGCGCGCAGAGCCGTGGAACAGGGCGGCGTGTCCGTGAAGGGAGAGAAAGTAAGCGATGTCAAGGCATCCTACACCAGGGAGGATATCGCTGCGGAAGAGTTTATTGTGAAGAAAGGAAAGAAGAGTTTCAAGAAAATTCTGGTTTAGATTTCAGAGTGGATGCAGGAGGAGAGATACCATGGAAAAGAGAGCAAAAGGAAGAACACTAATGTCATACGCACCGGATATCAAGGTCGTGGACTGTACACTGCGGGACGGCGGTCTGGTGAATGATTTCTATTTTTCAGACGAGTTTGTAAAGGCGCTGTACCGTGCCAATATCAAGGCAGGCGTAGACTACATGGAGTTTGGCTACAAGGCGTCCAAGGAGATGTTCGACGTGAATAAATTCGGCAAGTGGAAGTTCTGCGACGACAAGGACATCCGCGCCGTTGTGGGAGACAACAAGACGGATATGAAGGTTGCCGTTATGGCGGATGTGGGCCGGTGCGATTTTCGGAAAGACATCTTAAACAAGAAGGACAGCCCGATTGATCTGGTGCGGGTTGCGACTTACATCAACACGATCCCGGCGGCGATTGAGATGATCGAGGACTGCACGAAGAAGGGCTATGAGACCACGGTCAACATCATGGCGATCTCCAAGGCAAATGAGACAGATCTGGACGCGGCGCTTGACCTGCTCGGACAGAGCAGTGTCGGCACCATTTATCTGGTGGACAGTTATGGTTCTCTTTACCCGGAGCAGGCGAGAAGGCTTGCGGATAAGTATCTGGAAGTGGCAGCCAAGTATAATAAAAAGGTCGGCATTCACGCGCATAATAACCAGCAGCTTGCCTTTGCGAACACTTCTGAGGTTATTATCATGGGCGTGAGCTATTTGGATGCGACAGTGAGCGGCATGGGACGGGGGTGCGGGAACTGCCCCAGCGAACTGCTGTTGGGTTTCCTCAAGAACCCAAAATACAATATCAATCCAATCCTGCATTTTATCGAGGAGCAGATTGTGCCGCTTCGGGAGTCCGGCGTGACGTGGGGCTATGATGTACCTTATCTGCTGACAGGCATTCTGAATCAGCATCCCAAGTCTGCCATTCAGTTTATGAAGGAAAACAGGAAAGATTACCACGAATTTTACTTAGAACTTCTGGAGAACTTCTAACAGGAAAATAAATAACATATGTGATTAAAATACGGATGGAAGGGGATGTACCGTGAAACCGAACGGGAAGAAGACGAAGGAAGAAGAGTTGGAGTTTATTGATCTGGAGGATGAGTACGATCCGGCGGATGATGAGGAAGAGGCATATGAGTATTCGGATGAAGAGGATGCGGACGAAGAGGATGACGACGCTTTTGATGAGGAACTGGACGAGAATACGCTGCGATTTGTAAAACGGGTGTTATTTCCTGCTGTGATCGTGATTGTCGCCGTGGTGATCGGCGTGGCCGCTTTCTTCCTTTTTCGGGGCGGAAAGGAAGAGGAAGCGCTTCCGGTGACTGAGGATATCTCCGGGGAAGAAGACGTTGAGCAGGAGACGGATACAGATTCTTCCAAGGAGCAGAATACACGGCCGGAGGAGACGCCGCAGGATCTCCAGGAAGAGCAGGAGGGGAATGCAGGAACCGATGCAGGGCAGGGCGATCCGGAAGCGGAAACCATGGGTACGGAGCAGGGAACGGAGGTGGATGTCAGCCAGCTTCTTTCCTCCGGGGCGGTGGCAGAGACGGAGGAGATTACCTTCGGCATTGATGTGGCAAGATACCAGGGGACGATTGACTGGGCACAGGTGGCCGCATCAGGCGTTGATTTTGCCATGGTGCGTGTGGGATACCGTATGGACGGTAACCGGGAGATTGTCGCGGACAGCAATGCCAGATATAATATGCAGGAGGCGCAGAAGAACGGGATTAAGGTTGGGGCATATTTCTTTTCCACTGCCGTAAATGAGGCGGAGGCGGTGGAGGAGGCGGACTGGACGGCCGACTATATTTCGCAGTATCAGATCACCTATCCGGTTGCCTTTGACTGTGAGGGCTTTGAACGGGCGGACAGCGCGCAGTACGGCCTTTCCGCCGCGGAGCGGACAAACATAGCCATCGCGTTTTTAAACAGAATCTATGAGAGGGGCTATACGCCTATGTTTTACGCCTCCATGAACGAGATGGCGGGTGATGCCAAGTGGGAGACATCCAGAATTGAGAAAACCTATCGGATTTGGGTGTCCCAGTATCCCTCGGCGCCATATCCCGAAACGGAAAAATCATCCTATCAGGGGACACATGCCATGTGGCAGTACACCAATCGGGGGACGGTTTCCGGCATCAGCCAGCCCGTGGATGTGAACATTGCTTACTTTGGCTATGAGGGGACGGCCGGTGCGCTGAATGAGGAGACGCCGGAGGAGGCACAGGCGGATGTGGAGGCGCTGATGCCTTTCACACAGGTAGATGAGGAAGTGACGGCAAAGGATGCCACCAACCTGCGAAATATTCCCAGTCAGGGGGAGGACAGCACGGTGGTGTATACCCTGAAAAACGGGGAGACATTAAAAAGAACAGGTGTGAGCGAAAGCGGCTGGTCAAGGCTGCTTTATCAGGAACAGACCGTTTATGCCGTGAGCAGTTACCTGACTACGGATTTAGGCTATCAGACGCCGAAACAGGAGGCGCAGGAGCAGGAAGGAGCCGGGAGCGGGGATGGGTTAAAGACCCGTTTCGCAGAGAGAAATGAGCAGATGACAGCGAAGATCGAGGTTAATCTGCGCAAGCTTCCCAGCGTGACCAATCCTGACGCTGTGGTGGTTGCGACTCTCCATAATGGGGAATATGTGACAAGAACAGGGATCAATGAGGACTATGGATGGTCAAGGGTGGATTATAACGGACAGACCCTTTACTGCATCAGCAGTTATTTGACGCCATAGTAAAAGCTTGCGTTATGGAATGTATGGCGAAAATTTCCACGTGACATAATAACGGGTGATACCACGGAAAAGATAAGCGTTATTATATGATATTGCGACAGAGAAAGACTCTCCGGACTGGTTAACTTAAGTCGGAGAGTCTTTTGTTTGTATATGGGTCAAACTTCCAAATAGGGTGAAATATTAAGTCTAGTTTTAAAATATAGACGATTTTTCTTCACGATTTAATTTTTGTATATAAC
This sequence comes from Lachnospiraceae bacterium UBA3310, assembly GCA_002361355.1. Lineage (GTDB taxonomy): Bacteria > Bacillota > Clostridia > Lachnospirales > Lachnospiraceae > UBA3282. The sequence continues at coordinate 96,836 of DESQ01000030.1, forward strand.
CTTCAGGTGATCCATTTTTGCTCCGGCATTCACCAAAAGCGCATCTAAGAGCGTGATTGCCGCCATGGATTCTACCACAACAACTGCTCTGGGAACAATAACAGGGTCATGCCTGCCCTTGATGGAGACGCTGATTTCCTCCCCGGCCCTGTTGACGGTATCCTGCGGGGAAAAGATGGAGGGGGTGGGTTTTATATGGGCGCGCAGGAGGATCCGGGAGCCGTCGCTGATGCCGCCAAGAATGCCGCCTGCGTGGTTGGTGGACTTGACAACCTTCCCGTCCTGCATACGGAAGGCATCGTTGTTTTCAGAACCCCGTCTGGCGGATACTTCGATGCCGTCACCTATTTCCACTGCTTTAACGGCGCCGACAGACATGACCGCCTTTGCCAGATTGGCATCCAGTTTCTCGAAGACCGGATCTCCAAGACCGGCAGGAACGCCGTCGATCACGCATTCGATCACGCCTCCTGAGGAATCGTAACTCCGCATACAGTCTTCCAGATATTTCTCCGCCCGTGCAGAAGCCTCTCTGTCCGGCATGGAGGTGGGTGTTTCCGCGATGGCGTCCCGGTCAAAAGACTTTGGATCAATGCAAATCGGGCCGATGGATTTTGTGTAAGCGGTAAGGGATATGCCGAACTCCGACAGAGCCTTTGCCGCTATGGCGCCGGCGGCTACGCGGCCGATGGTTTCGCGTCCGGAAGAACGTCCGCCGCCGCGGTAGTCGCGGAAACCATACTTTTGATCAAAGGTGTAATCGGCGTGCCCGGGGCGGTAATAGCCTGCAATCTCGCTGTAGTCTCCGGAGCGCTGTGAAGTGTTCCGGACGAGCAGGGAAATCGGTGCTCCGGTGGTTTTTCCGTCAAAGACGCCGGAGAGAATCTCGACGGCATCAGCCTCCCTGCGCGGGGTGGCGATACGGCTTTGTCCGGGCCTGCGCCTGTCCAAATATGTCTGAATATCGTTTTCGTTGAGAGAAAGTCCTGCGGGACAGCCGTCCACTATGACGCCGAGCCCGGGGCCATGGGATTCTCCCCATGTGGTGATTCGATAGATAATTCCCAGTGATGAGCCTGCCATTGTCTGATCCTTTCTTAAGTAGTGTGAAGTTTTCTGAAAAAAACTTGCAGGATATCCTGCAAAAATTAAATTGCATATGAAATATAAAATGTACAATTAAATACAATGTAACAGCGGGACAAACGCAATTGTGAACGCAAAAGCGTAAACAGCGGAAAAAATATTAGAATACATGCGGTTTTCCCTGTACACAGCATACCATATTCTGTTTAAAATGCAAGAGCCGGGGAGGGGAAAACAGGAACTTAAAAACGGAAACAAAGAGGGGGAAATAAAGACAAGACTATTTTAAAAATCAAATCAAGAGGGAAAAGAGAGAAAAAAAAGAAGAAAAATGACAGATTTACATAAAAAAAGGGTGTACAAAAAAATTTTATGTGTTATGATATAAGACAGAAATTGTTGTCATGATGGGATTTGGGGTTTTAGATGGATAAAACATTTCGGAAAAGTATAATTGCATATTTTACGGGAGTGGCAAAAAGACATAAAATATTAAAGTATCCCTGTCTGGCTGCCATGTCGTTCTCTCTTTTCTTTTATTATATTGGAATATATTTTTTGACCAACGGGAAGCGCTATGCCAGTATGGCGTTTGTGGCGGTTTTCTTTATGAGCAGTTGCAGCTTTTCTTTTGCCGTCTTCGCGGAACGTACCGGATTTGCAGGCGCGCAGGAAACTTACAGTGCGGTGGTTGAGACTTCGGATGTTTCTCTGGCAGAGGTCGATCCGGTCACGATGTCTGATGCGGTGATTTTGGAGGAAGACGAGATCGCGGCGGAACAGGAGGGAGAGGGAGTAGAAACCTACACACTGGATGATCTTTTAGAGAGCCATGATCATCAGGGAATCGGGGAACATGCGGACTATGTGAATAAGGAACCGGCGGTGAGTGGGGATGAACTGACGTTTGATTCTTCCGATTGGAGACTCACGCTGATCAATAAACAGCATCCGATTCCGGATGAGTATGACTTCAAGCTGGGAACTTTTACTCCGGGAATGCGATGCGATGAACGCGTGATCGAAGATTTGCTTCTTATGATGCAGGCGGCGAAAGCGGATGGATTGAATCTGGTGGTAAGATCTCCATATAGGACTTCCGATCATCAGGAAGATAACTTTAATGACAGAATTAAGTTATACATGAGGCAGGGCTTATCTTATATGGAGGCTTATAAGGCAACCTCCAGAGTGATTACGGTTCCGGGATGCAGCGAACATGAAGTGGGGCTTGCGTTGGATATTACATCGGATTCCTATTCCGAACTGAAGCAGGGGTTTGCCGATACGGAGGGGGGCAAGTGGCTGGCCGAGCATTGCAGTGAATATGGCTTTGTGATACGCTATCCAAAGGGGAAGGAATACATTACCAGTATTGAGTATGAACCATGGCATTTCCGGTATGTGGGCAGGGAAGCGGCCGCTGTCATGAAAGAGGAGAATCTTTGTCTGGAAGAGTTCTGGGATAAATATCTGTAGTTATATTATTTGGAAAGAGGACATTATGTATCAGATTTTGAAAAGAGAAGGCAGGGCAAAGCGTGCTGTGTTTACAACCGTACATGGCACGATACAGACCCCTGTCTTTATGAATGTCGGGACGGTGGCGGCCATCAAGGGCGCTGTGTCCACAGAGGATCTGGAAAAAATCGGAACGCAGGTGGAACTGTCAAACACCTATCACCTGCATGTGCGTCCGGGAGATCGTGTGATCAGGCAATTGGGCGGCCTGCACAAATTTATGTCATGGGATAAACCGATCCTGACAGACTCCGGCGGGTTTCAAGTGTTTTCCCTGGCGGGACTTCGCAGAATCAAAGAGGAAGGCGTATATTTTCACTCCCACATAGACGGGCGGAAAATATTTATGGGGCCGGAGGAGAGTATGCAGATTCAGTCTAATCTGGCTTCCACCATCGCTATGGCTTTCGACGAGTGCCCTGCAAGTACGGCGGAGCGCGGGTATGTGGAAGCTTCCGTTGCCCGGACGACCAGATGGCTTGTCCGGTGCAGGCAGGAAATGGCGCGTTTGAACGGGCTGGAAGATACCATCAATAAAGAACAATTGTTATTTGGAATCAATCAGGGGGCGGTTTTTGACGATATCCGCATTGATCATGCGAAGCGGATTGCGGAGCTTGCCTGTGACGGTTATGCGCTTGGAGGCCTTGCCGTGGGGGAGAGCCATGAGCAGATGTATCACGTGATTGAGGAGACGGTACCCTATCTGCCGGTGGATAAGCCAACTTATTTGATGGGAGTCGGGACGCCGGCGAATATTCTGGAAGCGGTGGAGCGTGGCGTTGACTTTTTTGACTGTGTATATCCGTCAAGGAATGGCCGGCACGGGCACCTTTATACCAATTGCGGTAAGATCAATCTTTTCAACGCGAAGTATGAGCTGGATGAGAGACCCATCGAGGAAGGGTGCCTCTGCCCGGCATGCCGCAGATATTCCCGCGCTTATATCAGACATCTGCTGAAAGCGAAAGAGATGCTGGGCATGCGTCTGTGCGTTCTGCACAATCTCTATTTCTATAATAAGATGATGGAGGAAATCAGGGAAGCTCTGGATGAAGGACGCTTTGCTTCCTATAAGAAACAGAAACTTGACGGGATGCAAAATGAGATGTAAAATAGGATGGCTTTATGAAATTTTCAGGAAGGGGCTTGTTTTTCTTCTTTAAGTTGTGTATGATATCCATTAGTATTTTTTGATTGAAAGAATGACGGAGGAAATGAGATGGGATTATTATTAACGGCTGATACGGCTGCAGCTACGGGCGGCGGTTTGATTATGGTTATCTATATTGTCATTATTGTCGCGTTCATGTATTTTATTATGATTCGTCCGCAAAAGAAGGAACAGAAGAGAATGGCGGCCATGCTGGCGGAGATGGCGGTCGGCGACTGTGTATTGACAAACAGCGGATTTTATGGGATTGTGATCGACATCACGGACGACACGGTTATCGTAGAGTTTGGCAGCAACAAAAACTGCCGCATTCCCATGCAGAAGGCGGCGATCGCCCAGATCGAGAAGGCGGAAACAGAGTAGGTTGTAATAGTAATACAACATAAATAAAACTTTTTTAGGAGGAGAAATTTATTATGAAGAGGAGAAGTGTGAAAACTATCTTGTGTGCAGCGTTGCTGACGCTTGCTATGACGGCAACGGCTTGCGGCGGTTCCGATAACGGAAGCGAGAGCGCAGCGCCCGCAGCTACTGAGGAGGAAGCACCGGCTGAGGAGGAAGCTCCCGCCGAGGAGGAAGCGCTCGCCGAGGAGGAAGCAGCTACCGTAGAGGAAGCGGCGAAGGAAGAAGATGCAGCAGCGGAAGAGAACAGTGGAAAGACGCTGGAGGAGTTTTTGAAAGAAGATCCGGCTACTGAGCAGCAGCTTAAAGAGCAGGCTGCGGCACAGGGCAACGAGATGATGGATACGGACATCGAAATAGCTGGCAACAATATTATCTGTATTGCTACGTTCAAGGATTCCGTAGAGCTTCCGGAGGATGCGGCACAGACGTTGGAAGACGGCATGGATGAGCTGGGAACAGCTTTTTCGGCAATCGCAGGCGTGCTGGATGAGGCGATCGGTGCTGAGAAAGGAACTGTGTCATACGGAATCAGATATTGTGATTCTGACGGAAATGTTCTTGTAGAGAAGAGTTTCACAGCGGAATAAAAAAAGAAAAAAATAAGAACCAAAACAAAAAGCCGGCTCGGAAGTGATCCGGCTTTTTGAAGAATATATGGAATATATGGGAACGGAGGAACCTTATGAATCTTAAGATTACCTGTATCCCCGGCGACGGAATCGGGCCGGAAATCGTAGCGGAGGCAAAGAAAGTGCTGGATGTCGTGGCGGAAAAATACGGACACGATATGCAGTATACGGATATTCTGATGGGCGGCGCGTCCATTGACGTGCATGGCGTGCCACTGACGGAAGAGGCGGTGGAGACGGCAAAGAGCGCGGATGCGGTGCTGATGGGTTCCATCGGCGGCGATACCACCACGTCCCCCTGGTATAAACTTCCGCCGAACCTGCGGCCGGAGGCAGGACTTCTTGGGATCCGCAAGGCGTTAAATCTTTTCGCAAACTTAAGACCGGCGGTTCTGTATGAAGAACTGGCGGAAGCCTGTCCCCTGAAACAGGAGATATCAGGGAACGGCTTTGACATGCTGATTATGCGTGAGCTGACGGGCGGCCTGTACTTCGGTGAGCGCAAGACTGTGGAGGAGAACGGCGTGAGGAAGGCTGTGGATACACTGACCTACGACGAGAACGAGATCCGCCGGATTGCCGTCAAAGGATTTGACATTGCCAGAAAGCGCAGGAAGAAAGTAACCAGCGTAGATAAGGCAAATGTGCTGGATTCCTCCAGACTCTGGCGCGCGGTTGTGGAGGAGGTTGCGAAGAGTTATCCCGACGTGACCTTAGAACATATGCTGGTTGACAACTGCGCTATGCAGTTGGTGAAAGATCCGGCGCAATTTGATGTGATTTTGACGGAAAATATGTTTGGGGATATTCTGTCCGACGAGGCGAGTATGGTGACCGGTTCTATCGGTATGCTGGCATCCGCCTCCTTAAACGATACGAAATTTGGTCTGTATGAGCCAAGCCATGGCTCTGCGCCCGACATTGCGGGGAAAGATCTGGCAAACCCGATTGCAACAATTCTCTCGGCTTCCATGATGCTTCGTTACAGCTTTGATCTGGACAAAGAAGCGGACGCGATCGACGAGGCGGTAAAGCAGGTGCTGCGGGACGGATACCGCACAGGTGATATTATGTCTGAGGGCTGTGAGAAGGTTGGCTGTAAGAGAATGGGTGACCTGATTGTGGAGAGGATCAAATAATAACGTGAAATATTTTTTGAAACATCGGGAAAACGGCGTTTCTACTTTCTTTTTGGCTGGAAAGAAACTGAAAATAACAAAAGAGACGTGGGTCTTTTTTCTGTTTTTTGCTGTGATGGCTGTCTATTATGGGGAGAGGCTGTTTACGCTGGTTCCCTGGTATGACGAGCTGTATACTTATTATTATTTTATCAGCAGAGGGCCGGTATATGCGGCGATTCACTGGCCTCTGCCCAATAATCATGTGGGTTATTCCGCACTCTCAGCCTGTCTGGGGATATTTGGAAGCGCACCTGTGGCGCTGCGTGGTGTATCCTATCTGTGCAGTCTGGGAAGTCTGATTCTTCTGTATCAAATTTCAAAAAAATGGTTTGCGGGCAGCGCCGCGCTGATTCCCGTGTTTGTATTTGCGGGAATGTATGCGGTCAATCAACTGGCGGTGCAGGGCAGGGGTTATGCGCTTGTAACTTTTTGCTATCTGCTGGCAATTTTGACTTTGCAGAATATTGTGGTAGAAAAATCGAATAACAAATGTAATTATATTTTCTTCGGACTGTCTCTGGTGTTAGCCCTCTGGGCGATTCCCAGCAGTCTGTATGTGGTAATTCCGGTCTGCCTGATCGGGGGACTTGTCCTACTGCGAAACCGGGATTTCAGGCGGCTGATACGGCTGATTATCACCTCTCTTGTGAGTGCGGTGTGTACGGCGGGAATCTACTGTCTTCTGTGGCTAGCGATCGGCTCCAACCTGCTTTCCAAGACACCGGACGGGCCTTTTTATATGGCGGAACATGTCGATATTATTCTCCATGCTCCTTTTCGGGCGCTTACCGAAGGAATTGACTACATGCTGTCAACGCCCTATATCCAGAGCATGACGAGACAGCAGTTTTGGAGTCAGGCGGAGCATTGGATTAAAACCTTGTTTGGTATACAGTTAGCGCCTGCGTGGGGACTCGCCGGAGACGCTTTGTGTATGTTATTGTTGATCGGACTTTTGGCGGCGGTTGTCTGTCTGATCCGAAGGCCGGAAGAAGCCTTTTTAGAGTGGTATTTTCTGCTTACGGTTGTTCTTTTGGCGCTGACGCTTCTGATCCAGTGTAAACTTCCGTATCAGCGGGTTTTTTCTTTTCTCGGTGTATGGGTGGCTCTTCTTATGGGATGGCTTGTGCAGGAGGTCACTGTACTGATAGAGGCATTTCCTGTTTTTCGCTGGAAAGGCGGTTTACAGAGAGCATTCAAAACGGCGGCGTTCCTGCTTGCGGGTGTTTCCTGGGCTTTTGTGCTGGCGGATATGACGCCCTACAGTATGAGGGATGAGCTGATTGAGGAGGCGTACAGGTGGGACGGTATAGGAGAAACGGACGTTGTAGCTGTGACTGACTGTGATCAGGAGTATATGCTTTTGTACCTTTACGGAAAGCAGGGCGAACAGATCACCAGGGACATAGAGGCGGCAGATATCGTGCTGATGGATAAGGCGCTTCTTGGGCTTTCCTATGATTACAGGGAGGCGCCTGAGGACTGGAAGTTCTACCTTTCTGAAGAGGAAGCAGCGGCGTACAGGGTTTATATAGAAGAGAATATGACACCGGTGCACGAAAACTGGCACTTTATCTTATATCATAGAAAATAGAGTAAATGGAGGAAAGCGATTATGAGAAGTGACAACGTGAAGGCGGGCGTACAGCAGGCGCCCCACAGAAGTTTGTTTAATGCCCTCGGCTTTACGAAGGAGGAGATGGAAAGGCCCATGGTGGGTATTGTCAGCTCCTACAATGAGATTGTGCCTGGGCATATGAATCTGGATAAAATTGTGGAAGCGGTGAAAATGGGCGTGGCGGAGGCAGGCGGTGTGCCTGTGGTATTCCCGGCAATCGCTGTCTGCGACGGTATCGCCATGGGGCACATCGGCATGAAATATTCACTGGTGACCAGAGATCTGATTGCGGATTCCACGGAATGTATGGCTCTTGCCCATCAGTTTGACGCGCTGGTGATGGTGCCCAACTGTGACAAGAATGTGCCGGGTCTTCTGATGGCGGCCGCCCGCATCAATGTGCCGACAGTTTTTGTATCAGGCGGCCCTATGCTTGCCGGTCATGTGAAAGGTGAAAAGAGAAGTCTTTCTTCCATGTTTGAGGCGGTAGGCTCCCATGCGGCGGGAACGATTTCGGACGAGGAGCTTCTGGAATTTGAGGAGAAGACCTGTCCCACCTGCGGTTCCTGCTCCGGCATGTACACGGCCAATTCCATGAACTGCCTCACGGAGGCGCTGGGTATGGGACTTCGCGGCAACGGAACGATCCCGGCAGTCTATTCTGAGCGCATTAAGCTTGCGAAGCATGCGGGCATGGCGGTGATGGAACTTCTTAAAAAGAATATCCGGCCCAGAGATATCATGACGAAAGACGCTGTCCTAAATGCGCTCACGGTGGATATGGCGCTTGGCTGTTCCACAAACTCTATGCTGCATCTGCCTGCAATCGCGCATGAGATCGGTTTTGATTTTGATATTTCCTTTGCCAATGAGATCAGCGCGAAAACGCCTAATGTGTGCCATCTGGCGCCGGCAGGCCCGACTTATATGGAGGATCTGAACGAGGCGGGTGGCGTTTACGCAGTGATGAAAGAGCTTGCGGACATCGGTCTGCTCCACACGGACTGCATGACAGTCACAGGCGAGACCATCGGCGAGAATATCAAGGATGCCGTAAATAAAAATACAGATGTTATCCGTACAGTGGAGAATCCCTACAGTAAGACCGGCGGTCTGGCTGTACTGAAAGGAAATCTTGCACCTGACGGCAGTGTGGTGAAGCGCTCTGCCGTGGTGGAGGAAATGATGGTTCATGAAGGCCCGGCCCGTGTATTTGAGTGCGAGGAAGATGCCATCGACGCGATTAAGGGCGGCAGGATCGTGGCGGGCGATGTGGTTGTGATCCGCTATGAGGGCCCGAAAGGTGGGCCGGGTATGCGTGAGATGTTAAACCCCACTTCCGCCATTGCAGGCATGGGACTCGGTTCCAGCGTGGCGCTGATCACGGATGGCCGTTTTTCCGGCGCATCCAGAGGCGCCTCCATCGGCCATGTATCGCCGGAGGCAGCGGTGGGAGGCCCGATTGCCTTGGTAGAAGAGGGCGATATCATCAGCATTGATATTCTGAACATGAAGCTGGATGTCAAAGTTTCCGATGAGGAGATGGCGGCGAGACGAAAGAAGTGGCAGCCCAGAGAACCTAAGGTGACAAGCGGATATCTTGCCAGATACCGGGAGATGGTGACAAGCGGTAACAGGGGTGCGATTTTGGAAATTCCGAAGACGAAATAGGGAAAGAAATAAAAATGCTTTGAAATGGAGGATAAGACATGGTATTGACAGGTGCGCAGATTGTAGTGGAATGTCTGAAAGAACAGGGAGTTGACACAGTGTTCGGCTATCCCGGCGGTACGATTCTGAACGTGTACGATGCGCTGTATCAGCAGAGCAGCGAGATCAATCATATTTTGACTTCCCATGAACAGGGGGCTGCCCATGCGGCGGACGGTTATGCCAGAGCCACGGGAAAGGTGGGAGTCTGTCTTGCCACCAGCGGGCCGGGTGCGACGAACCTGGTGACGGGCATCGCTACGGCATATATGGATTCTGTGCCTATGGTGGCGATCACCTGCAACGTAAATCTGCCGCTTCTGGGAAAGGACTCTTTTCAGGAGGTGGACATTGCGGGAATCACCATGCCGATCACAAAGCATAACTATATTGTAAAGGACGTGGCAATTCTGGCGGATACGCTCAGAAAGGCTTTCATGATTGCAAAGAGCGGCAGGCCGGGGCCGGTTCTTGTGGATATCACGAAGGATGTGACGGCGAATAGCTGTGACTACGAGAAAAAGACACCCGAGAAGGCGGAGAAGACCGCGCGGTATACGGAAGAGGAGATGGCGGAAGCCGTGAAGCTTTTGGAGAGCGCAAAAAAACCCTTTATCTATGTGGGCGGCGGTGCAGTGATCTCCGAGGCGTACAGAGAAGTGAGAGATTTTGCAGAGCTGATGGATGCGCCGGTCTGCGATACTCTGATGGGAAAAGGCGTCATCGACGGACACAACGAAAGATATACGGGGATGATTGGTATGCACGGCACCAAGACATCCAACTTCGGCGTCAGCGAGTGCGATCTTCTGATTGCTCTGGGCGCACGCTTCTCTGACCGTGTGGTGGGCAATCCGCAGAAGTTTGCGGAGCACGCAAAGGTGCTGCACATTGACGTTGATGCGGCGGAGATCAATAAGAATATCAAGACGGATGTCTCTTTAGTCGGCGACTTGAAGGAAGTGCTCTCCAGACTGAACGGGCGGCTTGTGGCGCAGAAACATGAGGAGTGGATGGCGCACATTGCGGAACTGAAAAAGAAGTATCCCTTAAGATATGACGAGAGTGTACTCTCCTGTCCTTATATCATGGAGGAGATCGACCGCGTGACAAAGGGGGATGCCATCATCACAACAGATGTGGGACAGCATCAGATGTGGGCGGCACAGTATTATCAATACAGTGCGCCGCGCACACTGCTTACTTCCGGCGGTCTTGGTACTATGGGCTATGGTCTGGGCGCATGTATTGGCGCAAAAATGGGGCAGCCTGACAAAATCTGTATCAATATTGCAGGTGACGGGTGCTTCCGCATGAATATGAATGAACTGGCAACGGCCAGCCGCTATCACATACCGATTATTCAGGTTGTGATCAACAATCACGTGCTCGGTATGGTCAGACAGTGGCAGACCCTGTTTTACGGACAACGGTATTCACAGACGATTCTTGACGACGGTGTGGATTTTTGCAAAGTGGCAGAGGGACTTGGCTGCGAGGCGATTCTGGTAACGAAGAAGGAAGAGGTCGCTCCTGCCATTGAGAAGGCGATTGCATTAAAGAAACCGGTGTTATTAAATTGCATGATACCGAAGGATGACAAGGTGTTCCCCATGGTACCTGCGGGTGCGCCTATCAGTGAAGCTTTTGACGCGGGGGATTTGGAGAAGAAGTAAGAGCTTGCTATGAAGAGACTACTAAAGCATACGGCGGTCATTCTGGGTATCGTCACAGTCAGTCTGATGGCGACTTATGTGGGGCTTGCCGTGTACTACCGCAATGCATTTACTTACGGAACCTGGATTAACGGGATATATTGTACCGGAAAAAGCATTCAGGAAGTAAATGAGGAGCTTACAAAAGATTTTGTATATGAGGGCGTTACTGTGAAAGACAGGGACGGTAACTGTTATGTGATATCCGCGGAGGAAATTTCTTACCAGTTCGATTTCAGGAAGGCTCTCGAAATCTATCAGAAAAGGCAGAACCCCTGGACGTGGATAGAGAGTCTGGCTGGCGGGCATCAGGTGGAGCTGCCGCCGGTGGCGTCTTTTGATCCGGATGCTTTTGACGCCTGTTTTGCGGCGCTGCCTTTTTGTCAGGATGAGAAAAAAGAGCAGGATCGAAGGGTGGAGATTGTCCGTACGCCGCAGGGGTATGCGCTTGTGAATGAGCGGATGGATGTCCTTTCCCTGGAAGAGGCGAAGGATGCGGTACTTGCGGCTGTCGGGGAATCCGCAGATGAAATCTCCCTTGTTGAGGCGGGCTGTTACCATGATCTGGAGTTGACGGCGCAGATGCGGGAGACGCTGGATATTTGGGAGAAAGTTTCGCGTTTCCAGCAGTGCGGCATCGTGTATCAGATGGGGGAGGATGAGGTTCCGGTGGATGCTTCCGTGGTATGTGACTGGATTGCAACGGATGATAACGGACGTTTTTTATTGGATGAATCAGGGGAACTGCAATTAAAGGAAAATGCGATAGAGGACTTTGTGGAAAGGCTGGCAGCCGAGTATGATACGGTGGGCATCCGCAGACAATTTATGGCTACCAGAGGAGATCTGGTGACAGTGGAGGGCGGTCTGTACGGCAATAAAATCGACAAGGGGGCGGAGACCGCCTACCTGACACAGGCATTTTACGATAAGAAAAATGAGGTGCACAGACCAGTATATAAGCAGGAAGCCCGGGTGCAGGGCAAGGAGGACATTGGATCCACATACATAGAGGTGGACATGGGCGAGCAGAAGATGTACTACTATGTGGATGGCGTCTTAAAGCTTGAAACGCCTATTGTGACGGGAAATACTTCCCGCAGGATGGGTACGCCCTCCGGCGTCAATTTTGTGTACCAGAAACAGAAAAACAGGATTTTACGCGGGGAGGGGTACGCCTCCCATGTGGATTTCTGGATGCCGGTGAAGGGCAATATTGGCATACACGATGCGGCCTGGCGGGGAAAATTCGGCGGGACGATTTACCAGACAAACGGTTCCCACGGCTGTATCAATACACCGCATCAGGCGATGGAACAGCTCTATGATATGGCGGAAGTTGGAACGCCGGTAGTCATGTTCTATTGACGAAAGCGTATGAAGAGCGTAAAATACTTTTTGGTTTGTAACTAAATGAGCAGTTGAAGACGGGAGGAGAAAACAGTGTCCAGAGTGTATAATTTTTCAGCGGGGCCCGCAGTTTTGCCGGAAGAGGTGTTGAGGGAAGCTGCGGAGGAGATGCTTGATTACAAGGGATCGGGAATGTCGGTCATGGAGATGAGCCATCGGTCAAAGGTCTATGATGCGATCATCAAGGAGGCGGAGGCGGATCTTCGCACACTCCTGCATATTCCGGATAACTATAAAGTGTTATTTTTACAGGGCGGTGCAAGTCTTTTGTTTGCGTCCGTTCCCATGAATCTGATGAAGAACCGCAAGGCGGGATATATCCTGACCGGACAGTGGGCAAAGAAGGCTTTTGCGGAGGCGAAGATTTACGGGGAAGCGGTGGAGCTTGCTTCGTCCGCGGATGAGACCTTTTCTTATATCCCGGATTGTTCCGATCTTCCAATAACAGATGATATGGATTATGTCTATATCTGTGAGAATAATACGATCTACGGCACCAAATACCATACGCTGCCGAACACCAAGGGAAAGATTCTGGTATCCGACGTGTCATCCTGCTTTTTGTCAGAGCCTATGGATGTGACGAAGTACGGTCTGGTTTATGCGGGCGTACAGAAGAATGTGGGCCCTGCGGGCACGCAGATTGTGATTATCAGGGAGGATCTGCTGACGGAGGATACCCTGCCCGGGACACCTACCATGATGAAGTTTAAGGTGCATGCGGACAATGGTTCCCTTTACAATACGCCGCCCTGCTACGGCATCTATATCTGTGGCAAGGTGTTTAAGTGGCTGTTGAAAAACGGCGGTCTTGAAGCAATGAAGGCGATAAATGAGAAGAAGGCTAAGATTCTTTATGATTTTCTGGATGAGAGCAAGCTCTTCAAAGGGACGGTCAGAAAGGAAGACAGATCCCTGATGAATGTGCCTTTTGTGACGGGGAACGAGGAGACGGACGCCAAATTCATCAAGGAAGCGACAGCGGCCGGCTTTGTGAACCTGAAAGGGCACAGAACCGTCGGCGGTATGCGCGCCAGCATCTACAACGCGATGCCTGTTGAAGGTGTGGAAAAGCTGGTTGCTTTTATGAGAGAATTTGAACTGAAGTAAATCTCTTCGAGATTAACTTCGCAAACTCGGAGATGTTGTTAAAATATAGTAATAGAAAGGATAGTTCGATGTTTAAATATCATTGTTTGAATCCCATTGCGCAGGTGGGACTGGAGAAGTTTAGCAATCAGTATGAAAAGACGGAAAAGATCGAGGAGGCGGACGGTATTCTGGTGAGGAGCGCCGCCATGCATGATATGGAGCTGCCGGAAAACCTTCTGGCAATCGCCCGCGCGGGGGCAGGTGTCAATAACATTCCTCTCGACAAGTGTGCAGAGAAAGGCATTGTGGTGTTCAATACACCGGGCGCCAACGCAAACGGTGTGAAAGAGTTAGTCATTGCGGGTATGCTTCTGGCTTCCCGTGATGTGGCCGGCGGTATCGAGTGGGTGAAGGCGAATGTGTCTGATGAGAATATCGCGAAGGATGCGGAGAAAGCAAAAAAGAATTTTGCCGGAACCGAGATTCAGGGTAAGAAGCTTGGTATTATCGGTCTGGGAGCCATCGGTGTGAAAGTTGCCAACGTGGCAAAGCATCTGGGAATGGAAGTTTACGGTTATGACCCGTACGTGTCAGTGGATGCTGCCTGGAATTTGAGCCGTGACGTAAAGCATGTGCTTCAGGTGGAGGAGATTTATCAGGAGTGCGATATTATTACCATTCATGTGCCGCTTATGGATGCGACGAAGGGCATGATCGGCAAAGAAGCTCTTGCGCAGATGAAGGACGGCGTAATTCTCTTAAATTTTGCCAGAGATCTTCTTGTGGATGAGAAGGCGGTTTTGGAGAGCATTAAGACAGGCAGAGTGAGAAAATATGTGTCCGATTTCCCCAATCCCACCACGGCGGGACAGGAGGGATGCATCGTGATCCCGCACCTTGGCGCGTCCACAGAGGAGTCCGAAGATAACTGTGCGGTGATGGCGGTGAAGCAGATGAAGGATTATCTGGAGAACGGCAACATTGCCAACAGTGTAAACTATCCGAAGTGTGATATGGGTATCTGCGAACAGGCGGGCCGTGTGGCGATTTTCCATAAGAATATTGCCAATATGATCACGAAGTTCACCGCCTGCTTTGGCGATAACGACATCAATATCTCCGATATGACAAATAAGTCGAAGGGAGAGGTGGCGTACACCATGCTGGATATCGAGACGCCCGCCTCCAGGGAGATTATCGAAAAGCTCCAGTCCATAAACGGTGTGTTCCGGGTGAGGGTAGTGAAATAGCAGGCGCATAAGAAAAACAAGCGTTTGCGAGTGAGCAATTACAAAGCCTGCCGTATTTTACGGCAGGCCTTTTTCAATTCAGTCGGTTAGCGATGGAGGAAAAGTTTGCGCCCTCTTCGCCATCCAGTGCAGCCTGAAGCTTTTTGTCTGCCTCCACGGCGGCTTCGCTGGCAAGATCCATGTAGAGGATAAAGATGTCCTCCACAGATTTTCCGGTCTCGTTTGCGATTTCCTCCATGACGGGCCTTAATGCTTCAAGCTGAAAAGAGATCCGGGTTTTCTGCGGGTCGATATCCGCCAGAACCTTTTCTGCGTAGTCGTTGATTTTATCAAGAATCTTTTGCTCTTCCGATGTCATAGTTACGCTTCCTTTCTGGTTTTCCTATTTCGTCAGGATTCCCGACGGATATATTTTAACACGAATCTCTTGTGATGCCCAGTGTAATTTGTTAAAATGAATACATACGTCCTGCATATGCAGGAGGAAGGGATTATTTATGGCAAACATTATTCCGTTTCGGGCAATCAGGCCCAGAGCCGATCTGGCAGATAAAATTGCGGCGCTTCCCTATGACGTTTACAACAGGGAAGAGGCGAGGAAAGCGGTGGAGAAAGACGAGTACACCTTCCTTCGGATAGACAGGCCGGAGACGCAGTTTCCGGAAGATTACGATATGTATGCGCCTGAAGTGTACGACAAGGCAAGGCAGATGCTCGATCAGATGATAGAGGAAGGGCTTTTCATACAGGAGACAAGGGCGGCATACTATGTCTATGAATTGGTGATGGATGGCAGATCCCAGGTGGGAATCGGGGCATGCGCCTCCGTGGACGATTATGACAGGCGGGTGATTAAGAAGCATGAGAATACCCGTGCGGACAAGGAAGCCGACCGTATCCGTCATGTAGATGTGTGCAGCGCCCAGACCGGGCCGATTTTTCTTGCCTATCGCAGAAGGGAAGAGATTGAGCAGGAGGTCAAACGGGCGATGGCAGGTGAACCGGTCTATGATTTTAAGGCCGATGACGGTATTACACACAGACTCTGGGTGATTGACGGGGAGGGCGCTGTGAAGCGGATTCAGGCAGCCTTTTCCCAGGTGGAAGATATCTATATTGCGGACGGCCATCATCGGTGTGCGTCGGCGGTGCGTGTCTCAAAGAAGAGGCGCGCCGCGTTTCCTGATTATACAGGGAAAGAGGAATTTAATTATTTCCTGTCGGTTTTGTTTCCGGACGACCAGCTTATGATTATGGACTATAACCGGGTGGTGAAGCCGGGGGAGGAATTTGACCAGAGCACGTTTCTGGAGAAGACAGGGCAGGTTTTTTCGGTGGAAAAGCGGGGAAAAGAGCCGTATAAGCCGGAGAAGAAGGGCGAGATCGGTATGTATTATGAGGATGAGTGGTACCGCCTTACTATAAATAACGACTGTTACACAGGAGATCCGGTGGAGGATCTGGATGTGGCGGTTTTACAGAAGTATCTTTTAGAGCCGGTGTTTGGCATTACAGATCCGAAGGTGGACGCGCGGATAGATTTTGTAGGCGGTATCAGAGGGTTAAAGGAACTGGAACGGCGTGTCCACACGGATGCCAAGGTGGCATTTGCCATGTTTCCCACAGACATTCATGAGCTCTTTGCCGTGTCGGATGCGGGAAAGCTGATGCCTCCGAAATCCACCTGGTTTGAGCCGAAGCTTCGGAGCGGTATCCTGATTCACAGGATAGAGGAAAGCGGAAATAACTGAGAATTTGGGAACGAAAAATAAAACAACAGAAAGACGGGGTAGCTGCGGATGAATAAAAAATTATATAAGCTGATGAACTGGGCACAGATTGAGGAGATTGTCTATTCGGAATCGGATCATCCACATGACATTCTGGGTGCGCATGTGGTGGGAAATTCGGTGTTGGTGCAGACATTCCAGCCCGGTGCAAAGAGCGTGCGTCTCCAGCTTTTGGAGGGAGATAAGAGCTATCGGATGGAGGAGGCTGACGAGGAGGGCTATTTTGCGCTGCTTTTGTCGGGAAAGACAATTCCTGCCTACGAGTATGTGGTGGAAGCCGGGAACGGAAGCCTTAAGAAAGTACGTGATGCTTATAATTTTGCACCGCAGATTACAAAGAAGGATACGGAAAAATTCGAGGCGGGCATCCATTACAGTGTTTATGAGAAGCTTGGCGCGCATCCGGGTGCTGCGGACGGCGTATCGGGCACTTATTTTGCGGTTTGGGCGCCGAACGCCCTGCGCGTCAGCGTAGTCGGTGATTTTAACGGATGGGACGGCAGATGCCACCAGATGAGGCGGCTTTGGGATTCCGGTATTTTTGAGATATTTATTCCCGATGTGAAGGAAGGGGACTGCTATAAATATGAAATTAAGGTAAAGAGCGGTCTGGTATACATGAAGGCGGATCCCTATGGCTTCGGCGCGCAGCTTAGGCCGGAGAGCGCTTCGGTGGTTCGCGATATTAAGGGCTTTTCGTGGAAGGATGAGGGATGGCTTAAGG
This sequence comes from Lachnospiraceae bacterium UBA3310, assembly GCA_002361355.1. GTDB lineage: Bacteria > Bacillota > Clostridia > Lachnospirales > Lachnospiraceae > UBA3282. The sequence goes on from DESQ01000030.1 coordinate 114,141, forward strand.
AGCGGGCATCCCTGCAGGCGGAAGATAAACCTATGAGTGTTTATGAACTTTATCTTGGCTCCTTTGAGAAACCTTCTGATGGCAGGGAATTTTATACTTACAGAGAACTGGCGCCGAAGGTCGTCGACTATGTGAAGAAGATGGGGTACACCCATATTGAACTGATGCCGGTCATGGAACATCCGTTGGATGAATCATGGGGATATCAGGTGATCGGTTACTATGCGCCTACCGCGCGCTACGGTACACCGGCAGACTTCATGTATTTTGTGAATGAGATGCACAGGGCGGGGATCGGTGTGATTCTGGATTGGGTGCCAGCGCATTTTCCGAGAGACACTTACGGTCTTTCTTCCTTTGACGGTACCTGTCTGTATGAGCATCAGGATCCGAGACAGGGCTTTCACCCTCACTGGGGGACGTTAATATATAATTACGGGCGCCCTCAGGTGAGCAATTACCTGATTGCCAACGCCCTGTACTGGGTGGAACAATACCATGCGGACGGCATCCGCATTGATGCAGTGGCATCCATGCTTTATCTGGATTACGGGAAAAATGACGGGGAATGGGTGGCGAATATTTACGGCGGCCATGAAAATCTGGAGGCGGTGGAACTCTTAAAGCACTTAAATTCCATTATGAAGAAGAGAAATCCCGGCGTGCTGATGATTGCGGAGGAGTCCACGGCATGGCCGAAGGTGACAGGCGCTCTTGACGAGGACGGCCTTGGCTTTGACTTAAAGTGGAACATGGGCTTTATGAATGATTATCTTGGCTATATTACGACGGATCCCTTTTTCCGGTCGGGGAGACATAACGATTTGACTTTCAGTATGATCTATGCTTACAGCGAGAAGTTTATGCTTGTGCTGTCCCACGATGAGGTTGTGCACGGCAAGGGCACGCTCCTTGGCAGGATGCCGGGAGAGAGAAAGAAACAGTTTGCCAATCTGCGACTGACCTTTGCCTATCATATAACCCATCCCGGTAAGAAACTGCTGTTTATGGGGCAGGATATCGGAGAGTACAACGAGTTCAATGAGAAGCGGGCGGTTGAGTGGGAACTTTTGGAAAATGAGGATCACAGGAAACTTAATCAGATGGTGGCAGCGTTAAACAGGCTTTATAAGTCTTCGCCGGCGCTTTATCAGAAGGATAATTCATGGGAAGGCTTTGAGTGGATCAACTGCATTACGCCGAATGCCTGCATGCTGTCCTATATCAGAAAAGCGGATCATGTCACGGATATGCTGGTGGTGGTGGCAAACTTTGCCGATGCCAGGCAGGAGTTTCGCGTGGGTGTTCCCTGTGAGGGAAAATACAGGGAAGTCTTTAATACCGACGACACGGCGTACGGCGGCAGCGGTATCTTAAATAAGGATGTCTGCGGTACGATTGAGACGGAGTGGGATGGCAAGCCTTATGCCATTGATATGGTAAGTGCACCTTTAAGTATCAGTATATTCTCCTATACGCCTTACACGAAGGAGGAAAAGGCGGAGATTGAGCGCAGACGTGCGGAAGAACGCCGTCTGGCGAAGGAGGCGGAAGAGAGACGCCTTGCGAAAGAGGAGGCCGAACGCACGGCAAAAGAGGCCGCCGAGGCAAAGGAGCAGGCAAAGAAGGCCGCGGAGGAGGCGAAAGAACTGGCAAAACGCGCGGCGGCGCAGGCGAGGGAGAGCGCAAAGACTGCGGAGCTTTTGGAGAAAAAGGCACAGGCAGCGGCTCAGAAACTGCAGGAGCTGACAAAGAAGCCGCAAACTACAGGGAAGAAACCAACTGCAAAGCGGACGAACAATAAAAAAACATCTGTTACGAGAAACACGCAGAAGACTAAGACGGAAAATAAGACAGAGAAAAAGTAGAAGGCGGCAGATGGCAAAGGAGCGGAAAAGAGCATGGAAGAGCAGGCGGTGCAGGAGCAGATCAGAGAGATCGGGTTTATTGCGTCAGATGAACTTCAGGTGGGAGCGATAGAGAAATATTTGCAGGAACTGCCGGATAAACTGCTCCGGTTCGGCGTCAGGATACTGATGGCGCTGGTGGTATTCTTTGTCGGCGTACAACTGATCAGGCTGATTCGCAGAATTTTGCGTAAATCTTTTGAAAGGCGCAACGTGGACTTGGGCGTGAGCCGGTTTATGGATTCTTTTGTCAAGGCGGTGCTCTATATCCTGCTGCTCTTTATGATCGCCTCTTACTTTGGGATGGATGTCACCAGCGTTGTGGCATTGGTCGGTTCTGCCGGTGTGGCGATTGGTCTGGCGGTTCAGGGAAGCCTTTCCAACTTTGCGGGCGGCGTATTGATTCTGCTCTTACAGCCCTTTAAGATTGGGGATTATATCAGGGACAGTGCAGGAAACGAGGGGACGGTGGAGGAGGTACAGCTTTTTTATACGAGACTGATCACACCCGACCGTCATGTCGTGGTAGTGCCGAACGGAACACTCGCCAACAGCAATATTCTGAATATGAGTTCTGTTGACGACCGCAGGATGGATATTAAGGTAGGGATTTCCTACGATGCGGATATCCGCAGGGCGAAGGAAGTGCTTCTTAAAGTTTTGGAGGAAGATCCCGGTGTCTTACAGGATCAGGAGAAGCTGGTGTTTGTGGATGAGCTTGCGGACAGCAGCGTGATTCTTGATCTGCGCTGTTACAGCAAGAACGAAATGTTCTGGGAGACAAAGTGGCGTCTCACGGAGAAAGTTAAGTATGCGCTGGATGAGGCAAAGATCAGCATTCCTTTTCCACAGTTGGATGTCCATATGTAAGATTTCAAGAAAAATCTCTTGCAAAATGGCAAGTTCCATCATATAATAGTCATTGTTGTAAGGTTATGCTGGAATAGCGCAGTTGGTAGCGCAACTGATTCGTAATCAGTAGGTCGAGGGTTCGAGTCCCTTTTCCAGCTTTCGCGTATAAGCAGAGTCAAAAACAGGCACAAACCGTTTTATGCTTGCATAAGAAACGGTTTGTGCCTGTTTTTGACGAGCAACGCGAATGAAAAATGCGTAGCATTTTGAATCTGCTTATATGTATAGTGACTAATCAAGTCAGTCAAAAACGCTTCTGAAACTTTTCTGAAAATATATACCACAATAACTTGACATAATATCTTTGCGTGATACAATATGTAGTATGCGCAGCATAGGAATGACATACATCATGTAGGGTATTATAGAGAGTATGGGGGCGTTACTGAATGAAGATTATCAAGAGAAGTGGTGTGGAGGTCAATTTTGATCTGAAAAAGATCATAGCGGCTATCAAAAAGGCGAACAACAGCGTTCGGGAGGAGGATCGTCTGTCGGAGACGGAAATTGACGAGATTGCCTCCGTGGTGGCGGATCATTGTGAGGAGATGAGAAGGGCTCCCAGTGTGGAGGAAATTCAGGATATGGTGGAGAACCAGCTTATGAAGTACCGGGCCTACACCATTTCCAGAAATTATATTACTTATCGGTATAAGAGAGCGCTTGTCCGCAAGTCCAATTCTACGGATGAGCAGATCTTAAGTCTTTTGGAGTGCAACAACGAGGAAGTAAAGCAGGAAAACTCCAATAAAAATCCCACGGTCAACAGCGTGCAGAGAGATTATATGGCCGGGGAAGTGAGCAAGGATATTACGAAGCGTTTTCTGCTTGCGCCTGATATTGTGGAAGCGCATGAGCAGGGCGTCATTCATTTCCATGACGCGGACTATTTTGCCCAGCATATGCACAACTGTTGTCTGGTCAATCTGGAGGATATGCTGCAAAACGGCACTGTGATCAGCGAGACGATGATTGACACGCCAAGAAGTTTTTCCACGGCATGCAATGTGGCGACCCAGAGCATCGCACAGATTGCAAGCTGTCAGTATGGCGGGCAGAGCATCACCCTTTCCCATCTGGCTCCTTTCGTGAATGTGAGCCGCGAGAAGTTCCGCAGGAAGGTGCGGGAAGAGATGGAGGAGATGGGGGTCGCTGTGACCGAGGAGCAGATCAATGACATTGCGGAGCGGCGTGTGAAGGACGAGATCAGACAGGGTGTCCAGATCATCCAGTATCAGGTGATCACCCTTATGACCACCAACGGGCAGGCACCGTTTATCACGGTGTTTATGTATATCGACGAGGTGCCGGAGGGGCAACTTCGGGACGATCTGGCGATGATCATAGAAGAGATGCTGAATCAGCGGATCCGCGGTGTCAAGAATGAGAAGGGCGTTTACATCACGCCGGCTTTTCCGAAGCTGATCTATGTGCTGGAGGAGGATAATATCCGCGAGGGCACAAAGTACTGGTATCTGACCAAGCTGGCGGCGGAATGCACGGCAAAGCGGATGGTGCCTGATTATATTTCCGAGAAAATCATGAAGAAGTTAAAGGATGGCAACTGCTATACCTGTATGGGATGTCGTTCCTTCCTTACCGTGTACCATGACGAGAACGACCGGCCTAAGTTTTACGGCAGGTTTAATCAGGGCGTGGTCACTTTAAATCTGGTGGATGTGGCATGCTCTTCGGGGAAAAATATGGAGCGGTTCTGGCAGATTATGGACGAGAGGCTTGAGCTTTGCAAGCGTGCCCTGATGGCCCGGCACAACCGTCTGAAAGGAACACTCTCGGACGTGGCGCCGATCCTGTGGCAGAACGGCGCGCTGGCGAGACTTAAGAAGGGGGAGAAGATTGACAAGCTTCTCTATGGCGGTTATTCCACCATATCCCTCGGTTATGCAGGGCTTTGCGAATGCACCAGATATATGACGGGTAAGAGTCATACGGATCCGGAGGCGACGCCCTTTGCCCTGAAAGTGATGCAATATTTAAATAACGCATGTAATGAATGGCGGGAGGAGACCAATATTGATTTCAGTCTCTATGGTACGCCGCTTGAGTCCACCACCTACAAGTTTGCGAAATGCCTGCAGAAGCGTTTTGGTATCATCGAGGGTGTGACGGATAAGAATTATATCACCAACAGTTATCATGTACATGTGACGGAAGAGATCAATGCCTTTGAAAAACTGAAATTCGAGGCGCAGTTCCAGGAACTTTCTCCGGGCGGTGCGATCAGCTATGTGGAAGTGCCTAATATGGAGAACAATCTGGACGCCGTGCTCGCTGTCATGCAGTACATTTATGACAATATTATGTATGCGGAATTAAACACCAAGAGCGATTATTGCCAGGCGTGTGATTACCATGGGGAGATTCAGATTGTGGAGGATACCGACGGGAAGTTAATCTGGAAGTGTCCTAACTGCGGCAATACGGATCAGAATAAAATGAATGTGGCAAGACGTACCTGCGGCTATATTGGGACTCAGTTCTGGAATCAGGGCCGCACGCAGGAGATTAAAGAGAGAGTGTTGCATCTATGAACCGAGGTAAATTTACTGCGTAAATTAACCTCACGAGATTTGCTGCGCAAACTCGAGGTAGAGTATGAACTATGCGAATATAAAAAACTGTGATATTGCTAACGGGCCGGGCGTGCGTGTAACCCTGTTTGTCAGTGGCTGCAGTCATCACTGCGAGGGATGTTTCAATGAAGAAACATGGGATTTTCAGTACGGGGAGCCGTTTACGGAAGAGACCGCAGATAAAATCCTTGCAATGCTTGCGCCGGATTATATCGAGGGGTTAACCCTGCTTGGGGGTGAACCCCTTGAGCCTGTGAACAGGCAGGCGCTTTTGCCGCTTTTGCGGGCGGTGAAGGAGCGGTATCCTGGAAAAAATATCTGGTGTTATACGGGGTATCTTTTTGAGCGGGATATTTTGGAAACGTTCTGTACACAGTGGGCCAGGATGAGAGAGTTCCTGTCTTATCTCGATGTGATTGTGGACGGGGAATTTATTCTGGCGCAGAAAGATATCAGTCTGCGGTTTCGGGGATCTTGCAACCAGCGCATCATTTTGGTGCAGGAGTCTCTTAAGAGGGGCGAAGCGGTGTTGTGGGAGAAGGAGAAGAGATAGAAGCATGGGAGGGGCGTCGTCGTTAAATTTGCGGAGTACGAAGAAGAATAAGGAAAAACAGATTTATCAGCATCACTGAGCGGGTCGGTGATGCTGACTTTTTTAGTATTGCTTCCGGTAATAGTGTTCCGCACTCTGGATCAGTTTATAAAACGCCATGGCGATGGCGCAGAGAATGATGATGGAGGTGATCACCATATTGAGCTGGAAAACCTGTGAGCCATAGATGATCAGGTATCCAAGCCCCCGCCTTGCAGCAAGAAATTCACCGATGATGACGCCCACCAGAGAAAGGCCGATGTTGACCTTCATACTGCTTAAAATGAGGGGGATGGAGCTTGGTAGAATGACTTTGACAAGCGCATCCTTCCGGCTGCCGCCCAGTGTGTAAATCAGCTTGCACATTTCCGAATCCACCTGACAAAAGCCGGTGTAGAGGCTTATGATGGAGCCGAAAACGGCGACGGAGATACCTGCAACGATGATGGTGTTTGAACCGGTGCCAAGCCATACGATGAGCAGGGGGGCAAGGGCGGATTTGGGGAGCGCGTTTAAGACAACAAGATAGGGTTCCAGAATTTCGGAAAGACCGTTTTGATACCAGAGAAGCGTAGCGGCGGCGAGGCTTAACAAGGTGACCAGAACAAAACTTGTGATTGTCTCAAACAGGGTGATGCCGGTGTGGGTAAAGAAGGAGCCGTCTGTCAGCATTTGGTAAAGATACTGCAGGATACCGGAAGGGCTGCTGAAAAAGAAGCTGTCGATCCATGCGAGGCGGGAAGCGGTTTCCCAGAAACCGAGAAAGAGGAGAAGGAGAGTGAGCCTTCCCAGGGTAATTCTGTGATGATGCCTGTGGTGAGCGCGCAGGAAGCTTTCCTGACGCGCGGAGACAGGCGGCGTATTTTTAGTCGATTGGTCTGCCATCTGTCAATACCTCCCATAGTTGATTAAAATATTCCTGATAAGCGGCAGTTCCCCGGATCGCGAGCGGATCTTCCCGACTGATCTCGTAGAGAATCGACATCTCGCATTTTACGCTGGCCGGACGTTTGGAAAGAACAATAACATGGTCTGCCAGCGTGATGGCTTCGGAGAGATCATGGGTGATGAGGAGCGCGGTTTTTCCTGTTTGCCGGATAATGGATGCGATGTCTGCGGAGACGGAGAGACGGGTTTGAAAGTCAAGAGCGCTGAACGGCTCATCGAGAAGAAGGAGATCCGGGTGGATCGCCATGGTACGGATGAGCGCCGCCCGCTGACGCATGCCGCCGGAGAGCTCTGAAGGTTTTTTGTCTTTAAATCCGTAAAGACCATAGTCTTCCAGGAGTTTTAAGACATATGCCGTGTTTTTTTCCGTGAGGCTGTGCGTGAGCTCCAGACCGAGAATCACGTTCTGATAGACTGTGCGCCATTCAAAGAGGTGGTCTCTTTGCAGCATATAGCCGATTCTCAGGGCAGAGTCGGCGCAGTAGTCTCTGGAGGAGAGTCCCCGGTAGAGTATTTCACCGTCCTCCGGGGGAAGAAGCCCTGCAATGAGGGAAAGAAGCGTGGATTTCCCGCAGCCGCTTGGGCCTACGACCGCGGCAAAGCTTCCCTCTGAGACTTGTAGGTTGATGTGTGAAAGAGCGGAGGTTTCCCCCTTCAAATTGTGGTAGGAGTAGGAAACATCCCGCAGGGATAGTATTGGCTGCATAGAAAATCACTCCTTATGTAGTTAACGACATCATATTTTTGCAAGCCGAAATCCGACGGGTCGTTTACTACGGTTATAGAATATTTTATGATGAGGAAGAAAATATGTGTTTTGATTGAAAAGAAAACCATTTTATGGTATCATCAAATTTAGATTTAACTAAAATGGAGGTTTATAGCATGGCACAGTTGTGGGGCGGCCGTTTCACGAAGGAGACGGATCAGCTTGTATACAATTTTAACGCCTCCATCTCTTTTGACCAGAAGTTCCTGAAACAGGATATCGAAGGCAGCATTGCCCATGTGGTTATGCTGGCGAAACAGGGGATTCTGACGAAAGAGGAGAAGGATGCGATTTTAAAGGGACTCACCGGAATCCGGGAGGACGTGGAGGCTGGCCGGCTTTTGATTACGGAGGAGTACGAGGACATTCACAGTTTTGTGGAGGCTAATCTGATCGACCGGATCGGAGATGCCGGCAAGAAGCTGCATACCGGCAGAAGCCGAAACGATCAGGTGGCGCTTGACATGCGGCTGTACATAAGGCTGGAAGTGCTCCATGTGGACGAGCTGTTAAAAGAACTCCTGTCCACACTCTTAACGATCATGGAAGAAAATACGGAGACCTATATGCCGGGCTTTACCCATCTGCAGAAGGCGCAGCCGGTGACGCTGGCACATCATGTGGGCGCTTATTTTGAGATGTTTAAGAGAGACAGGTCGAGGCTTAAGGATATTTACCACCGCATGAATTACTGCCCGCTTGGGGCGGGGGCGCTGGCGGGTACGACCTATCCTCTTGACAGGAATTACACGGCGTCGCTTCTGGGGTTTGAAGGGCCAACGCTCAACAGCATGGATTCCGTGTCGGACAGGGATTATGTGATAGAGTTTTTGTCGGCACTGTCCACGATTATGATGCATTTGAGCCGCTTCTGCGAGGAGATTATTATCTGGAACTCTAACGAGTACCGCTTTGTGGAGATTGACGACGCCTATTCTACGGGAAGCAGCATTATGCCTCAGAAGAAAAATCCGGATATCGCGGAGTTGGTGCGCGGTAAGACGGGGCGGGTATACGGCGCGCTTGTGTCGATGCTCACGACCATGAAGGGGATTCCGCTTGCCTACAATAAGGATATGCAGGAGGACAAGGAACTGACCTTTGACGCCATTGACACGGTGAAGGGGTGTCTGGCATTGTTTGAAGGTATGGTGCGAACCATGAAGTTTAACAGGGACGTGATGGAGAAGAGTGCCATGTTGGGCTTTACCAACGCAACGGATGCGGCGGATTATCTTGTGGGACGCGGCGTGCCGTTTCGGGATGCGCACGGGTTGATCGGACAGCTTGTATTATATTGTATCGACAAAAAGTGCAGCATAGAGGACTTAACCATAGAGGAATTAAAGACGATTTCTCCCGCCTTCGAGGAGGATGTCTATGATGCGATCAGCCTGAAAACCTGTGTGGAGAAGAGGCTGACGGTGGGAGCGCCGGGGTCTGCGGCGATGCGGGAAGTGATTGCGGCGCACAGAGAATATCTGTCTAAGGACTGGCAGGAGGAGATGAATCTGCCGGCCGGCGGCGGAATGTAAATGAAAATGACAGGGATAATGAGGAGACGAAAAAATGAGTGAAAAATTAAAAGTAGGTATTTTAGGCGGAACAGGTATGGTGGGACAGCGGTTTATCTCCCTTTTGGAGAACCATCCTTGGTTTGAAGTGACGACAATCGCGGCGAGCCCCAGATCAGCGGGCAAGACTTATCAGGAGGCGGTGGGTGACAGATGGAAGATGGATACCCCCATGCCGGAGGCGGTTAAAAACATTATTGTGAAGAATGTCAATGAAGTAGACAGGGTGGCGGCGGAGGTAGATTTTGTATTTTCCGCAGTGGATATGACAAAAGACGAGATTAAGAAGATTGAGGAGGAGTACGCGAAAACGGAAACGCCTGTGGTTTCCAACAACAGCGCCCATCGCTGGACGCCGGATGTGCCTATGGTGGTTCCGGAGATCAATCCGGAACATTTTGACGTGATAGAGGATCAGAAGAAGAGACTTGGCACGAAGCGCGGCTTTATCGCCGTGAAACCAAACTGCTCGATCCAGAGCTATGCGCCCGTGCTCACTGCATGGAAGGAATTTGAGCCCTATGAGGTGGTGGCGACCACTTATCAGGCGATCTCCGGTGCGGGTAAGACGTTTAAGGATTGGCCGGAGATGGTGGAGAACGTGATCCCTTACATCGGCGGCGAGGAAGAGAAGAGCGAAAAAGAGCCTCTGAGAATCTGGGGTAAGGTGGAGAACGGAGAGATTGTTCCGGCTGTAAGTCCGGTGATTACCTGCCAGTGTATCCGTGTTCCCGTTTTGAACGGCCACACGGCGGCTGTGTTTGTGAAGTTTAAGAAAAAGCCCACCAAAGAACAGCTTGTGGAGAAGCTGGTGAATTTTAAGGGACTTCCTCAGGAGTTGCAGCTTCCCAGCGCGCCGAAGCAGTTCATCCAGGTGATGGAGGAGGATAACCGTCCGCAGGTAAAGCTGGATGTGGACTATGAGAACGGCATGGGCATCAGCGTGGGACGAATCCGTGAGGACAGTGTTTACGATTGGAAATTCGTGGGTCTTTCCCACAATACCGTGCGCGGAGCGGCAGGGGGTGCTGTGCTGTGTGCGGAGACTTTGAAGGCGAAGGGGTATATTACGAAAAAGTAAAAACGGAAAGGTAACGGATCAATATAGGGGAGGGAGCCGTCAGGGGAAACGGCAAGTGAATATTGTGGTAGATACAGAGGTAAAAGAGAAGGAATGCAAAGCACAACAGCTTGGGGAGGATTATCAGCAGCTTCGCGATGACGAGAAAATGTACCGCCTGTTGTGCGAAACGTCAAACAGTGCATTTATCTATTATAACTATGAGGAAGACAGGGTCAGGACGCTGGCTGACTGGGCGCATTTTTTTGATTTTGCAATTTCGGATATTAAGGATCTTCCCAAACTTTATGAATGCGTGGAGGAACAGTACGCAATTCTGCTCAGGGAAGGATTGTTTATTGAGAAGCAGCACAGGGAAAGACAGAGCTTTGAGGTTCGACTGAAGGAGAACAGGCTTTATGTAGAGGTGGAAGTGAACATTGTATATGATGTTTTCGGAAACCCTACGGATAAAATTATCCGGTTTAAGGATGTGACGAAGCTGAATGCCCAGAAGGATGAACTGGCTTACATGGCTTACTACGATATGTTGACAGGGCTTTATAACCGCAATTATTTTGTAAGGCTTTTGGGAGAATTTCTGCGGCTGGCAGACAAAGAATCGCATAAGGTGGCAGTGATGTTTGTTGACTTTGACGATTTCCGCAGAGTCAATGATGGTATGGGGCTTATCGCGGGGGATGAGCTGGTACAGCTTTTCGGCCAGTATCTGTTCGACCTGATGAGCGATCACGTGGTCATTTCCCATTTCAGTACGGATATCTACTGTATTGCAATCTACGATCCCTGCGGCGCAAGAAGCGTGGAGACAATCTATCAGGTGATTAAAGAGCGGCTGAAAAAGCCGTTTAAGCTGATGGATGGGCAGGAAGTGACCATGACGGTGACTGTCGGGGTGGCTGAGTATCCGGAAGCGGCTGCAGGAACGCTTGAACTGATTAACTGCGCGGAGATAGTCATGTTCAAGGCTAAGAGCCGGGGCAAAGATATGATCCAGTATTTTGACGGCGCCATTCTCGAGGAATTTTTACAGACGGTAACCATTCAGACGAAACTTAAGGAAGTTGTGTTTGAGCAGAATTTTACCATGCATTTTCAGCCGCAGTATTATACCAAAGATGGGAAAATGCGCGGGGTGGAGGCGCTGATCCGCTGGAAGGACAGCAAGGGTGATATGATAAGCCCGGCAGTTTTTATTCCCATTGCGGAGAAGAACGGTACCATCGTTCCGATCGGGAACTGGGTGATTGAGAAGAGTGTACAGACCTATGTGGAGTGGCGGAGCAAATACCACTATCCGCTGGTTTTGTCACTAAATGTATCGGCGGTACAGTGCAAGCAGAAGGACTTTATCGACATTTTTTTACAGATATTAAAGAAGTATGATGTCTCTCCGGCGGAGATCGAGATTGAGATTACGGAGACAATTCTGATAGAGGATTTTGAGCACATAAGCAGACGGCTGGGTAAATTGAGAAAAATCGGCGCCAGAATATCGCTGGATGATTTTGGCACAGGCTTTTCTTCCCTGTCTTATTTAAAGGGACTGCCCATTGATACGCTGAAGATTGATAAAACTTTTGTAGATACGCTGCTCACCGATGAAAACACAAAAATTATCACGGAATCCATTATTTATATGGTGAAGCGGCTTGGATATGAGACGATAGCGGAGGGGGTTGAGACGGAGGAACAATTCCGCTATCTCAGGGAACTTGGGTGTGACATTATTCAGGGATACTATTTGGGCAGACCGATGCCGGCAGAGGAAATCAGCAGCCTGCTGGCGGACTTAACGGCGAAGGTATGATGAGGTAGGCAGAGACTATGTTACTTGGCAGAACAACGGAACTGGGATATCTGAATAATTATTATGACCGGGACGGCAGCCAGATACTGATTGTCTACGGACAGAAGCATATCGGGAAAACGGCGCTTGTGAAGGAGTTTATGAAGGATCGTCCCGGCTACTATTATCTTGCCAGAGCCTGCTCGGAGAGAGAACAGGCTTACCAGTGGGGAAGGCAGCTTGCCCATGACGGTTATATCGTGGATAAATTCCCGTCTTTTCAGGAGATCTTTGAAAAGATTGCCCATCGGGTGACAGGTAAGAAGGTTTTGGTGATTGACGAGTTTCAGAATATCGTCCGTGCCAGTGATACCTTTATGAAGGATTTGGTTACTTTTGTGCATAGTCAGTGGAACAGGGACGACGTGATGGTGATCCTTTTGAGTTCCTCCATCGGCTGGATTGAAAACAATATGATTACCCGGATCGGGGAGGCGGCTTATGAGCTTTCGGGGCTGTTAAAAATTAAGGAGATGCCTTTTGCAGATCTGGTGGCGCGTTTCCCTAACTTCCGCATCGAGGAGTGTGTGGAGGCATATGCCATTTTAGGAGGGATTCCTGGTCTCTGGAATCAGTTTGACGACAGGCTTACCATTCAGCAGAATATCTGCCGTAATATTCTGGACGGCAACAGCTTCCTTTTTGAGGAGGGAGAGCGCATACTCACGGAACAGCTCAGGGAACCGGGTGTTTATAATACCATCATGGCATCCATCGCTGCGGGAGATCACAAGCTGAATGACCTCTATCTACACACGGAATTTTCCCGCGCGAAGATCAGCGTGTATTTGAAAAACCTGATTGAGCTTGAGTTGGTGGAGAAAGTTTTCTCTTATGACACAGCGGGCAAGGAAAATGTGCAAAAGGGGATCTACCGGATCAGCCATCCCTTCGTAGATTTTTATTACACCTACATGTATCCTCATCTGAGTGATCTTCAGATACTCTCGGTGGGAGAATTTTACAACCATTATATTATGAGAGATTTCAGGCGTTATGTGTCCGGCTATTTCAAACAGGTGTGCAGGCAGCATCTGGCGGGACTCGGTGAGCGGCACAGGCTGCCCATTGACTGTGGCACGATTGGCGAGTGGATCGGCAAGGTGGGTTCTCTGGATATCATTGCGCAGGACGAGGAAGGGCGCACGCTTATCGGTCTGTGCAACTGGGAGAAGCCGATGACCTATGAGGATTACGAGAACCTTCTTCTCTACGCGAAAAAGGCCAGGATCAGCACAGATTATATTTATATGTACACGGCTTTTAGGTTTGATGAGCGGCTGAATCTGGAGGCTAAAGTCAAATCGAATCTGAAACTGGTGCAGATCTCGGATTTATGAGAATTGGTGGCGGGAAATGAAGTATGGGAAAGAGTCTGTTCATTGCGGAGAAGCCCAGCGTGGCGAAGGAATTCGCAAAGGCATTAAAATATAATATGAAAAACCGCGACGGCTACATGGAGTCTGACGAGGCGGTTGTGACATGGTGCGTGGGGCATCTGGTGACCATGAGTTATCCGGAGGCTTACGACGAGAAATACAGGAGATGGTCTCTTGATACGATCCCTTTTATTCCGGAGGAGTTCAAGTACGAGGTCATCGACAGTGTGAAGAAGCAGTTTGGCATTGTGAGCGGTCTTCTGAACCGGGAGGATGTGGAGACGATCTATGTTTGTACGGACTCCGGACGGGAGGGGGAATATATTTACCGGCTGGTGGAACAGCAGGCGGGCGTGGAGGGAAAAAACCGGAGACGGGTTTGGATTGATTCCCAGACGGAGGAGGAGATTCTGAGGGGAATCCGTGAGGCGAAGGATCTTTCGGCTTACGACAATCTTTCTCATGCGGCGTACCTTCGCGCCAAAGAAGATTACCTTATGGGAATCAATTTTTCCAGAGCGCTTACTTTAAAATACAGCTATTCGATTAAAAATTATTTGAATATGGATAAAGCGGTGGTGTCTGTGGGCCGGGTTATGACCTGTGTGCTCGGTATGGTAGTCAACCGTGAGCGGGAGATCCGGGAGTTTGTGAAGATTCCGTTTTACCGCATTCTCATGCAGGTGGGGATACAGGGACACGACTGTACGCTGGAGTGGAAGGCGGTGGAGGGTTCAAGGTACTTCCAGTCCCCGAAGCTCTATAAGGACAACGGCTTTTTACAGGAGTCGGACGCAGATGAATTTTTAGCCTTTTTGCAGGAAAACCCGGAAGAGCAGACGGTTGTCGAGAAAATCGAGAGAAAGAAGGAAACCAAGAATCCGCCGCTTTTGTACAATCTGGCAGAGCTGCAAAACGACTGCTCTAAGCTTTTTAAGATCAGTCCGGATGAGACATTAAGGATTGCGCAGGAACTTTATGAGAAAAAGCTGACCACGTATCCGAGAACAGATGCGAGAGTGCTTTCCACAGCGGTGGCCAAGGAGATCAGTAAAAATATCAAAGGTTTGCAAAATTATCAGCCGGTGGCATCCTATGCGGCAAAAATCCTTTCGGAAGAGCGGTTTAGGGGGATTGCCAAAACCAGATATGTGAATGATAAGCAGATCACAGATCATTACGCAATTATACCGACGGGACAGGGACTTGCCGCATTAAACGGTCTGCATCCCACTTCGGCGAAGGTTTATGAGATCATAGCCAGACGGTTTTTAAGTATTTTTTATCCGGCAGCGGTTTATCAAAAAATAACGCTTACTGCGAAACTGCGGGAAGAGACTTTTCTCTCGGGTTTTAAAGTGCAGGCGGAGCAGGGCTATCTGGAGGTTGCGCAAAATTCTTTTGCAAGAAAGAGAGCAGAGGAGTATACTGGAGAGGAGAGGAATGAAGAGGAGGAGCAGCAGGGAACTTTGACAGATGCGTCCTTCATGCAGGCACTCGGCGTGTTGAAGAAGGGTTCTATCCTCGAAAGAAAGGCGTTTGAGAAGAAAGAGGGCGAGACTTCCCCGCCGAAGCGCTATAATTCCGGAACGATGATTCTCACGATGGAGAACGCCGGGCAGTTTATCGAGGACGAGGAACTGCGGGCGCAGATTAAGGGAAGCGGGATCGGCACTTCTGCCACAAGGGCGGAGATCCTGAAAAAGCTGGTACATATTAAGTATTTGAATTTGAATAAAAAGACGCAGATTATCACCCCCACGCTTTTGGGAGAGATGATTTATGAAGTGGTAGCCGGCTCCATAAAGCCGCTTTTAGATCCCCGGCTGACAGCAAGCTGGGAGAAGGGGCTTACGCTTGTGGCTTCGGGAGAGATCACGGAGGAGGAGTACATGGGGAAGCTGGATGACTTTGTTACCAGAAGGACGAACATGGTTAAGCAGATGTCGAACCAGAATGCACTTTACCACAGATTTCAGTATGCGTCACAGTTTTATAAGGGTGTAAAAAAGGAGAAGGGGTAAAACAGATGATCGGATTGCAGGATACCGCGATTGCGGCTCTCTATACGCTGGAGGAGACGATCGCAGGGGAATTGTTTGAAGGGCTTATCTATCCGTGGGAAGCGCTTCCGAAGATTAAGGATTTTATTGTTGCACTCGGAGAAAAACTGCCCGAAGAGAAATACGAGAGAAGAGAGGGCAATATATGGGTTGCCAGAAACGCTAAGGTGTTTCCCAGCGCCTATATCGGCGGGCCGGCAATTATCGACGAGGAGGCTGAGATCCGCCACTGCGCGTTTATCAGAGGCAGTGCGATTGTGGGAAAGGGCGCGGTGGTAGGAAACTCCACCGAACTCAAAAACGTGATTTTGTTTAATAAGGTACAGGTGCCGCATTACAACTATGTGGGGGACAGTATTTTGGGATTTAAAGCCCATATGGGAGCCGGTTCCATCACCTCCAACGTAAAGAGCGATAAGACGCTTGTGGTGGTGAAGGCGGGAGAGGAAACCTGTGAGACAGGGCTTAAAAAATTTGGCGCTATGCTGGGTGATCATGTGGAAGTGGGATGTAATTCCGTACTGAATCCTGGTACGGTGATCGGTAAAAATACGAATATTTATCCGACATCCATGGTACGGGGAGTGATCCCGGCTGACAGCATTTATAAGCGGCAGGGTGAGGTGGCCGGCAAGCGGCAGTGAATACAGGCAGAGACGGAAAAAACGTGAAGAGAAGAAGTGTGTTGAGGATGGGCGTATGGCGATTGAATTAAATGCAGAAAACTTTAACTCTATGGTCGACAATATCATAGCCGGAATTTGCTTTTTCGATTATGAGGAAGGGGAAATGACTCCTCTCTACGTGAACGATGGCTTTTTTCGTATGCTGGGTTATTCGCGTACACAGGGTATGAAGTATCTTGAGAAGGTGGAGCGCAGCATTATACCGGAGGATATTCCGACTTACCGGCAGGCGATCAGAGATGTACTTAAGGACGATGGTGTGGTGAATACCGAATTCCGTACCGTGACGGGAAGCGGCGGGCTGCGCTGGCTGCATGTCAGGGGAAATCTGTATGCGAGGGAAGGGAAGAAATATACCATCGTCACGATCATTGAGGATGTGACTGAGAGAAAGAGTGTGGAGGAAGAACTGCAAAGACAGGCGGAGCGTCTGCACATTCTGTCGGAGGCCGAAGGCGAGAAAATTATTGATTACAATGCCAGAACGGACGTTATGATTATCCGCTCTGACGATGAGTACGGTATGGCCAGAGACGAGATCCACAGCAGATATATGCAGCGGTTTGACGCTTCCACGATATATAAGGAGGATGTGGCTTACTACAAGGCGGTTTTGGAGAGCCTGTTAAAGTCTCCCAAGCATGATACGATTGAGTTTCGGATCAGACGGTTTGACGAGGATTACACATGGTATCAGGCAAACCTGACATCCCTTCTGGGTGCGGAGGGCTATGTGACCCGTATCGTGGGCCGTATGATCAACATTAACGAAAGAAAGTTGAAGGAGATGGAACTTCTGCTGCGGGCGGAGAAGGATGCGCTGACCGGCATTTACAACCAGGGCGCGACGGAGCAGTTGATACACAGCGCGATTGAGGACAGTAATGACAATACGTTGAGCGCGCTTATGATCATTGATCTGGATAACTTTAAGGAGGCGAATGATCTTCTGGGTCACGCTAACGGCGATCAGCTTTTGGAGAAAACTGCCAGCATTTTAAAGGAAATGTTTAAGGGCGGTGATGTGATCGGCCGTATCGGCGGCGACGAGTTTATGGTTTATATGAGAAATATGTCTACCATTTCAGACGCTGACGAGCTGGCGAACAATATCGTAAAAAATGTCAGATATGATCTGGACTTTGAGGGGGAGCCGATCCATGTGACCTGCAGCGTGGGCGTTGCGGTTTATCCTTATCACGGCAAGACTTATGAGGAGCTTTTTGAGAAAGCGGACAGGGCCGTGTACACGGTCAAGGCAAACGGTAAGGATGGCTACCGTGTCTATCATGCGGCCAGCACAACGGTTTATCATGCCAACAGAAAAGTCGGTTATGATATGACAAAGACGCTGGATTATGACAGGAATATTGAGGATCAGGTGATGCAGATTCTCTTTGAGGACAAGGTGCTGGAATCCGCGCTGCGTTCTTCCATAGAGTTGATGACGGCGAAATACAAGTTTCACAGGGGATACATCTGCGGAAATGATTCTCTTCCCATTTCGCGCAATATACAGTTTACCGTGAAGCAGTACGCAACGGGTAAGGAAGCAGACGAGCACTACGAATTGAAGCGGGTTGTCAACGAGATTCTCTACGCTTCCTTCCCAGGTGCGACGATGATTCATGATTATGATCTGACGGCGGAAGAGATGCATGAATATTTTCAGGCGGAGGGCATCAAGAGTATGCTTTATTATCCGCTCACATCCAAGGGTGAATTTCAGGGCGCTATTGTCTTTGAAAATCATGAGGATGTACAGATGGAACTTTCAAAGAGCGAGATGGCGGAAGTTCGTTCCCTGTTCCGGCTGATGGAGGCAAATGTCCTGCAGATCGGTCTGATGGACAGAATGCAGAATTTTGTGGCACAGATTGCAGTTTTCGACAATATGGACAGCTTTGTCTATGTGGTGAATCCGGATAATTACGAGATCAGCTTTATCAATAAAAAAGTGGTTATGGATTCTCCCAGTGTAAAGATTGGCGATGTCTGCTATAAGGCGCTGCAGAACAGGGATACCCCCTGCGAGAACTGTATTTTGCGAAACCTTGACAAGAATGATTCCCATTGCCGCTGCACGGAAGAATTGTTTAACTATTCGCTCAGAAGCTGGACGAGATGCAGCGCAAGCTGGCTGGAGTGCAGGGAGGAGAACGGACTTGCTCTTCTGAACAGTTTTGATATATCGGAGTATTTCATTGGTTAGCAGTTTGGGCAGAACTGTGAAAAGTAAGAAAAAATTTACAAACATCTGGATTTTTTCCCTCCGATATGAGACAATGAGACTGGCGGTTATGACAGGCGATCCGGCCTGTTAGCAAATAATTATTACATAATCGAAAGGAGTTATCACATGATCTATTCAAAAGAAGTTGAAGAAATGTGTACAGTAGCACAGGGCGTTCATCATGGCTGTGCTCCTATCCCTGAGGAAGCAAAGTGGGTGCAGGCGAAGGAAGTGAAAGATATTTCCGGTCTGACACACGGCGTAGGCTGGTGCGCTCCTCAGCAGGGCGCATGTAAGCTGACCCTGAATGTGAAGGAGGGTATTATTCAGGAAGCCCTTGTGGAGACCATCGGATGTTCCGGTATGACTCACTCTGCGGCTATGGCTTCCGAGATTCTGCCGGGTCTTACGGTTATGGAAGCACTTAACACGGATCTGGTGTGCGATGCAATTAACACCGCTATGAGAGAGCTGTTCTTACAGATTGTTTACGGACGTACACAGTCTGCATTCTCCGAGGAAGGACTTCCGGTTGGCGCAGGTCTTGAGGATCTTGGTAAGGGTCTGAGAAGTCAGGTGGGTACAATGTACGGTACTCTCAAGAAGGGCCCCCGTTATCTTGAGATGGCTGAGGGTTATGTGACGGGTATTGCGCTTGATAAGAATGATGAGATCATCGGTTACAAGTTTGTAAGTCTTGGCAAGATGACCGACTTTATCAAGAAGGGCGACGACCCCAACACAGCGTATGAGAAGGCTTGTGGTCAGTATGGCCGTGTAGACGATGCTGTAAAGATCATTGATCCCAGATGCGAATAAGATAAATAGGAGGAGAAGATAAGATGGCTTTATTTGAATCATATGAAAGAAGAATTGATAAAATCAATTCCGTATTGAGCAGCTATGGTATTTCTTCTATCGAAGAAGCCGAGAAAATCACAAAAGACGCCGGCTTAGACGTATATGAGCAGGTGAAGAAGATCCAGCCTATCTGTTTTGAAAACGCATGCTGGGCTTACACGGTAGGCGCGGCAATCGCAATCAAGAAAGGCTGCAAGAAGGCGGCTGACGCTGCGGCAGCAATCGGCGAGGGCTTGCAGGCATTCTGTATTCCCGGCTCTGTTGCAGATACCCGTAAGGTTGGCCTTGGTCATGGTAACTTAGGTAAGATGCTCCTTGAGGAGGAGACCGACTGCTTCGCATTCCTGGCAGGTCATGAGTCCTTCGCAGCGGCAGAGGGCGCAATCGGTATTGCAGAGAAAGCTAACAAGGTTCGTCAGAAACCTCTTCGTGTGATCCTGAACGGCCTTGGAAAAGACGCGGCTAAGATTATTTCCAGAATCAACGGCTTTACTTTTGTGGAGACCGAATATGATCCTTATACAAACGAGGTTAAGGAAGTGAGCAGAACTCCCTATTCCGAGGGACTTCGTTCCAAAGTAAACTGCTACGGCGCAAACTCCGTACCTGAGGGTGTGGCGATCATGTGGAAGGAGAATGTGGATGTATCTATCACCGGTAACTCCACCAATCCTACCAGATTCCAGCATCCGGTAGCTGGTACATATAAGAAGGAGAGAACAGAAGCGGGCAAGAAGTACTTCTCCGTTGCATCCGGCGGCGGTACAGGTCGTACCCTGCATCCCGATAACATGGCTGCAGGCCCTGCATCCTATGGTTTCACGGATACATTGGGACGTATGCACTCTGACGCACAGTTTGCAGGTTCTTCCTCCGTTCCGGCTCACGTGGAGATGATGGGTCTGATCGGTATGGGTAACAACCCGATGGTAGGCGCTACCGTGGCTGTTGCGGTTTCGATTGAGGAAGCGGCGAAGGCTGGGAAGTTCTAAAGAAGTTACTGGAATTTTAAATTAAAGTTTAAATTAGGGAGCTTTTCATGTTTTGATATGAGTTGAGAAGCTCCCTTTTTGTGTGGCAGTATCATTTTGTATGAGGTAGAAATGAAGGATAATGGTAAAGACAATTTTCTTCCAAAATGCTTGCGTGCAGGCGTCTGTATGCTAACGCTGATAATCTTAATCATTACAGCAAATAAAACGGAAGATAAGAAATCGGATGATGACAGCCGCAGAATGCAGGTTGAAAAAACCGGAAACGGCAGCTATGAAAATGACACCTATCAATGCATAAATGAGACAGAACGTGAGTTGGTAAAGACTTTTTATGAGGAAGCGACAGAAGATGGAGTATCGGTTCGTATTGTGCGTTTTTCTGACGGGGAAGAACAGGTGCTGATGGATTGCAGGTATAGTGAAGCGGCTGTCATGGAAGAGCGATGCGCCATATAAGAAGATTGCATGGGAAAAGTCCATGCTTGTCATACAGTATGCGGATGGAAGCAAACGAATCTGCGGGTTATCGGAAATTTTACGAGATCCTGTGGAGACGGTCTGCCGGAACTGGTTATGGATATCATCGGGGATGGCTTGCATATCCTGAAATATTTGCCGGATGAGGAAATTGTGGAACTGTTTTTTGGATATGAGAGAATGCCTTATTATCATCTGCTGGGTTCGGGGCAGTTGTATTACAAAAATGATATGGTGGCTAATAAGGGCATGTGGAGATACGATATCGTGGATGCGGACGGGCAGGACAGACAGATTGTTTCCTTTATGGAAGATGCAGATTATAAACCGCATAAGGAAGAAGGGAATCATTGGTGGGATATGGCTTATTGGGTTTATCTGGACGAAGAGCTAGGCATGGTTCAGGTGGACGAAAAACAGTATCGAAAGATAACCGAAAAGTTTTTTGACGCATTGGAACATGCGGTTCCGGCCATGACATTTGAGGAGATATTTGGGAGGAGCGTCAGCGCCGCTCCCCCTCAACCATCCGCTCAAACGCAGCCGCAGGAACAGGCTTGGAATATAAATAGCCCTGCAGGTAGGATACGCCTATGCTGCGGATGATGTCCTGTATTTCTTCTGTCTCGATACCTTCGGCGACAGTCTGGATTGAAAGCTGACGGCACATATTGACGACGTTTTCAATGATGGCCATGTCCGTCTTATTTCCTTCACGGATCAGACCGCGCACAAACTTCTGGTCTATTTTCAGGACATCCATGGTGACATCATGTAACAGACCAAAAGAGGCGTATTCCGTTCCGAAATCATCCATCGCAATTTTAAAACCGAGTTTTTGAAGTTTGTCAAACTGGAGGGAGAGCATTTTTGTATCGTCGGCGTTACAGCTCTCGGTAAGTTCCACCATAATAAGCCGCGGATCGACCTGCAATTCTTTGGCTGTGGCGATCAGCTTATCTATAAATTCCCCGTCCAGAAGCTGGATATAGGAGACGTTAAAACTTACGCTGATATTGTTGTATTTTTTCTGCCATATGGCGGCGTGCCGCAGCGCTTCCTCCATGACCCAGTAACCGACTTCCCTGATTTCTCCGCTGTCTTCCAAAATTTTGATAAATTCATAAGGAGTCGCATCCTGTATTTCTGGCGTTTTCCAGCGCAGCAGCGATTCGCATTCGGTGATCTTTTTTGTTTTTGCGTCAAGGATCGGCTGGAAGTACAGTTCAAAGCCTTCGTAATTGTTGTGGATGCTTTGGGTCAGCGCTTCATGAAGCCGGCTTGTGCGGAGATGGCGCTGTGAGATTTTCTCGGAAAATTCAGCAATCCATCCGCTTTTTTGCTCCTTGGCATATTCCAGGGAATGTTCCAGATTGCTCATCAGCGTATTGAAATCCGTTCCGTCCTCCGGGTAGGATACAAGACCTGCGGAGACGGAAAAACTTTTGAGTCCCCTGATATTGTTGCAATAATCATTCACTATATGAAAAAGTTTACAAAGCGCCTCTTTGGAGCCGTCAGGCGACAGAATGACAAATTCATCCCCCTGAAAACGGTAAATTCGGTCGCATTTGTCGGTGAAATGGTCCAGACATTCGGACAGGGCGACCAGCACTTTATTGCCGTAGAGAAATCCGTTTGTGTTGTTGATTTTCCGAAATGCGTTTATGCCCAGAAGAAGGATGGCGCCGTTTCCTGTGGAGAAGTCATATTTTTGCATTTCATAGTTTGTCAGCAGATGGGTGAGCGGATCATATTTATTCTGGTTGTCCAGCCGCGTCATGAGTCCCGCAAAAACGAGAGGCTTTCCATCCGCATCGGCAATTACGCTGCCCTTACATTCCAGCCACACATAGTCACCGTATTTGTTTTTCGCGCGGTATTGGCAGCTATGACGGGTGGATGCGCCGGAAAAGACTGCTTCAATATCCTTGAGATACGCGGCGCGGTCTTCGGGATGTATGTACTCCATCCATTTTGGCCCGGCACCTTCTATGTATTCGCCTTCCAGATTAAAATAATCTACGGTATTTTTGGATCATCTGGACAAATCCGATTGCATATCGCACACGTAAATATAAATATTGTCAGAAGCATTTGCAAAGGATTCAAACAGTTCGTTCTCTAAAATATTTTTTGCCATATGCAATTCCTCCATTTTTTTAATAAAAGATCCCAAAACTATGGATATGATTTTAATAGTACTATTTTACCATAGTTTTGACAAAACGGGAACGTGGTAAAAGATCAAATTTTTAATTTTATCCGAAGGGACGACTTTTATGATAAAATGTCGGTAGGAGAGGGAGATTCATATGAAATCACTTGGAAAAAAACTGCTTTTGTTATGGAAGAGAATCATACATTTCTATGCCGATTACAGGGTGACAGTATGCGCGGTGGCGTTTTTGTCAATTTATGAGGCGGTTTACAATTTCTTTTACATATTCGATTGCGAAGTAAGGGATGAGATGCTTTTATGGAAATGGTTTTCTCAGGCCAAAGACCCCGATTTGTTTTTCCTGCTTTTTATCTGCGCAGCCATGTTTACAGAGAGCTGGCTGCCCTATTCATACAGGGAAAAGAAAGCAAAAATAACCAGAATACTATGTTTTGCGGCAGGCGCTTTGATTGCCGGGATAACCGTGGGCATCTGGTCTTTCAATGAAGCTGAAACATTTCATGTGTTTAGCGGCGCGGTAAGCAGATGGCTGGAACAGTTTTCGGTGGGCTATGCATTGCTTTTACTTCTGGGTGCGGTTTATTTCTGCCACAAAAAAAGCGGCGTCGGATTTATTGAATACATGCTGCATATTCTGGCAAACTGGTGTGTGACAACGGCCGTTTTCTTTCTGGTGCTGACTGGCGTCACCCTTGTCCTTTCGGTGGTAGGTACGTTGTTTATTGAATGCTACGGGACGCTTGGGGATGTGAGTCTGATCCTGATTATGGGACTGTATTATGTACCGGGGTGCATCATAGCGCTTCGCAACATGGACAGCAATATAGAGACGCCTTTGGGAAAACTTTTGATCCGCTATGTGCTGACCGGCATGACAATTTGCGTGCTGCTGATCGTGTATGTATATCTTCTGAAAAATCTGATCTTGTGGGAGATGCCGTCCAATGAAGTGTTTGGCATCATTACAGGAATTTTCTGTTTCGGTATGCCGATCTGGGTCATGGCCTACTATTATCAGGATGAGACAAAGTACATGCGCTTCCTGCAAAAGCTGCCCTATGCGTTGATACCGCTGATTCCGGTGCAGACCTATGCGATGTGTGTGCGGATTTTTGAACATGGCATGACGCCGGGCCGATACATGGGCATGGCTGCGGTTGTTTTTGAGACCGCTGTATTGGTGATCTGGCATTTTTGGAAAGAGAAAATGGAACGTGTCCTTTTGCTTTCAGGTGTGTGCGTGATGATTGTCTATCTGGCACCGGGGATTAACATGAACAGTCTGTCCGACAGATGGCAGAGAGCCTTTTTGGAAACTTATTACGATAAGCTGCTGACACAGGGAGAACTTACGCAGAGGGAACAGCAGCGCCTGATGGGCGCCTACGGGTATCTGGAGGACAAGCCGGAGATGGCGTCGGTGGTGGAGCAGTGCAATATTTATGAGGAGAGTTTTGCATCGAAGCTGAAAGACACAGGTATGGACATGGTGGGATATACACAGACAAAGAGCCATCATATTTGGTGTTATCAGATGGTTGACAGTTTGGATGTGGATGGTTATAGCCGGCTTTATGTGTTGAATGAGAACGCAGCGTACCATGCGTCTGAGGAGGAAAAGCTTCCCGTGGATTTTTCCGCTTTTCGATTCTGTAAAGGAGAGGATGGCGCGGGAGAAATCGTCATAGCGGATCTGGATGATTTTGTGAAGCGGTGTATGGCATTTGAAAAGGAACATCCGGATGCGTGGGAGCCGGATTTCAGCGAGGCCATGAAGTCGCACAATCAGATAACGCTGGGTGACGGCAGCGTGTTATACCTCAATGATTTCAGCGTCAGGTATGAAGATGGAATCAAGGACGGGGAGGCATACTTTGAAATTGAGTCAGTGGATGTGTCGGGGATGCTTCTGGAGCGGTGAGTCGAAACTGCATAGAAAGATATCATTTACAAATGATTCGCAACAATAAATGAGAGGAGATTGAAGGACGATGGAAAAGGAGTACAGAGGACAAAAGATAATGAACACATTTAGCGGGAGGTTGATACCGCCCAATGACAATTACCCGGACTGCGAGTGCCTGATTGTGTTGACGGAGCAGCATTTGTATGTGCTGGAGGATAATTATGATGGGACTTATGAAACCCATTTTGAGTTTGTACTGGGCGAAGTTGACGATGTCAAAATCGTACAGGAGAAAAAAGACCAGTATTCGGGAAATCAGAGCGTATCGGCGGCCAGCGTAGTAGTTACGGGGGTGATCTGCGCGCTTGCAGGTTTGATAGCCGTGCCGGGCGGAAATCAGAAAAGAACCATAAAAAAGAAATTTTTTGTGATCAGCTATCATGACGTACAGGGAGAAAATCGCAACATTTATTTTGAAATGGAGCGGGCAGGGGGAAAAGGGTTTGTTCAGACGTTTCATAAATTGAAAGGACTGTGAGGCAGCCGATTTGCATAAAGACAGGATAAGGATAAATGTGTACTGATTTCCTTGTGTTCCCCTGCAAAAGCGTGTATAATAAATGCCAAAGTGTTCGTGAATGGATTTAGGGAAAATGGCAATACTCGGTATCAGAGGACGGCAGAGAGTGTATGGCTTGGATACTGCTGCACCGCCCGAAAGAAAGGAGTATTGACCATGATATTGACGGAAAAAGAGACGACCGCGCTGCGTGATCTGCAGACACAGGAGAAGTCCTGTATCACAAAGTATGAAAAGTATGCCGCACAGGCGAAGGATACGGAGCTGCAGAGCCTGTTTCGCACCCTGCAGAGGGATGAGCAGAAGCATTTTCAATCAATCGGACAGGCGCTTCACGGCAATGTGCCGGAGTGCGACTGCAATGATACGCAGGGAAGAGAATACGCGCCGAAGGGGACATACCGTGACGGTGCAAACGCGGGGGACAAGGAGCATGACTGTTTCCTTGCCACAGATTGTATCGGTACAGAGAAGCTGGTGTCGGGAGAATATAACACCAATGTGTTCTCCTGTGACAATTCCGGGCTGCGAAAACTTTTGGCAGATATTCAAATTGAGGAGCAGAATCATGCGGAGATGCTGTATAAGTATAAGCAGGTAAATGCGATGGCGTGAGGAAGCAATGACCGCGGAAAGCAGCTATGCGGGAACGCATGGCTGCTTTTATAGGATGAGAGGAAAATATGTACAGTTTTTTGGTGGGATTCCAGATGCTGATGGTTCTGGGATGCTTTGGTTTCGTAATTATCATGACGAGACAGCGTGAAAATATGCTTTCTAAGCTGATGCTGTGTGTGGGCTTCTTTGGAGCAATTCAAAATGCCGGATATTTGCTGGAACTGCTTTCCAGAAATATCGGCGAGGCAATGACTGCGGTGTGCGTGGAGTTTATGGGCGGCGCATTTATGAGCACCTTCCTGTTTATATTTGTGGCCAGATATTGCGGTTATAATATTTCGGCCAAGATTGAGGCGTTGATGTTCAGCCTGGATGGACTTGTGCTTCTTTGTATTTGGGGTTATCGTTATACGCCTATTTACTATTCGAGAGTATCTTTTGTGACAGAGGGACTTTTCCCGCATCTGGTGTTGGAGAAGGGGCCGCTCCACTATGTATTTTTAGTACATATGTTTATACATATGATAGGTTGTTTTGTCATGACGATGTTGACAAACAAGCGGTTAAGAAACGGAAGGCAGAATATCAATCTGATTGCGCTGGGAATTTGCAGCATTTTTCCGATCCCCGGGTTTTTGTGCGATATCTTTCAGTTGATCGAGGGTTATGATGCCGTACCGGCTTGCGAGGCTCTGAGCATTATTGCTTTTGGAATTGTGATTGTATTTTACCATATATTTGATATCACAGTTACGGCCCATGAGGATATCATAAAAACCATGGATGAGGCCGTGTTGATTGTGGATGTGGACGGTGGTTTTGTGGAGGCGAATGACAAGGCGAAGGAGTTATTTCCGAGTCTTGGGCGTTTCAGAAAAGGAGAGCAGGTCTGCAGGGAAAATTTGAAGGATGTTTTTGCAGCCAACAACTATTTTGAGTATGTAAGCTGTAATCATACTTTTGAAGTGCACGCCAACACAATCTGGAACAACCGGGTGCTGGTGGGGTATTCGATTGTGTTTGTAGATATGACCCAGAGTAAAAATCAGATTGAGCAGATGAAGCTGTTAAAAGCCAATGCGGAGAAGGCAAACCGGGCGAAATCGGAGTTCCTTGCAAGGGTATCGCATGAAATCAGGACGCCGATCAATGCGGTAATTGGCATGAATGAGATGGTACTGCGGGAGTCTTCGGAGGAAGATGTGAAAAAGTATTCCATGGATATCAAAACATCCGCCCACGCGCTGTTGGGAATCATCAATGATATTCTGGATTTTTCCAAAATTGAATCGGGAAAGATGGAGATCGTGCCCACGGAGTATGAACTAAACAGTATGCTCAACGATCTCTACAACATGTTCTCCCTGCGTGCCCATGAGAAGGGCTTAGGCTTTGAAGTGAACATAGATCCGGGACTTCCGTCAAAACTCTATGGAGATGATATTCGTATCAGGCAGGTGCTGATCAATTTGCTGACGAATGGAGTCAAGTACACCCGTAAGGGCACGGTGACTTTTGAGGTGACGGGCGAACGGGACGGGGAAGATGAGATACTGCATTTTGTGGTGAGGGATACAGGCATTGGTATTAAGCAGGAGGATATTCCGAAACTTTTTTCTGCCTTTGAGCGCATTGATGAGGAGAAAAACCGCGACATTGAGGGCACGGGACTTGGGATGAATATTTCCCTGCAACTGCTGAAGCTGATGAATACGGATCTGCGGGTGGAAAGCGTTTACGGGGAAGGAAGCCGGTTTTTCTTTGCGCTGCGTCAGCGTATTGTAGATGTAGAACCGATCGGCAATTTTCAAGAGCGGGCAAGGCAGGCCGCCAGGGAGCATACCTACCACGCCAGTTTTACATCGCCGGAGGGGGAAATCCTTCTTGTGGATGACAACCGTGTGAACAGGAGAGTATTCTGCGGACTTCTGAAACAGACGAAGGTGCAGATTACGGATGTGGGAAGCGGTAGGGAGTGTCTGGATCACATCCGGCAAAAGCATTATGATCTGATTTTCCTTGATCATATGATGCCGGAGATGGATGGTATGGAGACGATGCAGCATATGAAGGAGATGGAAGAGAATCTCTGCAAGGATACGCCTGTCATCATGCTGACGGCGAACGCGATCATGGGGGCGAAAGAACAGTATCTTGCGGCTGGCTTTGACGATTTCCTGGCAAAGCCCATCGACCAGGTCAAGCTGGAGAGGCTGATGATGCACTGGATGCCGCAGGAGAAGGTACATAGCAATACATAAAGCGAAACATAGAAAGAGAGAAGGAATTGCCATGAGGGAAAAGCTTAAAATAAAGGTGGAGGCACCGCAGTATACGGTTGTTTCGGGGGTTACCTTCGCACAGGTGGATGCATGGTTTGACCACACCAGAAGAGATCTGAAAATGGATATTATTTATCCGGAGGATAAGACGAAGAAGTACCCCTGCGTGGTATGGATCTGTGGCGGCGCGTGGCAGCGTCTTGACCGCAGTGCCCATCTTGCATACCTGACGGAACTTGCCAGAAACGGATTTGTGGTGGCGAGCGTCGAGTACCGCACAACCAATGAAGGGCCTTTTCCCATTCAGCTTACGGATGTAAAAGCGGGAATCCGTTATCTGAAAGCGCTGAGTGACCGCTACAATATCGATCCGAATCGGTTTGGCGTGATGGGCGAATCGGCGGGCGGTTATCTGGCGGCAATGGCTGCGCTGGCGGAGGATAAAGCCTTTGATGTGGGCGCCTTCACGGAATATTCCAGTAAGGTTCAGGCAGCCTGTCCGTGGTATCCGCCAACGGATGTGACAGATTTTCCTTATCCCTCGCCGGTGGAGGCGGCGGCCTCGATGGAGTCGATGCTGCTTGGCAAAAATGTCATGTTAAATAAGGAGGAGGCGGTTAAGATATGTCCGGTTCATTTCGTGACGAAAGATGCACCGCCGTTTCTGATTATACACGGTGACAACGATCATACTGTCCCGTTTTCGCAGGGTGAGATTCTGCACGATAAACTGGAAGAAGCGGGTGCGGATGTAAAACTTCTGGTTTTAGAGGGCGCTGATCATGCGGATATGCCCTTTTTCCAGAGAGAACTCTGGGAGAGAATTACTGCTTTTTTCAAAGACAAGCTGGGAGAGGGAAGATGAATTATTATCTGGTTGATTTTGAGAATGTAAAAAAGGACGGACTGGACGGCATCCATAAGCTGGAACAAGAGGATAAGGTGTGTATTTTATACAGTAAAAATGCGGACAGCATCACCTTTGAACAGCACAAAAAGATTATGGAATCCAAAGCAGATATTGAACTTTGTAAGGTGGATGTGGGCAGTAAGAATGCGCTGGATTTTCAGCTTGCCACACAGCTAGGGTTTTTGATTGCTAACAAGGCGGCTGACAGTTATTATATTGTCAGCAAGGATAAGGGATTTGAGATTTTGAGCGGTTACTGGAAAAGCAGAGGCATATCGGTGACGCTGATTGCTGACATTATGGGACGCAGTCATGACCATGAGACGCAGGAACTGAAAAATAAACTTGAAGAGGTTCTTGCGGAGGTTCTCAGGGAGAATGACGACGTGACGGTGGATGAGGTTTTAAAGACCATACAGCAGTATAAGACGAAGCAGGGCATCATGAATGCGTTGATGAAAAAATATCCCAGCGCGGATAATAAGAAGTCCAGTAAGATTTACAAGACAATCAAGCCGCTCCTTGCGGATAAAAAGGGAAGTTGACAAAGCAGGGATAGTTGTGGGAAAACAGGGCAGACTAAGGCAGGGAGGGAGAGAGTTCCCCGATCAGTGAAAAGACAGGTAAATGCAGACAGGAAGAATAGAGAAAACGGGAGAAGTATGGTGAAGAGCGGGAAGAAAACAGTATTCTTGGCGGGACTTCTGGTTTTACTGGCGGGATTGTGTACCGCCTGTGGTGATAAGAAAGAGAGTTCTGATAATCTGGAAGGATCCCTGAGTGATATCATGGCGTCCCTCTATGCGAATGCCGAGCTGGACGAGGGATTTCGGGAGTCTTTGGACAGCTACGAAACAGTTGAAATTACAGACGATCTGGAAAGCTATATTCTGGGCACGGATGCAATCACCTATACCGAGGGCGTGGTTTCCATGCCGATGATGTCGTCCATGGCTTACCAGTGTGTGCTGCTTCGAGTGGACGAGGCGGACGTGGAGTCTGCGAAACAGCTTTTAAAGGACAACGCGGATCCTGACAAGTGGGTTTGTGTCAGTGCGGAGACCACGTTAATTGAGAGCCGCGGGAATGTGATCTTTTTTATTATGAGCGGCAAGGATGAGGCGTATGCGATGAATACGGCGTTTCAGAATTTATAATGTGAGTATTTGGAACAACAGCCCCGCAGGTATAAGCCTGCGGGGCTGCCTTTGCTTCGGCAGATAAAATCATACGCTGAGTACTGGCATTAGAATGCCGTTGATATATACATAACATGCTTTAGAGGTCGGGTTTCTCTTTAAATGCTCCTCGAAGGAACTGATGCTTTGGCGGGCTGCATAGACCTTATTTTGTTTTCTGTAAGCCGCGAGATTTTTTGCCATTGTGGTATAGATTGTTTCTACTTTGCTTCCCATTAAAAACTGTTTCACACTTGTCATGTTATTTTCCTCCTTTGGCTGTTCATTTTGATTTCAGATGTTTCCTGCTGTATTTGTATATTACCTGAGCAGGAGAAAATCATATAGCACAACTATTTGTTTTTTATCACAATTTTTAGCATATTACTGCAATTTATAGTATACTGATGGAAAAAGAGGGGAGGGGATTATGTTTTGCAGGGGAAAAAAACGAATCCAGACAGGCAGATTGCATATATGGCATATATCAATCGGGAGAATCGGTTCAGGCATCACTATTATGATGAGGAAATGAAGCAGTATGTGCTGATGAAGGCTGGCGATATGGAAGCTGTCAGAGAAAGTAACCGTATGATGACCTCCGGTTTGAACGGGCATTTGTCTGACGATTCTTTGAGAAATATGAAATATCTTTTTGTGGCAAATACCACCATTGCAACCCGATTTGCCATAGAGGGTGGTTTGGAATCTGAAATCGCCTATAATATCAGCGATCTGTATATCAATAAGATGGATTTGTGCCAGACCGTTGATGAAGTACTGGAAGTACACAGGGAAATGTTCACTTATTTTACGAAACAGATGGCGGAACTAAAAAAGAAGTCTGTGTTTTCCAAGCCTGTTGTCCAGTGTATGGAATATATTGATTTAAATTTACACACTTCCATAAAGGCTGCCGAATTGGCAGAATATGTGGATTTGAATCAAAGCTATCTCTCTACATTGTTTAAAAAAGAGATGAATATTTCCATCTCCGATTATATTTTGAAGCGCCGAATTGACACGGCGAAAAATATGCTGCGCTATTCGGAGTATCCGGCTGCGCAGATCAGTGAGATTCTTGCATTCAGTTCGCAGAGTCATTTTATCCGCTGTTTTAAAAAGTCTACGGGAATGACGCCGAATGAATACAGGAAACTGCACTACTACGAGAACTTTGAGGCGGCATTTGAAGATAAGTAAGGCCGGCGTTTAGTACGCCTTAACCTCCTTCCACAGCTCGTTATAAAGCGAATCCCCCTCCTCGCCAAGATATACATAGGTTTCCAGATTGTCATACTGCGACAGGTCAGGGAAGGCGATCTCGGAGTTTTTGATGTCCTCCTCTTCAATCAATTCTCTCGCAGCCTCGTTTGGCGTGGAGTAGGTAATGTATTCGAAATTCAGGAGGGCGATATCCTCACGGCACATAAAGTCTATGAACTTCTCTGCATTTTCCTTGTTCGGAGCATTCTTCAGGATGACCCATGAGTCAATCCACACATTTGTCCCTTCTTCCGGAATCACATAGACAAGGTTAGAGTTTTCCCTCTGGGTGTAGATGGCTTCGCCGGAGTAGATCACGCCGATGGCGGCTTCGCCGCCAATCATTTTATCGCGAACCTGATCTACCACGTAGGCCTGGATCAGGGGCTTTTGTTCGATCAGGGAATTTTTTGCAATGGCCAGTTCATCCGGATCAAGGGTATTCATGGAAAAGCCGTTCAGCTTTTCAGCAACCATAAAAGCGTCGCGGACGGAATCCTGCATCAGGATATTGTCTGCATACTTTTCGTCCCAGAGTTGTTCCCAGCGTGTGATTGGCTCATCTACCATCGTCTTGTTATAGAGGATGCCGACAGTTCCCCAGCAGTAAGGAATGGAGTATTTATTATCGGGGTCGAAGCCCTTGGACTGGTCGAAGTACTGCGCGCCAATGTTTTTTTTCACATTGGGCATTTTGCTGTAATCGAGTTCGGAGAGCATGCCGTTCTGGATCATGCGGCTGATCATGTAGTCGGAGGGACAGGCGATATCGTAGGCGACAGCGCCGGATTCCACCTTGGGATACATGCTTTCATTTGTCTCAAACTCATCGTAAATGACTTTGATGCCGGTTTCTTCCTCAAACATGCGAATGGTCTCAGGGTCTATGTACTCGCCCCAGTTGTAGACGATGACCTGTCCGTTTATGCCCTTGTCGGTGGAGCTGCAGCCGCAGAATGTAACTGCAGAAAGCAGCGCCAGTGTGATGATGATTTGTTTTGTATGATGGATTCTGTATTTTTTCATGTCTTCCCCTTTTCGGCAGTTATTCTGCTTTTGCCCTGCTCTTATCAGTCTTGTTTTTGTCCGTCGGAGACAGATTGATTAAAACAAGCAGTGTCAGGACAGTGATAAAAATCAGAGCCGAGAGTGCATACATTTCCGGTTTGATGCCCTTTTTGATTTCCGTATAAATCTTTGTGGAGAGGGTATCTACGCCGACACCCTTGGTAAAGTGCGTGATGATGAAATCGTCCAGTGACATGGTAAACGCCATGAGAAAGCCGGACAGGATGCCGGGCAGTAAATCCGGAAACATCACCTTAAAAAAAGCGGTAATGTGGGAAGCGCCCAAATCCAGTGCAGCTTCGTAGGTGCTTATGTTTAATTGTCTTACGCGGGGCATGACGCTCAAAATAACGTAAGGGATATTAAAGGTAATGTGGGACAGCAGTATCGTGCCCATACCGAAGCGGATCCCCAGGCTGATATAAAGCAGCATCAGGGAAATGCCGGTGACGATATCTGCATTCAGCATGGGGATGTTGGTAATTCCCATGAGGATCGATTTTGTCCTGCGCTTCATGGCCATCATGGCGATGCAGGCCACAGTGCCGATGACGGTGGCAGTCAGGGATGACGCAAATGCGATGAGCAGGGTGTTAAAAAGGGCCCGCAGGATTTCTTCGTTCTGAAACAGGGAAATATACCATTTGAAGGTAAATCCGCCCCATTTTGCCCTGGTTTTGCTCTCGTTAAAAGACAGAATGATCAGAGTGCCTATGGGCGCATACAGAAAAAGAATAATCAGGGCTATGTATATTTTTTTCAGGATAGATTTCATAGCATGGAGCCCTCCCCTTCCTTATCGAAAACGGCGGATAAGATCATGTTGATTACAATAAATATCATCAGTACCATGGACAGGCCGCTGCCCAGGTGCCAGTTAGACATCCGGGTAAATTCCTGTTCAATCACATCTCCAATCAGAAGCAGCTTGCCGCCGCCGAGGAGGGAGCTGATCACGAAGGTGGTAAGCGCCGGAATAAATACCATGGTAATACCGCTGATAATGCCGGGGATGGAAAGCGGCAGGATAATGCGGATAAAGGTATAAAAATGGTTGGCGCCCAGATCGCGGGCGGCGTTAATTACGTTTGGGTCGATCTTGGCCAAAGCGTTGTATAAGGGCAGTACCATAAAGGGCAGAAAATTATATACCATGCCGAGGATGATCGCCGCCGGTGTGTTGATGATCTGTAAAGCCGGCAGATGAAAAAAGGAAAGCACATGGTTAATAACCCCGTTTTTTTCAAGCAGGGTCTGCCATGCCAGTGTGCGAAGAAGAAAGTTCATCCACATGGGCAGAATAAAGATCAATATAATGAAATTGTGCCGCTTTACCTTCATATTGGCGAGTATCATCGCCAAAGGATAGGCCAGCAGGAAACAGACAATCGTGCTTGTAAATGAGAGCAGGAGAGCAAGACGGAGCGCCTTTGCGTGTCCCGCTGAGGTGATTGCCAGGATATTGTCGAGTGTGAACGCTCCCGTCTTATCTGTCAGTCCGTAGTAAAATACCATGCACAGAGGAATGATGATAAACACAGCCGACCAGAACAGATAAGGCGCCGAAAGCCATTTGCTTTTAGATGTCAAGAATCACCGCCTCCTCATCTTCAGATTCCGGTTTGTTCATGATCTGGATATTGAAAGGATCCACCTGAATGCCCACTTCTTTTCCCACAGGGAAGAGGGTGGTGGACTGTACCAGCCACTCAAAGCCGCAGGCCTGTACCTCCATTTCATAGTGCACGCCCTTGAAGATCAGATGGGTTACCACCCCCTGAATGATGCCCTCCGAGGGCTCTACCAGAATAACGTCCTCCGGGCGGATTACCACGTCTACAGGACGGTTGCGGCCAAAGCCCGTGTCCACACAGGCAAAACGAGTGCCGAGGATGCTGACCAGTTTATCTTCAATCATGGTGGCGGGGATGATGTTGCTGTCTCCGATGAAATCCGCCACAAACGCATTTTCCGGTTCGTTGTAGATAGATTCCGGCGTCCCGATCTGCTGGATGTACCCCTGATTCATGACCACAACAGTGTCGGACATGGTGAGAGCCTCCTCCTGATCGTGGGTGACATAGACGAAAGTGATGCCCAGCTCATTTTTCATGCGGATCAGCTCATACTGCATCTCCTGACGCAGCTTTAAGTCAAGCGCGCCCAGAGGTTCGTCTAAAAGGAGTACCTTGGGTTCGTTGACGATGGCGCGGGCGATGGCGATACGCTGCTGCTGTCCGCCGCTTAAGGAGTCTGGCATACGGTTCTCATAGCCGTCCAGATTCACCAGCTTGAGCGCATAACGGATCTTATCGTCTATGTAGCTTTTTGATTTCTTTTTAATTTTGAGGCCGAAAGCGATATTCTCGGCAATGGTCATATGCGTGAAGAGCGCATATTTCTGAAAGACCGTATTTAACTGTCTTTTATTAGGGGGAATATGTGTGATATCCTGCCCGTCAAAAATCACACGGCCTTTGTCCGGATTCGCAAATCCTCCAAGAATGCGCAGTGTTGTTGTCTTGCCGCAGCCGCTTGGCCCTAAGAGCGTGACAAATTCATTTTCATGGATATTTAAATTCAATTCGTCTAAAACCATCTGGCCGTCAAAAGATTTGGAAATATCAATCAACTGAATCAGTTCTTTATTCACGAAAGTAAACCCTCCAGCGTTTGCATAAAATTTTTTAATTTGTTAAAAGTTTGGCGGGGTGCTGACCCACAAAAATACGGCGCCGCTTTTTCCGTTTGCCCGGATGTAATGTTCCGAGTCCGGCGTGAAATAGAAAGCGTCTCCTCTGGATGCCTTGACTGTGCGGTTGCCTATTATAATGGTAATGGAGCCGGAGAGCACATAGCCGAACTCCTCCCCTTCGTGGGGCTGATCCGGATAGGTGGAACCGCCTTTCTCCAGAGTGACGCGGATGGGTTCCATCCTGTTTTTCTGGGCGTTTGGAATAATCCATTCAATCGTATTATGTAATTCAGTGTCTGTTTTTTCAAAGAAATCTTCTTTCCCAAAGACGATCTGCTCATCGTCCGCATCCCGGAAAAAATCTTTCAGGCTGGTGCCGAGACACTGCAGGATATCCACCAGAGTGGCGATGGAAGGCGATGTCACGTCATTTTCCAACTGGCTGATAAATCCTTTGGAAAGCTCGCAGCGGTCAGCCAGTTCCTCCTGCGTCAGCCCTTTTTTGATTCGCAGTTCTTTGATTTTATTGCCCAGATCCATCCGGGCAGAAGTGTTATCCATAAGTTCCCCCGTTTCGTAAAAAAGTCAGTAAATATAAACTTAAAGTTTACTAAAACTAAACGTACACTGAGTTTCATTATACAGGATAGATGATGTATGTCAATGGAAAATGTAAAATAATATCAGAATTTAAGGATTAACAAGAGAGGGATAATATGCTAAAATATTCCTAAGACTGAGGAAAGGGCGTGGTTACAGCGATGAGTCAGGATAAATATGTGGCGTACGTGTCCACTTACACGACGGCAAAAGAGGATAATTACGGCATTAAAATCTATGATGTGGATATGAAGAACGGCAGAATGTCGGAGAAAAATCAGGTGGAGATCACAAACTCCTCCTATATCTCCATCTCCCATAATGAGAAATTTCTCTACTCCATCACGGATTTTGGTGTGGAGGCATACAGGATACTGCCAGGCGGTGATTTGGAGGTTATAAACGAAGGATCGATCAATGGCATGAGGGGCTGTTATCTGTCTACGGACTATGAGGATAAGCTTCTCTTTGTGGGCGGTTACCATGACGGGAAGATTACGGTGCTGCGATTGCGGGAAGACGGCGGTATCGGAGAGATCACGGATGAGGTTTATCACAAAGGGCTTGGCAGTATTGCCGAGCGGAATTTCAGACCTCATGTAAACTGTGTGAAGATGACCAGGGACAACCATTATCTGTGCGCCGCGGATCTGGGACTTGATCATGTGAATGTGTACCGCGTGGATCATGTGAACGGTAAACTGAAACCGATTGATATGATCAGAAGCGAGCAGGAGTCTGCGCCCCGCCATCTGAAATTTTCCAAGGATGGCAGAATATTATATATCGTACATGAATTAAAAAATTATATTGACGTTTATACTTATGAGGAAATTCACGGGAATCCGGAGTTTGAAAAGATTCAGACGATTTCCACATTAAATGACTATCACGCGGGCGGTTCGGCGGCCAGCGCGCTGAATATTTCGGATGATTTTAAGTATCTGACAAGTTCCAATGCCGGAGATAACAGTGCGATTGTCTATAAGATTGATCAGAAGACGGGAATGCTTACAAAGATACTCTGTCTGCCGATCAGCGGGGATTACCCCAAGGATGCAACGCTCTTCCCGGATAACAGACATCTGGTTTCTTTAAACCATGAGTCAAATACCATGACGTTTTTCACTGTAGATTTGAAGAACGGGCTTTTGGTGATGAACGGAAAAGAGATTAAGGTGGATCAGCCAAACTGCATTATTTTCCACAAGCTGGCAGAGTAATAGCGCGAGAAGAACTTCTAATCACTTGCAGCATAGGCTGCTTCGCGAAGAAGTTCTAATTCTCGCGTAAGAGAATGCCTGAAAAGCGGCATTCTCTGCATTGATTTGGCATAGTCAGAAGTCCTCCTGCATATACATTTACCAGTATAGGCAGGAGGATTTTATTATGGATATATTACAGAATAGTACATATGACTTGTACAAAGATATACAGCGCAGAACGGGTGGAGAAATATATCTGGGCGTAGTGGGGCCGGTCAGGACAGGAAAATCTACTTTCATCAAGCGCTTTATGAATCTTCTTGTGATTCCCTACATGGAGGATGAGCATGAGCGGGAGCGGGCACAGGACGAAATGCCGCAGAGCGCCGGCGGAAAAACCATCACCACGACGGAACCAAAGTTTATCCCAAAAGAGGCGGCTCATGTGAAGCTGGGAACTGACATTGATGTGAAGGTGCGTCTGATTGACTGCGTTGGGTATATGGTGGAGGGAGCCAGCGGCCACATGGAAAAGGATGAGGAGCGCATGGTCAAGACGCCATGGTCTATGGAGGAAATTCCTTTCACGAAGGCGGCGGAAATCGGAACCAGAAAGGTAATCAGGGATCATTCCACGATCGGGATTGTGGTGACCTGCGACGGTTCTTTCGGGGAACTCGCCAGAGAGAATTTCCTGGAGGCGGAGGAGAGAACCATTAAGGAACTGCAGGCGCTTGGAAAGCCTTATATCGTACTTTTAAATTCTGCGAAACCCTATGCGGAGGAGACAAGAAATCTGGCGGACGAAATCAGTGAGAAGTATCATGTCACAGTTATGCCGATTAACTGTGAGCAGCTCAAAAAAGAGGATATCAATCACATTATGGAAAATATCCTCTATGAATTCCCGCTTACCATGATTGAGTTTTAT
This sequence comes from Lachnospiraceae bacterium UBA3310, assembly GCA_002361355.1. GTDB lineage: Bacteria > Bacillota > Clostridia > Lachnospirales > Lachnospiraceae > UBA3282. The sequence continues at coordinate 152,482 of DESQ01000030.1, forward strand.
ATGCCAAAGTGGGTGGAGATGCTTCCTTATGACCACAAGATGAAGAAAGACATTATTGCAAAACTGAAACAGTTGATGGCGGACTTAAACCATATCCGTGATATTACGGCGGATCGGTTTTCCGTGGAGAGCGAATATATAAAGAAATGCAAACTGGACGGCGTGAATATGTCTGACGGCAGTGTACGGATTGTGCTGGATGTGGATGACGCCTATTACTATGAGATGTTGAGTGACCTGGTGGGTGAAAATATTGGCAGCGAATATCAGCTTTTAGCCACTCTGCGGGAGATGGCGAAGATGAAACGGGAGTATGTGAAGGTGCTGCACGCTCTGGAAGCGGTGCGCTATAAAGGCTACGGCGTGGTGATGCCTGACCGCGAGGAGATCGTGTTGGAGAAACCGGAACTGATCAAACAGGGAAATAAATTCGGTGTCAAGATTAAGGCGGAGAGTCCCAGTATTCATATGATAAAAGCAAGTATTGAGACGGAGATATCGCCCATCGTTGGGACGGAGGAGCAGGCGAGGGATTTGATCCAGTATATCTCTGACACGGGCACCAGCGAAGAGGGAATCTGGGAGACAAATATTTTTGGAAAGACCGTGGAGCAGCTTGTTAACGACGGTATTACGGGTAAGATTTCCATGATCAATGAGGAGAGCCAGGCGAAGCTGCAGGAGACAATGCAGAAGATTGTAAATGACTGTAACGGCGGAATGGTGTGCATTATTATTTGATAGAAAATGAGCTAATAAAAACTAAAGACTAGCTAAATTTTAATTTAATGCTTGACAGGAGCTTGATCAGCATGATACCCTGAACATCGTGATTTCCATAATCTGTCACAGACAAAAGGGACAGAGAAAGAAAATTCAATATACGTTAAGAGAAGAAGAGATTATGACAAAAATCAGGATGGATTTTATACCGTGTCTTTTGATTGGAGGGCTTTTGCTGGGGCTTGTGACCTTTGCGGGCAACAAGTATCTGGAAAGCGCCAACGAGAAATATGACACACAGGAAATTCCGGAGGGGGAGATTGGCGGAGCTCCGTCTGCGGATACGCCACAGGTAGGGAGTATTGCTGAAATGAAGCAGAACGATTTGTTTTATGTGGTCACGGAGGATTTCAATTATGAAATGTATCATCTTTTCTATGATGATAAGGAATGGAACGCTTTGGAACTTCCCTCCGGTGAAGTGGTATGTGTGCGGAGTAACAGTCGTGCTAGCGAGACAGTGGACGGCTATAAGATACAGACGCCGGTGGGATGTATCGTTTCCTTTGATGTGCCGGATTCCCTGGCAGACCAGTTGGATGATGAGAGAGGCATGACTTTTTCCGACACGTCCTTTTATGTGGATATGATGGGAGGTCGTCTGGAGGCGCCTGATGATGACGAGATTAAATTCCGGTTTGACGCTTTGAGCGTGTTGGCGTTTTTCCTTGGCACGATTTTCTCCCATATGCTGGGCGCGAAGATAGGCATTCTGCCTCCGGTATTCCCGAAGCGGAAGAAATCGGAAGCATAACATGGCATGACGGTATGAAAAGACCGTGACAGTTTACAGATAAGCTGTTGCGGTCTTTTTGCTTTCATAGGATTCTTGAATTGCGGCAGCAGGAAAAAGATGGTAAAATTTTAGGAAGGAACAGATGCGGAAGAGGGGATTACAAAATGCAGGAACGTACGAGAAGAATATGGATGACGATAGTAGGTGTGCTGGTTTGTGGATTCAGCGTGGGGATGTTTAATTTCTCTGTGTTGGGATTAGATCCCTTTCAGGTGTTTACGCATGGAGTCTTTTTGGCACTGCCAGAGGGAAAACCGGGTTTTGGCACGGTGTATGCGGCGATCAATCTGTTGATGCTTGTGGTGATTTTTCTGGCAGATAAAAGTAAGATCGGTCTGGGAACGGTGATCAATATCTTTTTGCTTGGCTATGTGGTGGAATATTCTTCCCTGCTTTTTGAACGGCTTATCCCTGATCCTTCTTTACTTGTCAGGTTTGTTTTTCTTTTGCTGGGGATTGTCATTATGTGTTTTTCTTCGGCCCTCTATTTTACGGCGGATATGGGTGTGTCGACTTATGACGCGGTTTCCCTGATTATCTCGGAAAAGAAGAAGTGGAAATTCCAGTTTTGCAGGATATCGTCAGATCTGATCTGTACGATTGTGGGTTTTGCTTTTGGGGCGACGGTGGGAATCGGCACGGTGGTGACTGCGTTCTTCATGGGCCCGCTGATTGCGTTCTTTAACCGGACGGTGGCGGAGCCGATGAGGTATGGGAAGCGGGGTGAGAGTTGACTTGAAGTGAAAATGATTGAATGCTATAATACCGATAAAAGAGATGCCAATAAAAAAGTAGAAAGGCGGTAAACCTATGAATCCTGTATATGAAAAACTTTTAAAGTGCTACGACTGTTATAAAGCCAAAATTGATTTTGAGCCCAGGGTGGCGGTAGTTCTCGGCTCGGGTCTTGGCAACTTCGCAAAGACCGTGGACGTGAAGGCAGAGCTTCCCTACAGCGAGATTGAGGGCTTCCCCGTTTCCACAGTGCCGGGACATGCCGGGAAGTTTATTTTTGGTTATATCAACGAGATTCCTGTTGTGCTGATGCAGGGACGTGTACATTATTATGAGGGATATCCGATCACGGATGTGGTTCTTCCGACGCGCCTGATGAAGATGATGGGTGCGAAAATCCTGTTTTTGACCAACGCTTCCGGCGGCATCAATCCTGCATTCCATGCGGGGAGCCTGATGCTGATTCGGGATCACATTTCCTGCTTTGCGCCGAATCCGCTGATTGGCCCTAATATTGACGAACTTGGAACCAGATTTCCGGATATGTCCCACGTCTACGACGAGGAGTTGCAGGAGATCATTAAGGGCACTGCGAAGGAAAATGACATCGAGTTGTTTGAGGGTGTCTATGCACAGTTGACAGGGCCTTCTTTCGAGTCTCCGGCAGAGATTCAGATGCTATATAAGATGGGTGCCAGTGCGGTGGGCATGAGTACCGTGGTGGAGGCGATTGCGGCGAATCATATGGGAATGAAGATATGCGGCGTTTCCTGCGTCAGCAATTTGGCGGCAGGCATGAACAGCGCGCCTCTGACCCATGAGGAAGTACAGGAAGCGGCAAATGCGGTGGCGCCTAAATTTGAGAAGCTGTTGGTGGAGTCCATTACAAAGTTTGGAAAAGTGTTGTAGGACTTGTCGTTGAAAAATAATACAGGGAAAAGGGAAAAGATAAATGAACTACAGGTTTTATCATGCAAAAATATTGACTATGAAGACGACAGACCTCATAGAAGGAGAACTCTGGGTACAGGATGATAAGATTCTCTATGTGGGGGAGGGCGGCGACATAGCGGCGATCTGTCAGTCCCTTTCCATAGAGAGCATTCTCTGGGATCGGGAGATTGACTGTGAAGGCAATCTTTTAATGCCTGGTTTTAAGAATGCGCATACCCATTCGGCGATGACCTTCCTGCGTTCCAGGGCGGACGATCTGCCGCTTTCTGACTGGCTGAACAACCAGGTGTTTCCGATGGAGGCAAAGCTTGACGGAGAGATGATTTATCATCTCACGAAGCTGGCGGTTTTAGAGTATTTAACCAGCGGCATTACTTCCATTTTTGATATGTATCTGACACCAGAGACCACAGCGAAAGCCTGTGTGGAGATGGGGATGCGGTGTGTGCAGGTTGGTGCCGTGAGCGGACAGGAGGGGTTCGCGGCTTCCCTCGCGCAGATGGAGGAGCGATACCAGACGCTTAACCAGTTAGACCCGCTGCACTCTTATTTTATTGGATTCCATGCGGAATATACCTGTTCCAAAGCCCTTCTTGAAGAGGTGGCGGCTATGGCGCACAAGTATAAGGCACCGGTGTTTACGCATCTTTCCGAGACAAAGTCGGAGACGGAAGGGTGCAGGGAACGCTACGGTATGTCACCTGCGAAGCTGTTGGATTCACTCGGCATGTTTGACTATGGCGGGGGAGGCTATCACTGTGTCTGGCTTGACGAGGAGGATATGGAAATCTTCCAAAAGAGGAATTTAAGCGTAGTGACGAACCCCGGCTCCAACACAAAGCTTGCCAGCGGCATTGCGCCTATTTCTGCGTATCTGCAGCGGGGAATCAATGTGGCAATTGGTACGGACGGCCCTGCCAGCAATAATTGCCTGGATATGTTTAAGGAAATGTTTTTGGTTACGGGGCTTGCAAAACTGCGGGAGCAGGATGCGGCGGCTGTGGATGCGCTGGAGGTTTTGAAAATGGCAACGGTAAACGGCTCGAAAGCCATGAATCTGCCGGATACGGATGTGCTGGCAAAAGGGAAACAGGCGGATATCATCATGATTGACCTGCATCAGCCCAACATGCAGCCCATCAATAATATTCCGAAAAATCTGGTCTACAGCGGCAGCAAACAAAATGTAAAGATGACCATGATTCGGGGAAAGATTTTGTATGAGAACGGGCAGTTTACGAAAGCGTATGATGTGGAAGGAATCTACAGAAAGGCAAACGAGATTGTAACGAGTCTTGGCTGAGGATGGACGCTTTGTTTTTTGCAGGCATGATCGTTGGTTTGATTGTGCTTTTTATGGGAATTGAATATGTAAACAGCCGGAACTTTCAACGGAAAGCTCTGGAAAAATTGTATCAGGGATATGGAAAGGGAAGTGAACGCAAATACGGGGCGGAGGAGCTGCTTCATATCCGCATGTATTATCAGAAGCATCAGATGGATGGACAGATCGACGATATCACATGGAACGACCTGCATATGGATGAGCTGTATCGGCAGATCAACACTTCATTGAGCGCGGCAGGGGACGAGTATCTGTATTACCGGCTTCGGACGCCGATTTGCGATGAAGCGCAGATGGAGAAAGAAGAAAAGCTGATACGGCTGTTTATGGAGCAGGAGAAAGAACGGCACAGTGTGCAGCGTGTTTTTTATCGTCTGGGCAGAATGCGGAAGTTTTCCATCTATGATTATCTGGATCATCTGGATATTTTGGGAGAGAGAAAAAACGGCAAATACCTGCTGTGGGATCTGGCTGTTTTGGCCTGTGTGGGAGGGATGGCTGTTTCCATGCCTGTGGGGATTGTGCTTCTGCTGATCGTACTGTGTCACAACCTGACAGGGTATTTTAAGGAGTATAAAGAAATTGAACCGTATATCAGCAGTTTCCGGTATATCCGGGGGCTGCTCGCCTGTGTGGAGGAAATGCAGCGGGAAGATATTCCGGCAATTTCGGAGGAACAGGCACGGCTGCGGGAATGTCATAACAAGATGAAAGGTTTTTTAAGAAATTCTTATCTGGTGATTTCATCGGAGACAGGAACCGGCAATCCTCTGGAAGTGATACTGGATTATCTGCGGATGCTTTTCTATTTCGATTTGATTCAGTTTAACAGGGCTCTTCTGGCGGTTCGGGGACATATGGATGAAATCGACGAGATGCTTACTGTTTTGGGCAGGATTGAAACGGCGGTGGTAGCGGGAGAGTACCGGATAAGCCTGGGGGAAGCATACTGTGTACCGAAGCTGCATTTTGAGGAAGGCGCGGAAGTTTTCCTGCGGGTGGAGGAGCTGTATCATCCGTTTTTAAAGAAGCCGGTTAAAAATTCGCTGTCTGTCAGACGCGGCGTGCTGTTGACCGGGTCAAACGCTTCGGGAAAATCTACGTTTTTGAGAGCTGTTGCCACTGCGGCATTGCTGTCACAGACCATCCATACCTGTCCGGCTGCTTGTTATGAAGCGCCTTTTTTCCGTATTGTCTCTTCTATGTCCCTGCGGGATGACCCGGAAGGCGGAGACAGTTATTACATGGTGGAAATTAAATCTATCAAACGGATACTGGATCAGATAAAACACAAGGACGACGCACCAGTGCTCTGTTTTGTGGATGAGGTGTTAAGGGGTACAAATACGGTAGAGCGGATTGCGGCTTCCACACAGATTATGAAAATGCTGGCGGCGGAAAAGACGTTATGCTTTGCGGCGACCCATGATGTAGAACTCACCGGATTGCTGGAGAACGCATATGACAACTATCATTTTGAGGAGCGGATTGAGGGAAATGATATTTTCTTCCCTTATAAATTGATGGAAGGCCCGGCAGTTTCCCGCAATGCGATCGCTCTGCTTAAGATGCTTGGATACGACGAAAAAATTACGACAGAGGCGGAAGCGATGGCAAAACGGTTTCTGGCGTGCGGGCGCTGGGAGAAGGGAAATGAAAAGTGATGAAGGTAACGATTTACACGGATGGCGCGGCCCGCGGCAACCCAGAGGGGCCGGGCGGCTACGGCGTTGTTCTGCAATATATTGACGGCAGGGGTACGTTACATGAGCGGGAATATTCGGCAGGCTATAAAAAAACCACAAACAATCGCATGGAATTGATGGCGGCGATTGTGGGGCTTGAGGCGCTCACGAAACCCTGTGAGGTACTTCTGATCTCTGATTCTAAATATGTGACGGATGCCTTTAACCGGAACTGGATTGACGGATGGCTGAAAAAGGGATGGAAGACAGCGGGAAACAAACCTGTTAAAAACATAGATTTATGGGAGCGGCTGCTTCGGGCGAGGGAGCCGCACCGCGTTACGTTCCAGTGGGTAAAGGGGCACGACGGGCACCCGGAGAACGAGCGCTGCGACAGGCTTGCTACCACCGCGGCAGATGGCACAGATTTGCTTGACGATTCCCTTTGATTGGTGGTATCATAAATACAGTGTAGTTGGCGGAATCCATTCCCGGTGCGGTTATTTCGGGAGTGGGGTTACTTTGAGAGAGAAGGATGAGGAAAGATGACAAACTTGATCTTATTTGTAAATGCTTTTTTATCGTATCTGTTATGTTTTGTATTCATTGTTGCACTGGTGATTGTGGCATGTGTGATCGGTGTTAAGTGGAGAAAGAGCAAGGACGCCAAGGCGGCGGCTGAGGCACAGACAGATGCGGCAGGCGGAAGCACGACGGCGTAGCGGAATATAGTAAGAAAATGGAAGGGTGTTCAGCAGTGAACGCCCTTTCTTGCGCGTATAAGCAGAGTTGAAGCATCTCGAGCCGCTTATACGGAGAAAAGTGGAGTGTGCGACAGGTGGGAAAATATAAAGTAATCTTATGGGATCTGGATCAGACATTGTTAAATTTTGACCGTTCCATGGACTATGCGCTGCGGGCGGTGTTTGCGCAGTACGGTTTGGAAATGAATGAGGAAATTGTGGCGCGCTATGATGTCATCAACAGGAGTTACTGGCTCCGGCTGGAGTCGGGAGAATTGACCAAGGAGCAGGTGACGGTGGGGCGGTTTCGGACGTTGTTTGCGGAATTGGGTATCACGCAGGTGAGTCCAGAGGAGATGAACGCAGATTATCAGCGGGAGCTTGGCAACGTTTTCTTTTATATGGATGGAGCGAAGGAACTGGTTACCATGCTGAAAGAAAAAGGCTACCGTCAGTATGTGGTGACCAACGGCGTTAATGCGACGCAGGCAAGTAAGATGAAACGATCCGGGCTTGACAGGATTATGGACGGCGTGTTTGTGTCGGAAGTGATCGGATATCCCAAACCTATGAAAGAATATTTTGACGCCTGTTTTGCAGCTCTGCCGGGAGTTGCACGGGAAGCGTGCATTCTGGTGGGAGATTCCCTGACAAGCGATATGAGAGGTGCGGAGAATGCGGGAATTGCCGCCTGCTGGTTTAATCCTGAAAAAAAGGAAAAGGATGTGGATGTGCGGACGGATTATGAGATCCGCCGTCTGGAGGAACTGATAACCATATTGGAACAGGAGTGAAGCGATGGCGAGATCTGCGAAACAAAAACTAAAGCTGCTGTATCTTGTGAAAATTTTGACCGAGCAGTCCGATGAGGAGCACTGCCTGAGCACGCAGGCGTTGATCGACGCGCTGGCCGCCTACGATATTAAAGCGGAGCGAAAGAGTATCTATGACGATATTGCGCAGCTCATTGATTTCGGGTACGATATTGTGCTGGTAAAATCAAAATCAGGGGGCGGCTATTATCTGGCTGGCCGTGAGTTTGAACTGGCGGAGTTAAAGCTGCTGGTGGAGACGGTGCAGGCATCCCGCTTTTTGACGGTCAATAAATCGAGGGAACTGATTTCCAAGATTGAAAAGCTGGCTTCGAAGGCAGAGGCGGGACAGCTACAGAGACAGGTTTATGTGGCAAACCGCATTAAGACGGCAAATGAGAGTATTTATTATGTGGTGGACGATATTCACAGGGCGATCCAGAATAACAGGCAGATTTCATTTCAGTATCTGGAGTGGAATCTGCAGAAGGAACTTGTGCCGCGCAGAGGCGGTAAACCTTATCAGGTCAGCCCTTGGGCGCTTACCTGCAAAGATGAATACTATTATTTGATTGCCCACGACAGCGAGGAGGACAAGATCAAACACTTCCGGGTCGATAAAATGGCGAAAATCGAGGTGCTGGAGGATAAGAGGGAAGGCGCGGCGCTTTTCGAGCGTTTTGACATTGCGGATTATGCGAACAAAACCTTTGGCATGTATGGCGGGCGGGAGGAAACCGTCACTTTGTTGTTTGAAAACGGTCTGATTGGCGTGGTGATGGATCGCTTCGGCAAGGAGGCGCCTGTCCGTATCAGAGATGAGGCGCATTTTTCCGTCCGGGTGAAGGTGGCGGTCAGCGGTCAGTTTTTCGGCTGGCTGACGGGACTGGGAACGGGGGCAAAGATCATCGCGCCGACATCGGTGGTGGAGGCTTACCAGACACATTTGCGTGAAACATTTGCCAGATATGAGAAAAAAGAGGGTTGACAAATTTATTTTTGGAATATGTCACAAAATGACATATTCCTTTTTGTTATTTTTTGAATAAGGTTTTCACACGTGAGTCATTGACATAACATCTTTGTTGCCGTATACTGTTCCTAAACCGCAATATCTTGTGCTATTATGTCAACTAACACTATATTTTGTGGAAGTTTTAGCCAGAGGATTGCTAACGGATAAAGCCACGGAGGGGAAAATGAGTAGTAAATTTGAATCAGACCATTCGGATGGTGAGGATTACGGTCTTCAGTATCAACCGAACAAAGGGGTAAAGGTAATTAAGAAGGACGGCAGCCTGGAGGCGTTTAACGTTCAAAAAGTGATTGACGCGGTGGGAAAAAGTGCATATCGCGCCCTCACGAAATTTACGGAGGAAGAGAAAAGGCACATTTGCCAGACCGTTGTCGATAAGGTGAATGAGCTGGGCGAAGAGAAAATTCCGATCCAGATCATGCACAATATCGTGGAGAGCGCGCTTGAGGATGTGAAGCCGATCGTGGCTAAGAGCTACCGCGATTACCGCAATTATAAGCAGGATTTTGTGCGCATGATGGACGATGTCTATAAGAAGAGCCAGTCGATCATGTACATTGGCGACAAGGAGAACGCTAATACGGACAGCGCCCTTGTTTCCACGAAGCGCAGCCTGATTTTTAACCAGTTTAACAAAGAGTTATATCAGAAATTTTTTATGACCACAGAGGAAATTCAGGCGTGCAGAGACGGTTATATCTATGTCCATGACATGTCTGCCAGAAGAGATACCATGAATTGCTGTCTTTTTAATGTGGCGGAAGTGCTTTCCGGTGGTTTTGAGATGGGGAATATCTGGTACAATGAGCCGAAGACGTTAGACGTTGCTTTCGATGTCATAGGAGACATCGTCTTAAGCGCGGCAAGCCAGCAGTACGGCGGTTTTACGGTGCCGGAGGTGGATAAGATTTTAGAGCCCTACGCAGAGAAATCCTATAAGAGAAACGTGACGAAATATAAGAAACTCGGAATTGACAAGGAGACTGCGGAAGCGGAGGCTCTTGCGGATGTGAAGAAGGAATTTGAGCAGGGCTTTCAGGGATGGGAATATAAGTTTAATACGGTGGCAAGCAGCCGCGGTGATTATCCCTTCATCACCGTGACGGCGGGAATCGGCACGGGTCGTTTTGCGAAGATGGCCACCATTCAGATGCTTAACGTGCGAAGGAAGGGCCAGGGTAAGAAGGAATGCAAGAAACCTGTGCTTTTCCCGAAAATTGTATTTTTATATGACGAGAATCTGCATGGCCCCGGCAAGGAGTTGGAGGACGTGTTTGAGGCGGGTGTCAAATGTTCCGCAAAGACCATGTATCCCGACTGGCTGAGTCTTACCGGAAAGGGCTATATCGCCAGCATGTACAAACAGTACGGCAAGGTGATTTCGCCTATGGGATGCCGTGCATTCCTGTCTCCGTGGTATGAGCGTGGCGGTATGCATCCGGCTGACGACAAGGACGTTCCTGTTTTTGTAGGCAGGTTTAATGTGGGGGCAGTTTCTCTGCATCTGCCGATGATTCTTGCAAAATCCAGACAGGAAGGTAAGGATTTCTATGATGTGCTGGATTATTATCTGAATCTGATCAGACAATTGCATATCAGAACCTATGCGTATCTGGGAGAGATGCGCGCTTCCACAAATCCGCTGGCTTACTGCGAAGGCGGCTTTTTGGGAGGGCATTTACAACTCCACGATAAGATTAAGCCGATTTTGAAGTCCGCCACGGCAAGTTTTGGCATCACGGCTTTTAATGAATTACAGGAGCTTTACAATGGAAAATCGCTGGTGGAGGATGGCGCGTTCGCGTTGGAGGTTCTGGAACATATCAACCACAAGATTGACGAATATAAGGAAGAAGACGGCCATCTTTATGCGATATACGGGACGCCTGCAGAGAATCTGTGCGGCCTGCAGGTGAAACAGTTCAGAGCCAAGTACGGCATTGTGGAAGGGGTGTCTGATAAGGAGTATGTGTCCAACAGCTTCCACTGCCATGTGACGGAGGATATCACGCCCATCGAGAAACAGGATTTGGAGTATCGTTTCTGGGAGATGGCGAACGGCGGAAAAATCCAGTATGTAAAATATCCGATTGACTACAATATCGGTGCAATCAAGACTTTGATCCGCAGGGCGATGGATATGGGATTCTATGAAGGCGTCAATCTGTCTTTGGCATATTGTGACGATTGTGGGCATCAGGAGTTGGAGATGGATGTCTGTCCTGTCTGCGGCAGCCGTAATCTGACGAAGATCGACCGCATGAACGGTTATCTTGCTTATTCCCGCGTGCATGGCGACACGCGTTTAAGTGAGGCGAAGATGGCGGAGATTGCGGAAAGGAAGTCTATGTAATATGCGGTATCACAATATAACCAAGGACGATATGTTAAACGGCGACGGCCTGCGGGTAGTGCTCTGGCTTGCCGGTTGTTCTCACTGCTGTAAGGAGTGCCAGAATCCGATTACATGGGATCCGGACGGGGGGCTTCCGTTTGATGAGGCCGCCAGGCAGGAAATATTTGAACAGTTGGAAAAATCTTATATCAGCGGCATTACTTTTTCGGGCGGAGATCCGCTTCATTCGGCAAACCGTCTGGGCGTGAGAAACCTGATGGAGGAGATACGGGGCAAGTACCCTGAAAAGACAATCTGGCTGTATACGGGGGACAGATGGGAAGACGTTATGCATTACCCCATGATGAAATATATAAACGTGCTGGTGGATGGTGAGTTTAAGGTTGATCTGAAAGATACGAAACTTCTTTGGAAAGGCAGCAAGAACCAGAGAGTGATCGACGTGCAAAAAAGTCTTGCGCAGACAGATCCGTCGATGCCGGTGCTCTACTGTGAAGATTATGCATGACGGAAAGGGAATGCGGATGGAGCGTATTAAGATTAAATATTTCTCAGACAAGATAGAGAAACTTACTTACATAGACGGTAAGTCAGACTGGATTGACTTGCGGGCAGCGGAGGATGTGGTCTTAAAGAAGGGCGAGTTTAAGCTGATTCCGTTAGGCGTGGCGATGGAACTCCCGAAAGGTTATGAAGCTCATGTGGTGCCGAGAAGTTCTACGTTCAAGAATTTCGGCATCATTCAGACCAATCATCAGGGCGTTATTGACTGCTCTTACTGCGGGGATAACGATCAGTGGTTTATGCCTGTCTATGCGGTCAGGGATACGGAGATTCATGTGAACGACCGCATCTGCCAGTTCCGTATTATGGAGAACCAGCCAAAACTCCAATTCGACGAGGTGGCGCATTTGGAGAATGCCGACCGGGGCGGACATGGCAGCACGGGAAAGGCTTGATATACAAAACCTTACTATTATGCATAAGAAAACTCCTTCCAAGACATACTATGGAAAACAATGGTAAGTCACGGAAGGAGTTTTTGTGTTGAATAATCAAGAAAAGATGACAACCTCTCTGCAGGAAAGTATGGCATATATGAAGGCGCATATGGCGCCGGATACCAGTTTTGATGTGGTCTACCGGGTGATTGATGTGGGCGGCAGACAGGCCTGCATTTATTTTATAGACGGTTTCTGTAAAGATGAGCTGATGATGAAGATTTTGCAGTATTTTATCGGCCTGACGCCTGAGAATATGCCGGAAAGCGCCTATGAAATGTCGAAGAAGGCAACACCCTATGTGGAGGTGGATCTCAAGGACAAATGGGACGATATTATTTACAATATTCTGTCCGGTGTGTTTGCACTCTTTATCGACGGCTACGACAGATGTGTGCTGTTAGATTCCAGGACTTATCCTGCCAGGAACGTTTCGGAGCCGGATAAAGATAAAACGTTGCGTGGCAGTAAGGATGGGTTCGTGGAGACGGTTGTGTTTAACACGGCGTTAATCAGAAGGCGGATTCGAAGCGCCGAGCTTCGCATGGAGATGATGAATGCCGGAAAAAGCTCCCGGACGGATATTGTGCTGTGCTATATGGATAACCGGGTGGATCACAAATTTTTGGATAAAATAAAAAAGCGAATTGAGAATATCAAGGTGGATGCCCTGACCATGAATCAGGAGAGTCTGGCGGAATGCCTTTATCAGCGCAACTGGTTTAACCCCTTTCCCAAATTTAAGTTTACGGAGAGGCCGGATGTAGCGGCGGCTCAGGTGTTGGAAGGAGATATCGTGATTCTGGTGGACAATTCGCCCTCGGCGATGATTGTGCCCACCTCGATTTTTGATATTGTGGATGAGGCGGACGATTATTATTTCCCGCCTGTCACGGGAACCTATCTCAGACTTTCGCGGTTTTTAATTGCAATCCTGACCTATATTATGACGCCGACTTTTTTGCTCTTAATGCAGAATCCGCAGTGGGTGCCGGAGAACTTTCAGTTTATTATGCTGCAGGAAACACCCAATATTCCGTTAATAGCGCAGTTTTTGATTTTAGAGTTAGCAATCGACGGCTTGAAGCTGGCGGCGGTGAATACACCGAATATGTTGAGCACACCGTTAAGTGTGATGGCAGGTCTGGTGTTGGGAGAGTTTTCTGTCAACAGTGGGTGGTTCAATAGTGAGGTGATGCTGTATATGGCTTTCGTTGCCATTGCCAACTATACGCAACAAAACTATGAACTGGGATATGCCCTGAAATTCATGCGTATCATCAATCTGATTTTGACAGCGATTTTTGGAATTTACGGTTATGTGGCGGCGGTTGCGATTTTCCTGATTTCCATCGTATGCAATAAAACCCTGTCGGATAAGAGCTATGTCTATCCGATTTTGCCCTTTAATCTCAGGCAGCTTGCGAAGCGGTTACTGCGATTGCGGCTGCCGGAGGCAAAACAGTAACATTATTTAAGTAAATTTAAGTTAATGGTAACAGAATGGAATGGAAAATTTTAGTGAAGATATATAAAAATGAGAAAAACCAACGCGGACTCTTGTTATTTTACTGTTAAAATAGTAGAATGAGAGCAAGAAGGAAAGATTGTTTTGTTGCATGGAAGGTTAAAAGATTGACTTAATATTAGCTAATATTTAGCCTTCCATATTACTTTACTAACCTGTAAAAAATAGGGGGATTACAGAATGGGATATGACGTACATACCGAAAAAGGCTTTGTCCATAGGGGAAATCTGTACCGCATGAAGGAGCTGATGCGGCGTGCCAGGCAGGGGGATCGCATGACGCTGGCATTTCTGGGCGGTTCTATCACGCAGGGGTCGGTTTCCTCGCAGTACACGAATTGCTACGCTTATCTGGTGTATGACTGGTTTGTGAGGCGTTTTCCCAAGACAGCTTTCACCTATGTGAATGCGGGTGTCGGTGGGACGACTTCCCAGTTTGGCGTTTCGAGGGTGGAGGAGGATGTGCTTTCGTATAAGCCTGATTTTGTGATCATCGAATTTTCGGTTAATGATGACAATACAGACTTCTTTCAGGAGACGTACGAAGGGCTTGTGCGGAAAGTGTACGGAAATAAGTTTGCGCCTGCGGTTCTTCTGGTACATAATATTTTTTATGACAGCGGCATCAGTGCGGAAGAGAAGCATCGGGAGATCGGGGCGCATTACCAATTGCCCAGCGTCAGCATGAAACCCACTGTCTATGCGCAGGTGGCTTCCGGCAATATTCCGAACCGGGAGATAACACCGGACGACCTGCATCCTAATTCGGACGGACATGCATTGCTTGCGGAAGTTATTACGGATTGCCTGGACAATATATACAGGCAGATGGACGAGGAAGAACAGCCATTCCCCATGCCCGATCCGCTGACGAAAAATGCTTACGAGGGTGCGGTACGCTTGCAGAATCATAATTGTGACCCGGCCTGCGAGGGATTTTTGGCGGATGACACGCTTAAAAAGTACGTGAATGATATGTTCCGCGGCGGCTGGACAGCGACGAAAGAGGGGGCGAAGATCACCTTCGAGGTGGAAGGGACAGAGATCGCCGTACAGTATCGGAAGTCGGTGATTCATCCCGCGCCGGTTGCAGTTGCGGTGGTGGATGGAGACGAAAAAAGCAGGATTACGCTGGACGCCAATTTTGAGGAAGACTGGGGAGACAGTCTCCATATCGACACGCTGGCGCATCACATGCCGATGGGAAGGCATAAGGTGGAGATACGGCTGACACAGACGCATGAAGATGATGCAGTGCCTTTTTATCTGGTATCATTGATCACAGCGTAAGAAGAATTTCTAACACTCACAGCAAAGGCTGTTTCGCGAAGAAATTCTAAATCTTACGCAGTTTAAAGGATTATTATATATATTCAAGAAGGGAAGGTATACATATGTTTCGAGAAGATTTTGTCTGGGGCGTAGCGAGCAGCTCCTATCAGGTGGAAGGAAGAGATCCTGATGACGGCGCAGGAAAAATGATTTGGGACACGTTTACGGAGGAGGGCGGCATTTCCGATCACACAGACGCTTATGTGTCCTGCGACCATATGCACCGTTACAGGGAGGATTACAAGTTGATGCGGCTGCTTGGTGTGAAGGCGTATCGCTTTTCCATCAACTGGGCGAGGCTGATCCCGGAGGGGACGGGACGTGTCAACGAAAAGGGGGTCGCCCTTTACCGGGATATGATTCTGGAAATGAAAAAGAACGGGATCACGCCCTATATCACCATGTACCACTGGGAACTGCCACAGGCTTTACAGGATCTTGGCGGGTGGCTCAACGAGGAGATCATTGACTGGTTTGGCGAGTATGCAAAGGTGGTGGCGGAGAACTTTTCGGATCTGTGCGAGTATTTTATTACCCTCAATGAGCCTCAGTGCTTTGTGGGACTTGGGCATCTGCACGGCGTCAACGCGCCGGGGAAAAAGCTGCCGGTCAAGGATACCTTTCAGATCACCCACAATGCGCTGCGCGCGCACGGGCAGGCAGTGATCAATCTGCGCAAGTATGCGAAACGGCCGATCAAGATCGGTTATGTGCCCACCTGTGGTATGGCGTATCCGGCAAGCGATTCTCCGGCGGATATCGAGGCGGCGAGACGGGTGCTGTTTTCCTTTTACAATCCGATAGACAACTGGACATGGAATGTGGCATGGTTTTCAGATCCGGTGTTCCTCGGAAGATACCCGGAGGAGGGGCTTGAAAAATTCAAGGAGTATCTGCCTGAGATTACGAAGGAAGATATGGAGCTGATTGCCCAGCCGTTGGATTTTATGGGGCAGAATATCTATAACGGTTATATGGTGCGCGCGGGGGCAGATGGAGAGCCGGAGTTTGTGGACAGACCGGCAGGATTTCCCAAGACCGCTGCGGGGTGGCCGGTGACGCCGGAATGCCTGTACTGGGGTGTGAAATTCCTGTATGACAGATATAAACTGCCGTTATATATTACGGAGAACGGTATGTCCTGCCACGACATCGTGTCGCGGGACGGCAGGGTGCACGATCCCAACAGGATCACTTTCCTGGATCAATATCTGTCGGCGTTACAGATGGCGGCGGATGACGGCGTGGATGTGAGAGGATATTTCCAGTGGACTTTTCTGGATAACTTCGAATGGAATAAGGGCTATACCGAGCGTTTCGGTATTGTGTATGTAGATTTTCAGACCCAGAAGCGGATCGCCAAAGATTCCGCTTACTGGTATCAAAAAGTGATGGAGGGAAATGGAGCGATGTTATCAGTAAATCAAAAGGAAAAACCAATTTTATTTTTAAATCCTGTATTCAAACAGATGATTTGGGGCGGGGAACGTCTGGGTAAGGACTGGCCTTACCAGATTCCCGGAGAAGGCACGGGAGAGTGCTGGGCTGTCAGCGCGCATCCGAACGGCGACTGCACGGTCAAAGAGGGGATTTATGCGGGCAAAACATTATCCCAGCTCTGGGAGGAGGAACCGGCGCTCTTTGGTAACACAGGGCTTGACCGCTTCCCGCTTCTGACAAAGATTATCGACGCGAAGACGGACTTGAGCATTCAGGTGCATCCCGACGATACCTATGCAAAAGCGCATGAAAACGGGTCTCTTGGAAAGACAGAATGCTGGTATATTCTGGACTGTGAGAAGGATTCTACACTGGTGATCGGTCACAACGCAAAGGATAAGGAAGAACTGACCGCCATGATCAGGGAGGGAAGATGGAACGAATTTATCAGGGAACTGCCTGTGAAGAAGGGAGATTTTATCCAGATTGATCCCGGCACAGTTCATGCGATCAAGGGTGGTATTATGCTTTTGGAGACACAGCAGAACTCGGATATTACCTACCGCGTTTACGACTATGACAGGCTGACGGACGGGAAGCCCAGACAGCTTCATGTGGAGCAGAGCATTGACGTGATCACAGTTCCCGCAAAACCCATCGGAGAGAGTGTCAGGGAGGCGGCGAATCTGCCGAAGGATCAGAAGAATCTGTTGATTGCCTGCCCCTATTACAAAGTATGGAAAATCGACGTGGCAAATCAGATTTCCTTCCCGCAGGAGCATCCGTTCCTGATTATGAGTGTGGTTGCCGGAGACGGCCTGATCAACGGACAGATGATACAGAAGGGCGATCATTTCATTCTGCCCTGTGGTTACGGGGAAGTGGAATTACAGGGCGAGATGGAGATTATCGCATCCGCCATCTGAGGGAAAGAAGTGTTTTTGTGACAGCAGGATAAATGATACAGTTTCCTACCTGAAATGTATACTGGCAGTAGACCAAAAGCCGGAAAGTAAGTTGTACAATAGCATGGTAAACATATCGACCGATGCTTTACAGCATCGGCCGGGAGTATAGACCATGAAGGAGGAAATAAGGATATGAGTAGGAAACTGTTAAAAAGAATTGCCGTATGCGTGATGACGGCGGCGCTTTGCGCAGGCGCGTTTGCACCTATGACGGCGAAAGCGGCTGAGGTGTCAGCGGCATCCATTGCCGGGGATTGGTATAATGCCGGTTTTGACGGGATGAAATGGGACGGCAAGATAAGTGACGGCATGTTACACTTTAAAGAAAACGGCACATATGAAGATATGTGGGGGCATTCTAAAGTATGTCATATGGAAGCAGATTCTTTAAATGTAGAAGACAATACGGTGTCCTTTGATTTCTGGGGAGGATGGCCGGATGATAATACATTTGACGACGCAAAAAACAATGGTTCCAATGTGCAGATCTTCATCATGCGCGGCAGCGACAGTATGGAATATGGTAATTTGACATGGGATTCGGGCAATAGTTATTGGAAATGGGGTGACACAGCTCGCTGGACCAGAGTGAAGAAGAGCGATTCCAAGAAGTCCCGCGCGGAAAAAGAAGCGGAAGAGGCTGAGAGGCTTAAGGCTGAGGAAGAGAGAAAGGCGCTGGAAGAGGCAAGCAGGGAAGCGGTGCGTCTGGAAGGGGAAGCGGCGGAACAGGGATTTGAAAATGCGGCGCAGATGCAGGATGCAAAATCTGCCGATAAATCTTCAGGCGAATATTATAATAATGCAGTAGTGACCACGGCGGGAATTGAGAATGCGGTTCCGGTGGCGCAGGGCGGTAAGCTGATTATCGACGGCCAGACGACCAATGCGTCGGCAACGATCTCCAAGGTATCCGCCGCTTACGTGGATTCCATTCGCTCCGCAAGAACGGGCACGGTATTAAATGTTGTGGATGTACAGTTCCCGGCCCTGGGGGCAGTTGTTAATTTCTATATGCCCGGCGTGGCGGCGGGAGACAGCATTACGGCGGCACAGTATATAGACGGCGCGTGGACAGATGTGGAAGTGGTGGAAGTGAGGGCAGACCATGTTGTATTGAATTTGAAGAGCAACGGTGTCGTAGCGTTTCTTTCCAACTAATCCGATTGTCAATCCATAAAAAAGAAGGTTAAAAGGAGCTTGTGGCCTGTGAGGGCGGCAGGCTTCTTTTGCAGTTCGGAAGGATTCCTTTCTCCTGATCGTGAATTGGCTTTCCGTCGGAAACTGTGGTATAATTGCCGCAGGGTAAGCGTCCTGCTTGCGCATGGGAGGCATATATGGGAAAGAAGAGAATAGAGAGAAAAAGGGCATTGACGGTTGCATTCCTGTGCAGCGGCATCATCGTATGGAACGGCTGCGGCCTGGAAGAGAGCGCTTCAAAAGACGCTGAAACCGTGGAAGAAGAACAGGCAGAGCAGATACAGGGGGAGGATACGGAGGCACAGGCAGAAGAGACGGAAAACCCCACATTGGGGGAGGAGAGCGTGCCTGACAGCGCGGATGCAAAAGAGGAAGAAAAATCGGATTCTGAGGAAGAAAACGCAGAGAAGCCACAGACGCTGCAGGAGGCACAGATCCGGCACTACTACAGCGGCGTGCTGTCGCAGCTCATTGCGGCAGGACAGCTTCCTTACCTGGGAGAAGTGCATCCTCTTTTTGAGGATAGGGATATGTCGACCAATCTTTTTGCTGTGACAGATATTGACGGAGACGGCAGAGAGGAGTTGATTGTCTGCTATTTGAACGGAGGTATGGCGGGCACGTTTGAGGTGGTGTATGGTTACGATCCGATCGCTGGAGAGTTGAAACAGGAGTTTTGCTATTATCCCACATTCACCTACTACGATAACGGCATTATTTGTGCGAGTTGGTCTCACAACCCGAGGATGGCAGAATTCTGGCCCATTGATGTCTATCAATATGATCCGGAAAGCGATTCCTATATGACAGTTGGCACTGTGGATACATTGGAGAGAGAGATCTGTGAGAGGTGGTATGGAAAGCCGTTTCCTGAGGAGCTGGATACGGATGGCGATGGCGTACTGTATAGGATCGATAACACGTGGTCCGATGAATATGAGGATTATAAGTATAATCAGGCGGACTTCGAGGAATGGTTCGGTGTGTATACGGAGGGCGCAATGACCATTTCCATCGACTATCAGCCTATAGAGTACGAGTCCTTTGCGGACTTTACGCCAACCTATTTAAAACGCCTTGCGCACGAGGCGGGGAGGGAGCGTACGGATACCGCTTCCGATCTTGGGCTGTTGATTTTAAATGAGGCGCATTTTCTGGATGCGGCAAAAACCCTTCTTTCCGAGAAATATGATGTGGTGATGGAACAGCCGGAAGAGAATTTTGAAGAGTATACGGTAGGAACGGTTTCCGGAAAAGAAGTGTTTACCTTTACGGCGTTGGATGCGGGCGATCTTTCTTATTCCGGTGAGAAATTGGATGATGTGACGATCTTTGGCATTTATCCCGGCATCAGCGTGGACGGCGCGTGGGAAAAATTGAAAGCCTACGGTTTTTATGCCTCACCCTACGGTGAGGTAGAGAACTGCCTGATCACGGGAGAAGGATTTGGAAATGTGAGCATCTGGTTTTCGGCGGAGGATGGTGTGGTGACGGAGATCACAGTGCGTCCGTACTGCGCTTTCGCTGGTTAAGAAAAAAGCTGATCTATTTCTGTTGTCATTAAATTCATATTTATCTTATAGGAAAAATGGGTATTGATTATTTCCCACTAATCTGCTATACTTAATCGAAAATAAAACAGAACTGTTTCCGGACAGGCAGATACAGGAGGAGAGTATGGCACGGGGAATCGGAACGAAATGTATACACCTGGAGGAAGATGAGGCGCGTCTTGCCCATTACGGCGCGATCAGTTTCCCGATTTATCAGACGGCGACCTACGCGCATCCTGCGGTGGGGCAGAGCACCGGCTTTGACTATAGCAGATTGCAAAACCCGACGAGAGAGCAGTTGGAAAAGGTGGTGGCTTCGCTGGAAAACGGGATCGACGCTTTGGCGTTATCCTCTGGCATGGCGGCCATTTCCCTGATGATGGAATTGTTTGCACCGGGGGATCATCTGATTGTGGATGCGGATTTGTACGGCGGGAGTATCCGCCTGTTTGAACACGTCTCCCGGAAAAACGGCATTGACTTTACGAGCATTGACTGCTATAAAGAGAACATAGAAAATTATTTCAAAGAAAACACAAAGGCGGTCTATATTGAGACACCCACCAATCCCATGATGCATGTGACAGATATCAGGAAGACGGCGGAGATTGCGAAACGGCACGGTGCGCTGTTGATCGTGGATAATACGTTTCTGTCCCCCTATTTTCAGAATCCGCTTGATCTGGGTGCGGATATCGTGATTCACAGCGGTACGAAATATCTGGGCGGACATAACGACACGCTGGCGGGCTTCCTTGTGACGAACAGGGAGGATGTGAGGGAGAGGCTTCGCTTTCTGATTAAGACCACAGGAGCGGGGCTTGCGCCCCTTGACAGTTGGCTCATCCTGCGGGGCGTCAAAACGCTTGGCGTACGCATGGAAAAAGCGCAGGAGAACGCAAAACGGATCGCAGAGTGGTTAAAGGGACAGCCAAGTGTGACCGAGGTGATCTATCCGGGACTTGCAGAGCATCCGGGTCATGAGATTATGAAAAGACAGGCGCGGGGGTTCGGGGCGATGCTGACTTTTAAGCTGGAGAGCCGGGAATTTGCCCTGGCGGTTCTGGAAAAGGTAAAACTGATCCGGTACGCGGAGAGCCTTGGTGGTGTGGAGACTTTGATTACTTATCCGACGACGCAGACCCATGCCGATGTCCCGAAGGAGATCAGGGAGCGAAACGGTATCACAGAGAATACGCTCCGCATGTCAGTGGGGATTGAAGATGTGGAGGATCTGTTAAAGGAACTGACAAAAGTTTTCGGGGAGATAGAGGAAAGGAAAAGAGATGGCGGAGAGAAACCTTGATTTTGACCAGATCATAGACAGGAGAAATACCAGATCATTAAAATATGATTTCGCGGTAAGCCGCGGTATGCCGGAGGACATACTGCCGCTGTGGGTGGCGGATATGGACTTTAAAACTTCCTCCTACATAGAAGATGCGCTGGTGGAGCGGGCGAGGGAGGGCGTCTTTGGTTACAGCGAGGTGCAGACGCCTTATTTTGAAATTGTGCGTGACTGGATGGTGAAACATCATGGCTGGAAGCCGGAGGAGAGCTGGCTGGTGAAGACGCCGGGGGTCGTGACGGCGCTTGCCATGGCTGTGAAGGCATATACAGAACCCGGCGACGCAGTGTTACTCCAGCTTCCGGTTTATTATCCCTTTTCTGAGGTGATTGAGGATAACGGCAGACGGGTGGTGAGCAATACGCTGTACCGGGGAGTGGATAACCGGTATCATATCGACTTTGCGGACTTTGAAAAGAAAATCGTGGAAAATCAAATTAAGCTGTTTTTCCTCTGTAATCCCCACAATCCCGTAGGACGTGTCTGGACGGCGGAAGAGTTGATCCGGCTGGGAGATATCTGTGTGGCAAACGGCGTGATTGTGGTGAGCGACGAGATTCATCATGATTTTATATTTAAAGGCAGACATAATGTGTTTGCCAGTCTGAAAAAAGAGTATGAGGATATCAGCATTACATGTACCTCTCCCAGCAAGACCTTTAATTTGGCGACAATGGTAATGTCAAATATCTTTATTCCCAACCGGGATTTGCGGAAACGTTTCAGGAAACAGCTCGATGCGGCGGGAATCAGTCAGCTTGGCGTGATGGGGCTGGTTGCCTGCGAGACGGCCTACAGCAAGGGTGAGGAGTGGTATCTTGCCATGCTCGAATATGTCCGCGGCAACATCGAATTTGTAAGAACTTATGTGGAGGAAAAAATGCCGGGTGTCAAGATGACGGCGCATGAGGGAACTTATCTCGTCTGGCTGGATTTCTCCGGGACTGGTCTTTCCGTGGAGGAGCTGGATGACCTGATCATTCATAAGGCGAAACTGTGGCTGGACAGCGGCAAAATATTCGGGGACAGCGGCAGAGGTTTTCAGAGAATCAATGTGACCTGCCCGAGAAGCGTGTTACAGGAAGCGATGGACAGGTTAAAGGCGGCGCTGGCGGATCAGGAAAGATGAGGGATCGGACTTTCGTAAAAGGCTACCGTCTCCTTTCCCTCTTTGGTGTACCGCGGTTTATCCGGAAGAAAAATTTCAGGGAAAACTGCATTTGTCTGGAGGAGACAGACTGGGCATTCTGGGATTCGCCCGATGTTTATATCGAGAATCAGAATGAGTGGAAGCGAATCCGGTTCGGCGTGGGCCGGCATCACAATATGAGTTATGCC
This sequence comes from Lachnospiraceae bacterium UBA3310, assembly GCA_002361355.1. Taxonomy (GTDB): domain Bacteria; phylum Bacillota; class Clostridia; order Lachnospirales; family Lachnospiraceae; genus UBA3282. The sequence continues at coordinate 175,432 of DESQ01000030.1, forward strand.
GGCTGTGAAATTATCGCCACATACAATGCGCGGAAGGCTTTGCGGGACACGGCGTCGAGAAGAGATATGGCGGAGCTGATCAGCCTGTATGAAAAGCGCGGTGCGGCGCTCTGGGGTGCGTTCGGAGTTGTTCCCACGGCCATTGCCGCCTATTTCAGGGAAAACGGCTTTTGTGTTGAGACGGCATATGGGGAAGAGGCGTCCGCCGTGGAGGACATTGGCAGGAGATATGCCGTTATGATTGCAACTGCCTACAACGATAAAAATCACATTACCGCGCAGATTCACACGGTATGTATAACGAAAAACCGGGAAGGAAAATATGTGCTTCACAACGCTTACCTTGTAGATGAGAAGAGGCGGTACAGGGAGAGTATGCCTTATGAGACGTTACAGGAAGCGGTGGGACATATTTCCAGACGGGATCCCAGGTTGATTTTTCTGATCGGCGTGTCCAAAAGATAACGATTCGAAACAGAGAAGAAATGGTTGACTTTTTTTGAGTTTATATGATAAAATCCTAACGTCAGGAAAATAAAACAAGGATACATGATGACACAGGTAGTGCTTTGCACGTAAATCTGATTACGGAACATGTACGGTTTCGTATGCGGATTGGGAAAAGCCCTGCCTGTGTTTTTGTGTGCAAAGAAGGAGGAAAAGTGATGCCTGAAAATCAATTTCAGAGAATGGTATTTGCGTTTTTAACCGTTTTGGTGACGGTTCATGCGTATGTGTTTTACAGTTTGTATGTGGTGAACGGCCAGACGCTGATGCAGATCACCGGCGCCGATTCTGTGATCCATGCGATTCACCAGCAGGGAGGCGTGTACATGTTTGGAAGAATGCTGCCGATCTGGGCGGTCATTCTGGTTGAGTTTATTTTTGCCTACGGGCTGGAGTGCGTGATGGGAAGTCCCGCTTCTTTTAAGCTGGCCTGTAAAAATTTTGAATTGGGGAAAACGCATCCCGTCATTTTCGAGAGCACGGTCATATGTGCGACAGTGGGAATGATGTGTCCTGCAATGAGCTTTTTGGCGGCATGGTTTTATTATCCCTATTATACAGGTTTCCATCCGGCAACTTTGTTAGCAAATTGGCTGAAACTGGTATGCTTTAATTTTCCGTTCGCGTTTTTCAGCCAGTTGTTTTTTATCCAACCGCTGATTCGAACCGTATTTCGAGCGCTTTTTCGAAAGTAGGGGAGAGTTTTCTCTTTTGGTTTCGCTGAGGAGCAGTCTACTTTGCGTAGATTGCTCTTTTTCTTTTGATTGTGCTACAATTCGGATAAAAGGCGGAAAAATATTTGTAAACCGCTAAGGCTGCCGGGCGAAAAGAGAATAATGAAAGAGAAAAAAGAGAAAGCGTAAAAATGATGGACAATATCAAATTCGGTAAATTTATACGGAAAACCAGACATGAGAAAGGCTTGACGCAGAAGCAGCTTGCAGAGCGGATTCATGTATCTGACAAGGCGGTTTCTAAATGGGAGAACGGGGCGGGATTTCCCGATATTAAAATACTGGAACCGCTGGCGGAATGTCTTGGAGTGAGCCTTATGGAACTGATGCAGGGCGAGAGAATCGTGGAGCCTGAGATCGACAGGGAAACGGCGGAGCAGATTGTGGCGCAGACCATCTCTCAGTCCGGACAGGAAGAGGAATGGAAACGGCGGATGTGGAAGGTGAAGCTGCTTTTGGGAGCTTGCGCCTGTGGGATTATTTACCTGATCTGTGTGGGGATACGTTATCTGGCGTGGCAGGAGAAAGGGCAGATCCCGGCAAAACTGTCTGAGGCGTCAGATTGTTTGTGGTATGAAAATCCGGTGCTTTTTTATGTGTGGGCAGGAATTCTTGTTATTTTATGCGGGGCAGGCGCAGTATACCTTCTCTGGAAAAATGAGAGCATACGGGAAGTGAAGGTCGGCCGGCAAAAGGCGAAGAGTTTTTTAACCATATTGATGGATATGGTGGTGGTGCTTCTTCTCCACACTTATCTGTCCAACATTGCCAACAATGAGCAACAGCTTGCCATGCTGCCGGAGGTGATTCCTGTGAACGCCTATGTCACCACGGCGGATGGGAGCAGACAGGCTGGTATTTTTATAAAAGACAATCTGGTACAGGGTCTTATGGATTCGTCGTATGTGGATAAACTGCATATGGATGTACGGCTGAAAGCGGGAATTGACAGGGTGATCCCCGGTCAGTGGAATACCCTGGATTTATATCTGGAAGGCGTAAACTGTATTGAAGTGTCAGACTGCATCAAGGAGAGCGATGTGGTGTGGAACACAGGGGAAGACGCTTCTTTCTTAAAGGGCACGGAGGCAAAATGTATTGTGTCAAAAAAGCTTTTTGAGAAGAAGGGATGGAAATTGGGAGAACGGGTGACGCTCTGTCAATGGTACTACTATCGTGAGGATGAGAGTTCTCTTGAACTTTTTGCGAACCCTTTACAGACGATGGAATACGAGATTGCAGGATATGTAGATACGATGGACAAGTGGGATGACCGGTTTGTAGTACCGCCGGATATCATAGTTCCTTTTCAGGTGGTCAGAAATTGCTATGCACAGGAAAAAATCCCGTTTTTTGCGAGTTCCGCTTCCTTTGAATTGACGGATGCTTTATGTATGAATGAATTTAAGAGGGAGATGAAGGAGCTGGGATTTTGCAGTGTTGCGCCCACTGTCCCGGATAATTCCCTGAACGGGGTGGCGTTAAACGTCAACGATGCCGCCTTTATCAGTACGGCGGAACATCTGCGGCAGGTGATTGACACGGTGCGTGCTTTCTTCCCCTTTCTGCTCCTGTTGATTGTTGGTGTTGGATATCTGGTTACCCTTCTGCTTTTGCAGAGCAGGAAAAAGGAAATGGCACTGCTCCGTTCTATCGGATTGAACAGGCGCAAGTGCTTCAGGGTCTTTTTTATGGATCAGCTTACGCTGGTAGTCACGGGTATTGTGGCGGGAAGCTTGCTGTCTGTGCTGATTCAGGGCAATTACGGGGGAAATTCCGCGCTTGCAGGCGGTCTGGTGGGGATTTGTTATATGGCAGGTAACAGTCTTGCGTTGTGGAAGCTGTTGAAAGTGAGTGTGATGGAAGCGTTGTTTGCGGCAGAATGATATATGATACAGCGATTGAAAAAATACGACAAAAAGGGAATGGAATAGAAAGTCTGGCATGGAGTGGAGAAAAAGATCCGGAAACGGAAGAAAGGTATGGGTATGAAGATGGAAATATTGCGTGCAGAACATGTGTCTTACAGTTATCTGAGCAAGTATCAGAAAGTGGAGGCTGTGAAGGATGTGAGCTGTTCTTTTGAGAAAGGGAGGTTTTATGCTATTGTGGGGGAGTCTGGCAGCGGGAAGAGTACCTTTATGTCTCTTCTTGCGGGGCTTGACCAACCTTGCGATGGAACAATCTATGTGGAGGGAGAGCCGCTGTGCGGCATGGACAGGGACGCTTACCGGCTGAACCGGGCTGCGGTGGTGTATCAGGCATTTCATCTTTTCCCTCTTCTGACGGCGCAGGAGAATGTGATGCTGCCTTTGGAATTTAAGAAAATGCGGAAAAAGGAGGCGGCCAGACAGGCAAAACGGCTTTTGCAGCGGATGGGGTTGGAATCCAGAATATACAGACAGTTTCCGAAGATGATGAGCGGAGGGGAACAGCAGCGGGTGGCGATCGCCCGGGCGGTGGCAGCGGGTGGGGAGATTATTCTGGCGGACGAACCGACGGGTAATCTGGATTCGGGGAACGAGGAAAATGTGGTGGCGCTCTTAAAGGAGCTTGCCCATGAAGACGGTTATACAGTGATCGTTATCACCCATAACCAGAGGGTGGCGGATGAGACCGACCACGTATTCTGCATGCGGGATGGAAGAATGGAGCAAGTGCGTTAGAGTGAAAAGTAATACAGGAGGGAGACCGATATGTTTCTGTTAAAAAACAGTATGCGCCAACTGTTTCGCATGAGGGGAAGAGTGGTTCTGTTTTTGCTTCTGCTTACGTTTGCCTCCGGGCTGTGCAGCGTCGGCAGAGGGTTTCTGATGATAAATCAGGCTAAGATGGAAGCCTATGAGGATTCCTTTATGACGATCGGGACGGTTGAGCAGAAGGCGAAATCGGTAGAGGAGCAGATGATATGGGATGCGGAGATCAAAGACTATCATATTTATAATAGGCCGGTGTATGATTCGTATGTACCTTTGTCTGTGTTGGACTTTGCGGATGCGGACTATTTGTCCGGGCCGGAGCGGAGATGCTTTTACGGCGCCTATATGCCAGAGTATGAGATGTACGGCACCGGTATGAGCCTCAGCGAGATCGTGGAGGGATCGCCGGTGGAGGATGCGGTGCCCGATCATCCGATTGCATTTAAGGTGACCCGGATTCTTGTAGGACAGGGCGGGATCAGGGAGGGGCATATCATTTCCTTCTGCGATCATTATAATCCGGAGCCGGAAAAGCTGTATGCGGACAGGACGTATGTGATGTCACTCAGCTACAGGCCGGGACATGAAGATCAGAAGGAGTTTGAGGGAGATTCTCCGTCGGAATACTGCCCTTATCCTGTGCTGGGTTCCACACAGGTCGATGCAGCGGGAAACAGGGTGCCGGATGAGGTGGACGACGACCATTTCTGCGATGAAGTGACAGAAGGGTTTTATGATTCGCCCATGGGAAGACGCTGGTTAAATATCGTCGCCGTATGGGATCATCTGCGGCATACATTTCCGGTGACAGGCACAAATGATATTTATCTGATGATGGCTTTTTACAACGGCAATGCCTATATCAGTCAGGGCAGGGCGTTTACGCAGGAGGAGTATGCCCGCGGAGACCGGGTCTGTCTTGTGTCGGAGCAGTTTGCGCAGAGAGAAGGGCTTGCGCTTGGAGATGAACTGCCACTGGCGCTACAGTATGCAAATTACAGGCGGACGGCGGGCCGCTCGTTTACAACCAATACGGCGGCGGCATTTACACTGCTCAACGCCAAAGGAGAGATCTATCCCGTCTTCGAAGAGGGTGATTATAAGATCGTAGGGATGTACGGCGGTCAGTCCGGGCTGCGGGACGAATACGGGCTGGGCTATAACGAGATCATTATTCCCAGCCGTTCCGTGAAAAACAGCGATGCGGACAATATTCTGGAGAGCGGACCCATGACGGGAAGCAACACGTCCTTTCGCATTGCAAACGGCACCGTCGATGAGTATATGGAGAAGTGGAGTAAACTACAGATTCCCAATGTGGAGATTACTTTTTACGACAGAGGCTATTCGGAGCTGGAGGCAAATATCAACAATATGAAGTATATTGCCAGGCTGCTGATTGTCATGGGCGTGACCATGGTGCTGATGGTGCTCGGGTATTTTTCATGGCTGTTCATCTTAAAGCAGAAGGAACGCACCGCGGTGGAACGGTGTCTGGGGTTTCGGAAATGGCAGAGCTTTGTATCTCTGTTTTCGGGTATTTTCCTGCTGATTCTGGTGGGAAGCGTGTGCGGATACACGGCGGGCGGCTGTCTGTCAGGAAAAATTGCGGAGCAGATGGAGGACAAAAGTTATTATGATAAGACCTTCGGCAATAGCGCGGCGCTGGACGCAAATAGTATTTCAGGAGACGAGATTGATATACAGGTGCATCCGACGTTTGCGGAAATGTTTGCGATTACTGCCGCAGGCGCGGCGATTGCGGCGGCCGGTATCTGCGGAAATCTGCGAAAGCCTCCTTTGCAGATGTTTGAAGACGGAGAGGACTAAGTTGTTGTGATGCCTGTTTTATAAAAAACAGCAATAGTTGTAAAGAATGCGAAAGCTGTATATAATCAAATCATCGGATGATTTGAAGGAAGTACGGGATGCTTTCGTATGAAGAAATACAAAAGTATAACGAAACGGACATACATATTTACAAGTATATCGTTTCAAACTTGGAAAAGATTTAGTATATGACAATCAGAGAGTTGGCAAAGGAAGTACATATGTCAACTTCAAACATACTGCGCTTTTGCAATAAAAATAGTTTTGACGGTTACTCGGAATTTAAGGAAGCATTAAAGCGGGAAAGCGACTTGCAGAATACACGGCAGCCGTTAGAAGATCTACAGGAGCTTTCTGCCTTTTTTGAGAGAGCCAATTCCGGTGCCTTTGAAGAAAAAATACGGTTTGCGGTGGAGGCTCTCAAAAAAGCCGATTTGACTATTTTTATCGGTATGGGTTTGTCCGGGACACTGGCCAGGTACGGAGCAAGATATTTTTCCAATTGGGGACATTTTGCTGTGGGCTTGGAGGACGCGCTCTATCCGATCGACGCCTTTTGCTGGAAAAACACCGTTGTCATTGCGCTTTCGGAAAGCGGTGAAACAGAAAGGCTGATTGAGGCGATTAACCAGTTTAAATAAAAGAAGTGTTGTGTGTTGAGTATTACCAATTCTTCGGGATCGACGCTGGCGAAACTGTCGGATTGGAATTTTTCCTATCGTCTGAATTCAAAACGTATGAACGGAGGATATAACGGGACGACACAGATTCCGGTTATTTTTATCATGGAGGCGCTGGCAAGAAGAATATATGAACTGCACCTTTGTGGATTGTAATAAAATTACGATCGGGGATAATGTGCTGATTGCGTCAAATGTGTAGCTCTATATGGCGACACATCCGGTGGAACTGCCCGAGAGACTTACGCCCGGTTGGGATCCAGAATCAGGACAATATTTTTGCCGCACATACGTGCTGCCGATCACAATCGGAAGCAGATGCTGGCTGTGCGGCGGTGTGATTGTCCTGCCGGGCGTAACCATCGGAGCCGGAAGTGTTGTCACAAAGGATATACCGGAGAATTCACTGGCGGTTGGCAATCTGTGCCGCGTGATTCGAAGAATTAACGAATGATCCGGTATGAGGGAGAGCTCAGACAACCCATCTGATTTCCCCACAGCCTATTTTTTGACCAGCGTTTCCGGCCGGCTGGGAAGTGAAGTCGTCAGGTTTTTCGTGTATGATGACAGCTTTTCCTATGATTTCGGGAATGGTAAATCTTTTGTCGTAGAATACGCTGAAAGCATATCCCTGATTTCCAAGAAGCGGCGGCATATCGCCGGCATGATCCGGATGAGAGGCGTTCTTGGGGTTATAGTGCATTCCTGTGTGCGCAAAGTCATCGCTGCAGTCTCCGGATTCGTGTATGTGCATGGCATAGAAATTGCTTGAGCCGGGAGTCTCAATATTGGGAAGACCGAAAATCTGTGCCTCCACCAGCACGCCGCCGTAGGTGGTGTGATAAAATTTGACCATGCCGCTTAATTTGGGATTTTGTGTGTTCCCTTTTATCCATGCGGCGGCATCCGGGTGGTCTCTCAGGAGAAGATCTGTGAAAGCGATTTTGGGTGTGGTTTGATAGTTTGGCATAAAATAATTCCTGTGGGTTTTTGATTATTTTATGGCCGGATATCAGATTGGTGCGAAGAAATGCGGCATATTGCTTCGTATGTTAGAAGAACAGAAGCTATTCTTTTGTGGTATCTAATATAGAGAAACGATGGTCGAAGAGCAGGCTGTTTGTCTCCATGACGGTCATTTCCCGCTGCAGGGCAAACAGGATCAGCGCATCGCGTTCGTCTTTGGCGTATAATTCCCTGTTTCCGGACAGCTTTAACATTTTTTGTGTCTCTTCGTCGGTAAGATGCATGCCGAAGGCAAGGGCAATCAGTTTGTCCCGGGAAGGAATTTTCTGGCCGGCAAAAATCCGGTAAACATAGGCTCTGCCAAGCAGTGAATCGCGTATTACGTCTGCACGGCGGAGTCCTTTTTCTGCAAGCAGCATATGTAGATGGCTGGACAGGCTGTCCTTTATAAGATACATTTTGTTCGTGGACAGATAGTCCTCAATATTTGTTACTGTTTTGATCTCATGCGCCAGTTCATCTGTTGATTTCATGTCCATTTTCCCTGCTTTTTTCCCCTTTTTGCATTATTATAGCTGATTTCCATAAATGTGACAACTTTTTTAAATCAGGCTCGTCCTGAAATGAAAAATGTCTACCGCCGGTAGATTAAAATCGAAAAAACTTGCATTGTGTATCCATATATAGACATGTTATAATTGGTTTAACAAATTTATAGTTACAGGGAAAAATGAATAAGTAAGAGAGCAACAATGAACACAGTATACTTTTCTGGAAAATTAAAAAAGAAATACAAGACGGTTGATGTACAGAATGTAATCTGTACTTTTGCCAAAGAACACGGACTTGCTGTTCAATGTCCCGATGAAAACAAAACATTCGTTGAATTTGGAATTAAGAGTGAAGGTTTCTGCTTTTCAGTAGAGAACGGCAAATTAGAGGAACAGATCATAAAACACGAAGTAGATGAGGCAGGAAAATTCTGGTACATTTATGACTTGCTTTATCAACTCCGCAGCCTGCTTACAGCATATGAGGTGCATGATGATTTCGGGATATGGGCGGACTATTGTTATCAGAAAGAACCGGTAAAGATCGAACTGCGGGAATTAACCGAAGAGGAAAAAGAAATATGGAAGCATCTGAATCTTTCCCGCTGTACCAATTCCTGTCAGATACTGCTTGGAATTATAGAGTTATTTCTATGGGACAAAGGCCCTTTCAAAGATGAGGTTTTGGGTGACTGGCCCACCATGATACAGAAGATCCGGGAGGAAAGGCGCCGTGTAGCGCCTGAATGGTTATACGGAATTATAGATACCTGGATTTATTACTGCATGGACTTTTGCGGGAAACCCGTCAGCGAATATCCTGAGAATCATAAGAAGCTTACGGCGGCAAAGTATGCGGCCTGCGGTGGACTTGCATCTAATGTCCTTCATTTCCGGGGCGGATCTTTCGGAAAACTGGAGAAAGATATTACCGTATTTTTTGAGTATGAAAATCAGAAATACAAACAGCAGACAGGCTATGGACTGGATCAGTCCGTCAGCGTATATCGCTATGTCCTTTACGCTTTGGAGTATCTTGGATTTCGGATACGGCAACAGCCGAATTATCCTTCTGAACCGTTGGATGCGTCCTGCTTTGATTATTACTCGCTGGTGTAAGCGCCCTTAAGTTCAGAAGGTTACTACAGGACAGCCTTATTTTGCCTGCAAGTCCTTTGACGTTTTTATATACAGGGCAACGGCAAGACCGATAGACAGAATATCTGCAGCGGGCTGCGCCCATATAAGACCATTTGCCCCCAGAAATGAATGTAACAGATATAAAGCAGGTATATAGATAATACCCTGTCTGCTCAGATTGATAATGAGAGAGGGGACTGCTGCGCCCATTGCCTGTAACGCGTTCGTCAGGACATAAAACACACCGAAAAATGCGCTTGTTGTCAATAAAATCCTTGCAAAACGTACGCCATATGCAAAGGCGCTTGTTTCCGTCAGGAAAACATTTACAATTTGATCTGTAAAAAGATAACATATGACTGTCATTACAACACTAAGGATAAAGGAAAAGTATAATGAGAATTTCAGTATTTTATGATAGCGATCCCAGGTTCTTGCGCCAACGCAATAACCCAATAATGGCTGAACGCCTTGCCCGACACCCATGGCAAGCATTCCTGTAATCATGGTAACTTTCATTGCAACGCCGCTTCCTGCAACTGCCATATCCCCGTATCCGGCCATTATTGCATTCATAATAATTTGTGAAATGCTCATCAATAGGGAGGCAAGAGACGCAGGTACACCAATAGCCAGTACACTGCTGCATATCTGATCTTTGATGGAAAAGTCTCTGATATGGATACTAAGTGATGATTTCCCGCGTAAAAAGAATACTATATAGTACAGGGCAGCGATGGCATTGCCAATAACTGTTGCAATGGCAGCCCCTTTGATGTTCCAGCCAAACCCCAAAATCATAATAGGGTCAAGGAGCACATTCAGCAGATTACCTACCACCTGTCCTATCATCGCTTTTGTAGCCTGACCCTCCGCACGCAGAATATTGGAGAAACAGTTGGAAATAAGAACAAAGGTACCGCCAAAGGAAACAATCGTAAGATAGTCACGGGCGAAGTCCCATGTATTGGCACTGGCGCCCAGCATTGTAAGAATATAATCCATAAATATTAAAAACAGGCAGGACATGACAATACCTACAATAACACACGCCCACATACAGAAGGAACATACTTTTTTTGCGTAATCTTCCCGCTTTTCTCCCATGGCTCTTGAGATAACAGAAGTACCGCCAATGCCAAAAATTGTTCCCACAGACATAAACATTAAAAAGGCCGGGGTCGCAAGGGAAACTGCCGCAACCTGCAAAGCATCGTTGGTTTGCCCGATAAAAAATGTGTCGGCTAAATTATAAACCAATACCATAAGCATGGCAGCCATAGCGGGCAGGGCATTTTTGAATACTGCCTGTGAAACAGGGGCGTTTTGAAATACTTCCATGGAATTTTGATGATTCATTTTCATTCCTCCTTGCCAAACGATTGCTAACGATCGAAAGCTAGCGATTGAATTAAACGTTTTTTTGTCTGCCAAAGGTGAGGCAGACATCATGGTTCTTTTAAATTGGAGTTTACTTGTTTTAATAAGGACAAAAATAACGCTTTTTCTTTAGCGGATAAGTGGTTTAAAAGTTCATTTTCTGTATGCTGCATTTCCTGTTTTGCATGATTGCAGTATTCTTCTCCAAGAGGACTGATTTCAACATACTTGATTCGTTTATCATTCGGATCTCCAGTAATAAGGACAAGTTTTTTCTGTTCCAATCGGGAAATAAGTCCGGCAGTTGTTGATTGTGCCAGGGACATACGTTTTTCCAATTCCTTAAAAGTAAGTTTTTTTGCAGGTGTATCTGCAATTTCTATTAAAGCGGACATTTGGGGAAACGTAAGCATGCGATTAAATTGCCAAAAAGTTTATTTTACGATATTATGGATAGATAAGTTGTAAAGCAGGCTGGTTTGATAGGTACGCTTGTTGTAGATGAGGCCGGACAGGCACAGCCTCAGATGGTTTTGGGATCTCTTTTCAGGAGCCGGAGGGCGATCATTGTGGGAGATCCGAAACAAATTCAACCTGTTGTTACGGACGAGCTGATTCTCCTTCGAAAGGCATATGATGATGACGATTTGAAACCATATAAGAAAAAGACGCTTTCCGTGCAGGGGGTTGCAGATGGGATGAATCTGTTTGGCACATATCTGGACAATGCTTCCGATTATCCGGATTGGGTTGGCTGTCCTCTGATTGTTCACAGACGTTGTATCTCGCCTATGTATGATATTTCGAACGAAATTTCCTATAACGGGATCATGAAGCAGCAGACCAGATTTCCAAAACTTGTATAGGCGGAAACGTTTATTTACGATAAATCTCAGTGGATACAGGTAAAAGGAAAGTCCAGCTAAGAAATGTC
>DESQ01000043.1:0-293 GCA_002361355.1 Lachnospiraceae bacterium UBA3310
CAAAAATGCTTGACCACAACAACTTAAACAAACACAGCGAAAAGGATTAAAATAGAATCTCCTGCCTATAATGAAAGCCAATTATAATTAAAATATTGATTTCACCACACGCTAATGGTATTGTAGACATATCATAATGCAAATGGGTGTGTAAGCCTGTATCAGCGTGCGTATTTTTAAACATAAGTTGCCTGTGTGGTAACCACTGATATAGTAACACCCATTTTTCATTATTTTATGCCAGAATTTAAGTTGCCAAACGAGTAAGTTATACTGAATGAAATCTGAGGACG
>DESQ01000043.1:503-10137 GCA_002361355.1 Lachnospiraceae bacterium UBA3310
GTAACTTCGGTTATCTGCCTTTTTCATTTCTTTCAGGAGGATATCATGGCTACAGCAAAGAAACTTCCATCCGGCTCATGGCGCTGTCAGGTCTACGATTACACGGACAAAAACGGCATTATAAGTCCTTTACCTCCACCGATCAGAGCGCAAAAGGAAAGCGTGATGCTGAAAGAATGGCTGCGGACTATGCTGCAGAAAAAGAATTACGGTCGCACTGTACTCTCACCTTTGGGGAGGCTTTTGACAACTATGTAAAAGACCGGGCGTCTGTCCTTGCTGTGTCCACGATAAGGGAATACAAACGGACGAAGCGTGCCGATCTGTCTGAATTTGATAAAATGAAGATTGAGAACATCACCCCGGAGCTTATTCAGGAATTTATAAACAGAAAAGCACGGGAGAAATCCCCGAAGACAGTGAAGAATATACATGGTATAATATCCGCCGTTCTAAAGGTTTACCGCCCGGAAATGGCGCTTAACACTACCCTGCCGCAGAAAGTCCCGCCAAAGCTATACATACCAACAGACGAGGATGTAAAAGCGCCTCTCAACCATATAGACAATGAGGATATGATGATCGCTGTCCTGCTTGCGGCTTTCGGCCCCTTACGCCGGTCGGAGATCTGCGGACTGGAAGATACAGACTTTAACGGCAACATTGCTCATATCCAAAGGGCTGTTGTTCTTGATGAAAATAAACAATGGGTAGATAAAACAACGAAATCCGTTGCCGGAAACCGTTATGTCCCCTTCCCTGACTTTGTTATGGATCGAATCAGTGGCAGAAAAGGGCGTATTGTACACTTGAAGCCTAACCAAATTTCAGACCGCTTTATTGACCTCGTGGCGCGTTCAGGACTGCCTCGTTTCCGTTTCCATGATCTTAGACATTACTGCGCCTCCATCCAACACGCTCTCGGCGTGCCGGATGCCTATATCATGCAACGCGGTGGATGGGGTTCCGATGCCGTTCTAAAGCAAGTATACCGGCATGCCCTGTCTGACCAATCGGAAGCTCTTAACCATGTTATCAACGACCATTTCTCTAATCTATGCAACATGAAATATCACACAAAATAAAAGAAGTGCCTATTTAAAGCACTTCTTCACCTGCGGATAACAGGACTCGAACCTGCACGGTCTCCCACTGGAACCTAAATCCAGCGCGTCTGCCAATTCCGCCATATCCGCTTAAAACCTATGTTCATGTTCTTTCGCTAACGCTCATTGTATCATATAAGCATCATAAAGTCATCTGTCATTTTCCCTTCGCTTCTGCCTATCCATAATTTTATGACTCCTCCCCGATATGACGTATGACCCTGCCATTGATTCTGATCAGGAAAATTACTGTCATTGCCAAAGACACCACCTCGGCAATCGGGAACGACCACCACACATAAGTTACCTCGCCCGCCAAAGACAGCAGATAAGCCGCCGGCAAAAGCACCACAAGCTGCCTGGCGATGGAGATGATCATGCTGTAGACCGCATTGCCCAGCGCCTGAAACGCCGTTCCGCAAATAATGCTGAAACCAGCCATCACAAAACAGAGGCTGATAATCCGAAGCGCCGGTACGCCAATCGCAAGCATCTCCTCCGAAGCCTCAAAAATGCTCAACAAAGGGCCTGGAATGCTGTGGAAAATCAACACCCCCACAGCCATAATTCCCACGGCATAAATAATACCGCACTTTAACGCCTGAATAAAGCGGTCTCTCCTTCCCGCGCCGTAATTGTAAGCCAGAATCGGCACCAACCCGTTGTTCATGCCAAAAACCGGCATAAAGATGAAACTCTGTAACTTAAAGTACACGCCGAATACTGCCGTCGCCGTAGGCGTGAAGGAAATCAGGATCAGATTCATGCCGTAAGTCATCACAGAACCGATCGCCTGCATAATCATGGACGGCACGCCGATCTTGTAAATCTGTCCCACGATCTCCCGCTGCAAATGCAGCTTTCTCATGGAAATATGGATATCCGCATTCTTTTTGCTGTTAATGATAAATGCCATGGTGCCTGCTACAATCTGCCCTGTCACGGTGGCCACCGCCGCCCCCATAACACCCATTTTCGGCATACCGCACAATCCGAAAATAAAAACCGGATCCAGAATAATATTTATGATGGCGCCCGTTCCCTGCGTAATCATTATATAGAAAGTTCTGCCCGTAGACTGCAAGAGCCTCTCAAACACAAACTGCGCAAAAAGACCGAAAGAACAGCAGCAGACCACACTCAGATACTCCACACCGTACTGTACAATCTGTGCGTCATCCGTCTGGCTTAAGTAAAATGTCCTGGTGATAAAAAGGCCTACCACAAGAAAGAGCAGATAGCTGACTGCCATCAGAATGACACCGCTTGCCGCCGTGTTGTCCGCCCGCTCCTGATCCTTCTCCCCAAGTGCCTTGGAGAGCACCGCATTGATACCGACACAAGTGCCGCCCGCCACGGCAATCATCAGTGTCTGAATCGGGAACGCAAGTGACACGGCTGTCAGTGCCTTCTCATTGATACGGGATACAAAAACCGAATCCACCACGTTATAGAGCGCCTGCACCAGCATAGATACCATCATGGGCAGGGACATGGTGATTAACAGTTTGTTTACAGGCATAGTGCCCATTTTATTTTCTTTTGTCTGTTCCATGATACCCTCCTGCCTTTCTAAAAAAAAAGTCTGAAACGCAGGAAAACGACTGCTTTCAAACTTTTCAATAATACTATTCCGCGAATCCTTTAAGTGAACCACGGGGGATGTCGCCCTGGGGGTTCGAATCCCCCAATATACGCTGAGAACTCTTTCAATGAACCACGGGGGATTCGAACCCCCGACAACCTGATTAAAAGTCAGGTGCTCTACCGACTGAGCTAGTGGTCCGTAAACTGGGCTAGCTGGATTTGAACCAGCGAATGCAGGAGTCAAAGTCCTGTGCCTTACCCCTTGGCGATAGCCCATTAATGGTAAATCAGACTGTGCTCCGCACATTCACGCAAAAGGTGGATAGAGGGACTCGAACCCTCGGCCTCCAGAGCCACAATCTGGCGCGCTAGCCAACTGCGCCATACCCACCATATGAAATAAAGAAAACGTGCTCGAAGGGATTCGAACCCCCGACCCACGGCTTAGAAGGCCGTTGCTCTATCCAGCTGAGCTACGAACACGTATACCGCCCACTTCTGTGCGGAGAGCGGGTGATGGGAATCGAACCCACGTATCCAGCTTGGAAGGCTGGTGTTCTACCATTGAACTACACCCGCATATCAGGAAAACTACCGCATCGGGGTGACAGGATTCGAACCTGCGACCTCCTGGTCCCAAACCAGGCGCTCTAGCCAAGCTGAGCCACACCCCGCAAGGGATCACGCGCCAATTCTCACAACGCATGTTCCATTATATAATACCGGTTTTTTTCTGTCAACTGCTTTCTCTTATTTTTTCATACGGAATCTGCCTGATCGGTTCAACCCACATAATGCAGCGTGTAGTGCGCTTCCCCTTCCCTGTCCAGTTCCATAATGACATAGCTGGGTTTCCGGTTCTCCTGCCTGGGATAACTGATACTGCCGGGATTGATCAGCGTAACTTCGTTTCCAATATCTATGACAGGTTTGTGAGAATGCCCGCACATGACGATATCCACCTCCCGGCTTATGGCCTCCTGCTTGATCGTCTCCGTATTCATGGCGATGTTATAGTGATGTCCGTGCGTCACCCACACTTTATAGCGTCCGATCATAATCTCCCGCTCTCTTTGCAGCTCGGAAAAAAAATCGTTATTTCCCTGCACCATCACCGCAGGACAGCCAGCCGCCCCGCTGATAATATGCTCGCTTCCTTCCACGTCCCCACAGTGTATCAGCATATCATAGGGCCCTGTCCGCTCCAGCACGGCAAGAAGATTCTCATTGTGACGATGACTGTCACTCACAATTAACACTTTCATAATAGTTAAGATATCCTTTTCTTCAGTTCCTCTTTCATCAGTCCCAATGCCCTGCTCCTGTGGCTGATCTGATTCTTTTCTTCATCGGAAAGCTCTGCCGCCGTGCGGCCATACTCCGGCAGATAAAAGATCGGATCGTAGCCAAAGCCGTTATCTCCCCGCAGTTCATGACCGATTCTGCCCTCCACAATACCGCTTGTGGTAACCGCCTCTCCATCAGGAAAAACTGCCGCAATGGCGCAGACAAATCTGGCGCCCCTCTTTTCTTCCGGCACATCCGCCATCCGGCTTAACAAATCCCTGCTCTTTAGATCAAAGGGCGTCTCCTCTCCGAGATACCTTGCAGAATAAACGCCGGGCTCTCCGTTCAGGCAGTCGATCTCCAATCCGGAATCGTCCGCCATCACCACGCACGCCTGCTCCTTATTCCGGGCCAGAAGCGCATCCGCCACCGCCCGCGCCTTGATCAGGGCGTTTTCCTCAAATGTAGTCCCGTTCTCCTCTATCGCAAGATCAAGTCCGGCCTCCTTCATGGAAATAATTTCCGCCCCGCAGTCTCCCATGATTGCACGAATCTCTCTCATCTTACCCTGATTGCCCGTCGCAAATATAATCCTTAACATATTTTCATTCCCCACAACCTCTCAGAGAATTTCCGTTTTCCGGAAATTCTCTTGCACGAATCAGGATTCATGCGGCTCGTAAGCCTTTACCACCGCATTGTAAATTCCCTCCGCAATCCGCTTAATGTAATCTTCGCGCTGTAAAAGAATCGCCTCCTGACTGTTCGTCAGATATCCCACCCGGATAGCCGCCGCCGGAACCGTCGCGCTGTTCACCACCTCGTCCGCCACCTCCGACTCTGTCAGGCCGCCCGCCTTACCGCTGATCGCCGTGACCACCTCACGCTCCAAAAGATCCGCCAGTTCCACATTGCCAAATCCGGGAATGAAGTACTTGCTGTTATAAACTGCCGACGTGCCGTAAAGCTTACTGTTCTCATCCCCGCTCACCTCAATGCGGATCAGCATATCGGCCTTCGTCTCCACCGCCAGATCTACCCGGCTTGCGGGCGCAGGATTGCTGTCATCCATTCTGGTATAGTACACCTTGATATCGCTCTCATCAAACATGGTTTTCAGGGCTTTCGCGATATCGAGCGTAATGTCCTTTGACATCACCCTGTCCACGGTGACGCCTCTCTCATCCCCGCCATAAGCAGGGTCTATCACGATGATTTTTTCATACACTTCCTTCGGCGGAACGAACTCCACATACAGCGTGTGATCCTCAAAAATGCTTCGGTATTCGTAAACTCCCGTCAGGCCAAACCTGAGGCAGATCCTCTCCTTCTCCGTCTCGAACCGGCCGCTCGTCACATTGCTGCAATTTCCATAGACGCCGTTTGCCCCATAAAACGCCTCATAGGTCTTTGCCTGTTCGGAGCTGATACCCACCCACAGTTCCTTAT
This sequence comes from Lachnospiraceae bacterium UBA3310, assembly GCA_002361355.1. Classification (GTDB taxonomy): domain Bacteria; phylum Bacillota; class Clostridia; order Lachnospirales; family Lachnospiraceae; genus UBA3282. The sequence goes on from DESQ01000043.1 coordinate 5,933, forward strand.
CCATGTAATGGTTCTCTAAAACCACTTCCTCCGCCTTCACATTTTCCGGCATTGGCACACAGAAATAATTGGTATTTGTCTCAGAGCGGTCGATCACAATTTCATTTTCCTGCGTGGGAACGGCAGGGGTCGTCTCCTCCTCCTGCGCAGAAGAAACCACCTCATCCTGCGCCAGATCCGTCACTTTCACCGTCTTGGTCGCAGCGTAATACAGCATCACACTCATGGCCGCCGCCACAAATAAAATACAATATACCAATGTACTTTTCATCAAACTGTTCTGCTGCATCGCTTATCTTTTACTCCCAGTGGGCTTTGGCCCCATATATTGATAAAAATAAGTCTTTATCATACCATTATACAACTTTCTGTTTTTATCAGCCTTTTTACCGATCGCCTCCTGCGCCCGCTCATAGGAAGTAATCACATACATCGACCATGCATCCAGCGCCTGATAACGCTCTCCCAGCGTCCGGTAAAGGGCAAAGAGATTCTCCTTCTCCTCCAGTCTCTCCCCGTAAGGCGGGTTTGTCAGGATAAACCCGTATTTCTTCGCATGACTGAGATGAGCCACGTCCCGCCTCTGAAAATGAACCAGATGCTCCACTCCCGCAAGTTTCGCGTTAGCACGGGCGATGGACACCATCTCGTCGTCTATATCGTATCCCTGGATCTGCGTCTCCACATCCGGATTCTCACCGGCCCGCGCTTCCTCTCTGATCTGCTGCCAGAGCTTATCCGGAAACAGATGCTCCCAGCTCTGTGCCGTAAAACTTCTTGTCCTGCCCGGCGCAATACCCGCCGCCATCATAGCCGCCTCAATGGGAATCGTTCCGCTTCCGCAGAAAGGATCCACCAGAATCCGATCCCTTTTCCACGGCGTCAGCATAAGCAGCGCCGCCGCCAGATTTTCCGCGATAGGCGCCTTCGCCGTCAGTTTTCTGTAACCACGTTTATGTAGAGATTCCCCCGAGGTATCCAGTCCAACTGTCACCTCGTCCTTTTTGATAAATACCCGAACCGGATAATCTGCACCGCTCTCCGAAAACCAGTCGATGTGGTAAACGCTTTTCATGCGCTCCACCATTGCCTTCTTCATAATCGACTGTATGTCGGAAGGGCTGAACAGCCTGCTCTTTACGCTGGCAGCTTTTGCCACCCAGAATTTCCCGTCCCTGGGGATATATGCCTCCCATGGCAGCGCCTTCGTCCCCTGAAACAGTTCTTCAAAGGTCTCCGCATGAAAACTCCCTATCTTAATAAGCACTCTCTGCGCGCTGCGCAAAAAAATATTAGCGCGGCACAGCGCCTGTCTGTCTCCGGTAAAGGTAATTCTGCCATCCTCCACCTCGACAACCTCCAGTCCCAGATCCGCGATTTCTCTTTTTAACACTGCCTCCAGTCCAAAATGACAGGGCACAATATACGCAAACTTTTCCATAGCCACATTTTATGCTATATACAAATACCTGTCAACTTTGTTTTCACAACCTGAAAGAGGGACGCCCATGCGTCCCCCTTTCGGATCAGATCCTTCTTAGTAATTGTCCTTGCTGTTAGAGTTGCTGCCGGAACTGTTCTTGCTGCTGTTGTTGGAATTGTTGTTAGAACTGTTTTTTGTGCTGTTCTGGCTGTTCTTGTCCTGCTGCTTCTCATTCTGCTGGCTGTTCTGGTTAAAATCATTCTTAGACATCTTCCATACCTCCTGATTGGTTTCGTGTTACAGAAATAGTATGAGAAGATAAAAGAAAAGTTATTCAGGCATTACATAGGTCTTTGGTACTATTTTTTTATTCAAAAGTGCTAAAATCAATGTTGGTACTTTGGTACTATTTTTTATTGTTTTTTCCCGTAAACGTACTATAATAAAAGATGTAGACGGAGATACCCCTTCATTCTCCGCCTACAGACCCTTATATTAATTATTTATACTCCCCTCAACAGACCGCTTATTACAGATAAACGGTCTGTTGTGATGTCCGGCAAAGTCAGTTCCGGCTCCGGAAAAAATTTACCAGAAGCACAACGATAAGCACCGGAATGATAATCGGCGCAAGGACAGATATCAGGGAAAATATGACGCCGATAATTAAAAGGAAAACTACAATCAAAATCAGGATAATCAGCCAGCCCGGCACACGAACCGCGCTTCCTGTTCCTTCCTTCCCCGCGTAAACGTCGTCCTGTGTTTCCTCATCATAATTCCGGTTTGTCCCCTCGTTCAGGCCGGCGCGCTTGTTGGCCTCAATAATGCTTTTCGCCAGAAGTCTCGGATCGCCCAGACTTGCAAGCACCTCCTCCTCGCTCCTTCCCTTCCTGATCTCCACATCAATATATTCCCGGTAATACCGCACGTTTTCCGCCACTCCGGAGCTGTTCAACCCGCCAGCCAGCGCGTGCTGTAACTTATCTATAAATTCTACCCGATCCATGCTTCCTTCCTTTTTCTGTATTATTTCCGTATAAAATCCGCCAAAACTGTACGCCTCACATAGTCTGATCCATGCCTTTCCAGTCGCTTATTTTTTTTGTGTAAGCCTCCGGATCCCGCAGCATTTTCGCCATCATCATGAAACTTTGCAGCACCATGTCTTCTTTATTACAGTCCGCCGTATTCTTTCCCGTATCCATACGCAGGTTGTCCTGCTCTATCTGCCACACATAGCAGTCTGTCAGGGAATACTCTCCGCATTTCGGGAAATCAGGAAGCCCGTGATGCTCCAGATAATAGACAAAAGCGTCATAGAGCCTCTGCTGTGTCAAAAGCTCACACCACAAGGCCTGCTGCCACTCCTGCGTCCTCCCGGTAAACTCACAAATCCTCACAAGTCCATCATATGCCTTTAATTTACTTTGGTCAAATAAAATCGGCGCCGCCATCGTTCCTCCTAACCGGAAATTTCCGCTACAGAATTGCCCTCATACACATGTCCCTCCACCACGATCGTCTCAACCAGCGTAGTTTTGGGATGCTCGATCAGACTGATCAGTTTTTCGCCCACCTGCCGGCCAAGTTCCGTCGTGTCCTGACAAAGAGTGGTCAGTGTCGGTTCGATGTGCCTGGCAATCCTGATACCGTCATAACCCGCAACCGAAATATCATCCGGCACCCGCAGTCCCCGTTCCTGTATCACATTATAACCGCCGAAAGCGGAAAAGTCATCCGGATAGATAATACAGGTGGGCGGTTCCTCCAGATCAAGCAGGTACTGTGTTTCTCTGTATGCACCCTTCGTATCACGGTAAGGCGACATACGGATATACTCATCCGGTATCGTCAGACCGAGCTGCCCCGCTGTCCGGTAAAAGGACGACAATCTGCTCTGGGTAACCGAAGAATCCGCGCCATGGATATAGGCTACCCTGCGGTGTCCCTTTTTATAAATATAGGTAAGCAGATCCTGCATCCCCTGCACATTGTTGGACATAACCGCACAGACATTGTTAAAAAGATGATCCAGCGTCACCGTGGGAATCCCGCTCCTCACAAGCTGCAGGATCTCCGGCGAATAGAAATCCGTACAGACAATCGCGACACCGTCAAACCCGCGGGATTTACAATGCTCCAGATAACTTGTCGATCCCGCATGGTGTTTGTTGGTATTGACAAAGGTAATGTCATACCCCTTCTCCTCCACAGTGTTCTTCAGGCTGTCCAGGACAAAGGCATAATAATCGTGCGTCAGACCGCTGTAATCTTCATGATTAAACAGAACGCCCACGTTGTAACTGCGATTCGTCTTTAGCATCTTGGCCGCCGTATTGGGAAAGTAGCCCATTTCCTCCGCCACCTGGCGTACCCGCTTCTTTGTCTCTTTTCCGATATCATTTTGATCATTCAGCGCCTTGCTGACGGTAGCAACAGACACACCGCAAACCGCCGAAATATCTTTCATAGATACCATATGCTTATCCTCTTCAACCAGCGGAATCATCAGTGTCTGCATGTGCCGCATGTCGCTTAATCGTTTTCGTATTTCCATTGTACAACACAATTTCCCGCAATGCAACGCATTTTCAAATCTCAACAGACTTCCAGAGGAAAGTATATATTTATTGCTTTTTTTTTATTTCTTCTGTATAATTTGTTTAACTGATCGAAATCGTGTTTACTTAATCGTTTACCTTCTTAAGTTTCACGACGATTTCGCGGAGTCGGATACACAAAAACGTCATTTAATAAAAGCATTCCTATAGAGAATGAA
>DESQ01000024.1 GCA_002361355.1 Lachnospiraceae bacterium UBA3310
AACAACTTAATATTTGTTATAGTACATAACAGATCGGCTACTTGGAAAAGTTTATATTGCGAAGGCATAACTTTGCGAAAAATCGGATTGGGCAATAGTGCTTTGAACACAGAAGATAGAATTTTGCTGACTTCCACTTGACCATTATCATAGTAAATTTTTACTTTATCAAAGGAAAGAAATTCTTCATAATGTTCTCGGATGAATTGCGAGATTTGTCTGGAGAGCTTTTCGCCAGCCTCATTTATATCCAAGATATGCTTTTTCTCAATATAAAAGCATTTATAACGAATATCAATTTGCCGGGCAAATGCGATCATTTTATTGAAAATATGTCGTCTTTCATCAACAGACATATTTATGTAGATTTCTTCTTTGCGGATGATCGGGCCTGTATGAATACAGAGATTATTGAGACCAAGGTATGAAAGTTCTTGGTTTAGTTTGGCAATGGCGGGTTGGATATCTTCTGTTTGATCATGGAAGACCATTGCAATTATGTAATAGGGCGAATGATGATTATATTCACCAAAATCACCGGATTCATCTATGAATATGCTGAGTTCTTTCAATAAAAAACCACCTCCGTAACATTTGTATAAAAATGGCGGGGAACTTCCCCGCCTGTGATGGACCTGGGTCTTTTGACCAGCCCAAATGAAATCAATGATTTCGATACATTTAGTATATGATAAAAATATGTGGAATGCAATAGAAATTTCTGGACAAAAAGTCGGGTGAGGATTTCTTGACAGAAATATACGATGCTGTGAAAATAAATAAAAGACAAAAGGATAACAGGAGCATCATAACATGGAACAATTAGTGGCAATGGTATTGGCAGGATGCGGCATCGCGGCCGCTCTGGGAAAACAGCCTGACGGCAGGACGGAAGCAAAATTATTGGCGGCGCTGCAGGAGACCGCGCAGCATGTGGTGGAGGATCATATTTACACGGACATGGATCATGACGGAACGAAGGAACTGTTTGGCGCTTATCTGGATGAAAAGGACAGGTGGCAGGCAGGGTACTGCAGCAGCGACGGACAGGCCTGTGCGCCGGTTCCTATGGACATGGGGATCCTGAGACATGACTGCTGTACGCTTGAAGCGATGGATCTGGGAGAGGAAACGCATATTGTATTTAATTGCTGGAATATGATAGGAAACGAAAAAAGATATGCGATTCTGGCATTGCGGGATCAGGAAATCGTTTGCTTAGTTCCTTTCCAATACGGGTATGTGTGGATGACGGATGCGGGGGATATTCTGCTTGATGTAGAAGATTACGACAGCATGTTAGACCCGGGTGATGACGGCATCATGCTCGGGCACACCTGGAAAGACACCTATCTGTTTTATGAGGACGGCGTCTATAAAGAGTATGGAGCAACTGTGATCACGGAAGCGGAGTTTTTGGCCTATCAAAACGCACAGACGCTCAAAGATAAGATAGAAGAGGAGTTGAGAGAGGAAGATACCGTATCTATGGAATTTCTCTATTTTAAACGAAGCAACGGCATCATGCATATCCAGTGCAATGTGGAGAATGAGTTCGGGGGAATCTCGTATGGCTATTATACGGTCAGATACGAGGGCAACGTGTTGGAAAAGGAGCCGGGCGTATACAATTCTGGACGTATGTATCCGTTCTTTTCGGATTTTGAGAAGGTGTATGAGTGATCGGGAGATGACGAGATGAAGAATATAGTTGTCAAGGTTTTGGCGGGGTGTGTTCTGGCTGCTTTCCTTGGAGAACAGCCGGCGCAGGAGCCGGTGATGAATAAAAATTATGCAAAAGAACTGGCTTCCATGTGGGATACGGTTCAGGTGAAAGATGAGCTGTATGAGTATGCGGCGGAGGTAAACCGGACGCCGCAGCCGGTGTCGTACGAAAGCGAATGGTTTCCGGCAGACCTTGTCAACAGCATGGAACATCTGGTGTGCCAGCCTTTAGACCGCGAATTTGATGAAGCGTGGTTTCACAATGATCTTGAGGACACTTCCTATGCCAGGGAAATGGATCGTCTCGGCGCAAAGGATACGGCGCTGACCGTGGAAAAAATACGGGCGTCCTATCCACAGCTATTAGACAAATGTAAATGGATTGACCTGGAAAACGACAGCATCTATGACGTATACCGGGCAATCTACGGGGAGCGTTGTGAGGGAATATTCTGTTATCAGGATGACGCGGGGGAAGATAGGTTTCTCCTCGTATGTGATTCAGGCGGCTCATTTGGAATAAGAGAAATTGTTCAGGCAAGGCTTCGGGAAGATGGAAGTTTTGAACAGATCAATGATTTCCAGACAAAAAACGCCGGATACGGCAGGGTAATCAGCTACGGTGACAGCTATTATTATGCGTATCTGGAATATAACTACAATTTAAAAATTCATGACCGGATAAGACTCCACAGATTAGGGGAAGCACCGAAGGAGGAATGTCTGGTGATTAAATATGTGCCGGAGTCTTACATCTGGAGAAATACATTCGACAGGTATGAGGGTGACGAACTGGAAGCGTACCTGAAAAGCATACAGGATGATATCGTATCGGAGCGGTATCTGGACAGCGGAATGGATCTGGACATGGATGTATATGACGGTGACGAGAGACGCGGGGAAGACGAACTGTGCGCAATCGACTTTACGAACACTGGTGTGCCGGTATATATGGACAAGAAAAGTTTTGTCCCTTCCAACGATAGTCTTTGCTGGAGCATTACTTGTAATTTTTATATCGACAGCGGGAAGCAGGATGAACGGACAGAGCTGGAGAAAGCGGAGATCGAAAGTGCTGTGGAGACGCCGCGGCTTGTCCAGATGTGGTTTAAGCAGATCGGGGACAAGGTGTACAGTTTTTTCCTGTATCATGTGGAGGATTACAATTACGTACTGCAGACGGCGTTGATCGAGGGCCGGGAGATCAGCCTGATCAGGAGCGACATGCTGGTGCCCCGGAGGCATTTCGTGATCAGTGAAGACGTATTCTGGTATGGTTAAAAGTGGGAAAGGTTGTCGCACAATCGGAGGGTAAGGGAAATGTTTGGGATAAATGGTATGATCGTTATGATCCGGCTGTCCGTAGGGCTTGGGCTGCAGGTTATGACAGGCAATGTGGAGGAAACAGAGGCGCATAGGAATGATCAGGCGGCCTACTATTTTGCGGGCTGTGTAGATGAGACACATTTTGTCTGTTATGATGATAACGGCGCTGTTTTGGTTCATTTGGAGAAAGATCAGACAGAAGCGGTCAAAAAAGAGGAAGGCGACTGTGAAATCCGGGGATGCCGTTATGAAATGAAAGGAGACCAGTTAGTAGAAACCTTTCAGGGGAAGGATTGTTACCGTTGGAATACTTCTTATGGAGAACATGGCGACAAAACCCTGACGAAAGCGCATGCGGATTATTCACTGATCAGGGACTGCTGCGGCATGGACGCATTTGCGGATATGGATTATTATCTGTTCTGTGATACAACGTTACATAGGGGTGCAGGAGGTTTTATAGCCTGTCCCGCTGTCGTTGGCAGCCAAACGCAGACCATGGAAGAGGCAAAGGCGCTGTATCGGGACTTTAAAGAGAAACTTCCTCTGGAGATAGAAGAGGAGGCGGCTCTTCCAGACGGGGAGGATGCAACGGAAGTTTTTTATGTGTCGCCGGACTGCAAGTGGATCAAAACAAACAAGTGGAGTAATTATATGAATGTAAGTACGCAAAGGCTGTTCTATGAAAAAGAACAGGTAAAAGAACGAGTGTCTGAGGATGGCGTGATTTATCCGTTTTTGCTTGTGAGAGATCAGGAAGGCTACCGGGAGATGGAGCAGGCGCGTTATGAGAAGCTGGTTTACCTGGAAACAGGCGGTTTTCTTGGATATGGGGCACAATACAATGCGGAGGGAACGGTGGCTGCCGGAATCCGGGATTTTAAGCAGGTTACCATAAGGGAAATCGAGAGTGAAGCGGAGGTATGGAGCTTTGATTTACAGGGGATACAGGAGGAAGCAGAGAAAATCCGCGGGGATATGCTGGAATCTGGCCCGGTTTCAACGGATTATGCATGGCTTCTACAGTTTGAGGGAAACGCGCAGGAGGGATGGCTGATCCTCCAGATCGGGGACGCTTCCTTTTTCCGGGTGGAATATCCCTCAGGGAAAGCGACCTATCTGGGCGAATATATGTATTCCGTGTGTTTCAGCCCGGACGGAAAATATGCGGCGTATTCCGATGTTGATTATGATAATGGTGTCGGCAGGAGCGATGAGGATATGGATCATTTTCCGCCTGACGGCATCTATGTCAGGGAAACAGCGACGGGAAAGACGGCATATATTCCCTGGTATTACGACAGGTTCGCATATGAGTTTATGGAATACAGGAGTTTTTTGTGGATTGAAAAAGAGGGTTTTGAGGCATACATGAATCTGTAACAGAAGGGCTGCAGATGTTTGCGAACGGGAGCTGTTTTCTGTTATAATGATTTTATCATTTTTCATTTGCCGAAAAGAGGTATAACAGATGCTTGACAAGGAAACCTTTCATCCCCTCAATTATATCAAAAAAGAAGAATACTCCGGCAGCATGGACGGGATGCGCTATATGCTTAAGCGGGTCAAAAGCGGGGAGGAGGACGTGATCCGGGTGACGGTCTGGCCGGAGCCTCTTGGTATTTACCGCACGCCGGAGGAAAAAAAGACGGTGACGGAGGTGCCGCTGACGCAGGAGGGCGTGGAGCAGGCGGCGGACTGGATCAATGAGCAGTATGAGACAAGGAGGGAGTACTGGCTGGAAAATCTGCATAAACCATGGACGGAGATGTGATTTTTCACAAGATTTACATAAATATTTGGTTATATTGTGGAAAATGTAGAAAAATCTTGCAATTTGGCAGATAAGCGGTATATAATAGGAAAAAGAAGTTGACATAAAGCTATTCGCACGTAAGAGAATGAGGGGCTTGGAGGTTGGCGATATGGCGGCGCTTAATCTGAACGCATTATTTTTTAATCATGAAATATCCTTTTGCAAAGTGTATAATGTGGAGAGCAAGGATCAGTTGGAGAAGCTTTTTGTTTCCAACCGCATTTCCTTTTTTGTGGAATGGCCGGAGAAAAGTCTCTGGGAACGCTTTTTGGGGAGTATAGGGAATCAAAAAGAAGTGTTCACCATCCATATCAACGAGGCGGACACGACGCTTGCCAGAGATCTGGCCGAGGGGATTGAGAGTGTGCAGATCGCTTCCGCGTAAGCAGTGTTGTAAACAGACGGGATATGATAAAACAACCCTGAGAGATTTCTCAGGGTTGTTGCGCGTATAAGCAGAATCAGAAGTGTGGGGACAAAATCATGGAAAAGAAGAAAGCGGGTTTTTCATGCCCGGTGGCAAATAAGTGCGGCGGCTGCCGCTACACGGATACGCCCTATCCGGAACAGTTGAAGATAAAGCAGAAGCGGGTGGAAGGGCTCATAAAGGAGTTTGGAAAGGTAAATTCAATCATCGGCATGGAAGAGCCGGCCCACTACCGCAATAAGGTACACGCAGTTTTTGACTTTCAGAAGGGAAGGGGGATCGTATCGGGCATTTACCAGGAGAAGAGCCATAAGGTGGTGCCTGTGGAGGGTTGTCTTCTGGAAAATGAAAAGGCGGGGGACATTATCTTGTCTGTCCGCAGACTGGCAAAATCCTTTAAGATTAAGGCTTATGACGAGGACAATGGCTATGGGCTGTTACGGCATGTGCTTGTCCGGGTGGGACATGCCACCGGTGAAATTATGGTGGTACTGGTGTTAGGATCACCCATTCTTCCCTCCAAAAAGAGTTTTGTGAATGAGTTATGTAAACTACATCCTGAAATCACCACCATCCTGATCAATGTGAACAATAAGAGGACAAGTATGGTGCTTGGGGAGAAGGAACAGGTCATCTATGGCAAGGGGTATATAGAAGATGTGCTCTGCGGGAAACGGTTTAAGATTTCCGCGAAGTCTTTTTATCAGGTGAATCCGGTGCAGACAGAGACACTTTATAAAAAAGCCGCGCAGTATGCCGGACTTACGGGGAAAGAGACAGTGGTGGACGCCTACTGCGGGATCGGCACGATTGCGCTTACTGTTGCCGGACAGGCAGGAAAAGTGATCGGTGTGGAGTTAAACAGGGAAGCGGTGCGGGATGCCGTTGCGAATGCGAAGAACAACCGGATCAAACAGGTAGATTTTTATCAGAACGATGCGGGCAGATTTTTAACCCAGATGGCGGAGGCAGGGGAGAAGGTCGACGTGGTCTTTATGGATCCGCCCAGAAGCGGCAGCACAAAAGAATTTCTCAATGCGCTGATCCGCATAAGCCCAAAGCGGGTAGTTTATATCTCCTGCGAGCCGGAAACACTGGCCAGAGATTTGAAGTATTTGACGGCGAACAGCGCCTGGCGGATGGAGGAGGCAACGCCGGTGGATATGTTTCCCTTTACGGAGGGGATAGAGGTGGTGTGTGCGCTGTCGCGCAGGAAAGGGAAAAAAGCCAACTGAGAACAGTCACTCAAAGGATACGATAATCCTATCTTGGTTTACATAACAAGAATAGCTGTCGTTTTCCATGACCGGATCCGTGGAACGGATGATCTGTGCGTCTTCTTCCGTCGCCGCTTCTATGCTGAAATGATCCGGCAGATACTGCAGCACCCATGCGCCGCCCATCCATGAGTTGTTTGTAAAATAGGTGGGAAGCATCTCGCCATAGATGGGGTATTTGTCATATAACATTTGTATCCGCTTGTTTTGGGGCATCTCTCCCACAAACGATACGGAGATTTCTTCGCCCTTTGCATTTATGGTTTCCAGATCATGGGCGATATTATATACCAGATATTTCGCGTATTCGTTCTGGTTGGTCAGCGCGCTTCCGAGGGAATAAATATAAGTAAAATGATAGAGGAGACATAAAACCAGTAAGGCGGGAACAAGGGTTTTATGTCTTTTTTCCTGATGCAGAAGAAGGACACCCAGATAAAACAGGAAACAGCCCAGCGCGATAAAGGTTCTGGTTTTTAACATCAGCGTCTTTAACAGCATGATCGGGAAAAAGGTTGCGAAAAAAACGGCTATCGGGGAAAGGAGAAGAAAAGCGATGCCAAATACTTTGCGCTTTCCCGTATGTCCGGTTTCTTTACAGTAAAAGAACAGGATCACCGCCATTGCCGATACGATGGCGGCTCCTAAGACAAGCTGATACCATAAAGCCGTTTGGGACACAAAATCTTTGAGATAACCGCAGGAGATTAGGATATTGTCGATCAGTGCTTTTAGGGAATCAGGTTTTAAAGCAAGTGTCTGGGAGGCGTCATAGCGCCAGTCCGTCTGACTGATATAGTGGCGGGCGATAACTAACTGGTAAAAGATGGCGCCGGCGCCGATGCCGGCGACGCGGATTCCCTCACGGAGAAAAAAAGCGCGGAGAGGGGCATCTTTTTTGTCTATGATCTCAAGAAAAACGGCGAGGATCAACAGTATGAGGCATACGCCGATTGTCGTCTGATATAAAGACATAAGCGCCACACTCAAAATGGCGGGGTAGATAAACAGTTTTATCTTTGAAACGGTTTTTGGTATGGAGAAGATCAGGAAGGGAATGCCAAGAGCGGTAAACATGACAAAAGCGCCGTACCGGTAAGCCAGACACTCTAATGAAAGCGGATTGGTCAGGACAAACAGCAGCACGGGGAGTATCATGTAGTTGTCGGAAACGGCATCCAGATTTGTCCTGGTGTACAAAACAAGCGCGTAGGACAAAAACAGGATTGCCAGGATTAAGGACAGTGGCGCGCTGTCCGTGACCGGCGAGCCGCCGCAAAGCAGGAGTACCAGATATTCGCCAAGAGGCCTGCCGTCGCCTTTTAAGCCGACACTGCCGGTTAATGACCATCCCAGATCATCCTTATAGTACAGATTGGCTAAAATGATGGGGAAAATATACAGTAAACTTAATAACGATAATATGAAATAATATAACAGATATTTTTTGTTCAGCTTATACCATTTCATATAAAAACCCCCAATTAGGATGGAACAGAAATTCCGATTTTCTCATGTGTTACATTCTATAGTATATCGGATGGAGTGTCAAGCAAGCGCCGTCAGGAGGAAGGCAGATTGACTACCCGAAACCATAAAATTATGTTATAATGACTGTCATGGAGAATTCTTATCGTTTTTTTGAAAACAGAGCATGTAAATATTTTCCCTGCCATACGGGACTGGCCGATTTTAACTGTCTGTTTTGTTACTGCCCGTTGTACTTGAAGGAGAATTGTCCCGGTAATCCTTCCTATTTGGAGAGGGAGGGAAGGAAAATTAAGGATTGTACGAACTGCACCTTCCCGCACAGGCCGGAGAACTATGACAAGGTGATAGCGATTTTGAGAGGAAGGCAGACAAAGGATCCGGAGGTGTGAAGAAATGCCGCATACAAACACAACGAAGGCGGCTCTGGGCGAGTCTCTGAAAAAACTGATTCAAACAAAAAGACTGGAAAAGATAACGATCAATGATCTTACGGCGGACTGCGGCATAAGCAGAATGACCTTTTATTATCATTTTAAGGATATCTATGATCTGGTGGAGTGGGTCTGCGTGGAGGATGGCAAAAGAGCTTTAAAGGATAAAAAGACCTATGATACATGGCAGGATGGCGTCGGTCAGATTTTTGAGGCGGTTCTGGAGAATAAGGAATTTATCTTAAGGGTATGCCGCAGTATCGGCAGGGAGAGGGTGGAACGCTATCTCTACAAGTTTACCTACGACATTATCAGAGAAGTGGTGGAGGAGAGGTGCCGGGGGAAAGGAATCACGGAAGAACAGAAAGATTTCATCACGGATTTTTATAAGTATGGTTTTGGAGGAATCATGCTGGACTGGATTGACCACGGCATGAAGGAAGACTATGGGGAGATCGTGGAGAATATGAGCGTTATGCTTCACGGTAATATCGCCCATTCTATCAGAAATTTTGAAAAAGTGGGGGAGTAGAGGGAACGCTGTCTCCGGTCTGATATCCGTGGTTTTGTTCCATTGTTCCCATATCGGAAATTTTCAGGCCGGAAGCGTCTATCAGGGCGGAACTGTCTGCGGCCTGCCCTTCGCTGTCTGCGGGAATGCTGCCTGTTAGCTGTCCCCGCACACTTTCCGCCCGCAGCAGGCAAAGGCTTTTTAAGGTATCAACGCCGGTCTCAAATTCCTCATAGGTGCAGAATTTCGTGGGATCTTTTTCCACATAGGGAGCGATCAGGGTCTGCGTCTCGTCGATGGTTTCCTCAAAAAGGCCGCTCTCGAAGAAGGAGGCGATAAAGGCAGAAAAGTACTGGTGATACATCTCCGTGTAGTCTTCGTCGGCAAAAATCCATGAGAGCATAGGCCGGGAATCAGTGTCGCCACCGCTCACGGGGGAGTCGATGGGGTAGTTGACAACCGACTCCGCATCCATGGAACCCTCAAAGCTGCCGAAAGCCAGATTATAGTCCCAGGGGATCATGGAAAGCTGCCCGTCTTCCTCATAGAGATAGTAATTGTGGATCATGGAGCCTGTGTAGCTGTCAAAATTGCAGACAAAATTGTGCACTACAAAATAACGGATCACCTGATCGACATCTACGGTTTCTTCTGGGTTTTCCCCGGTGTTTAAATCTTTCAGGGCACAAATCAGCCGGGTTTTATCCGCGTCGGTGAGGCTGGTCTTCGCGTTTTCAAATATATTTTTATAGCTGTCATAGTCGTCGTCAGAGTAAATCAGGGAGACATCGCTGCTTCCCATTTCGCCGTGGCCGCCGCCTTCAAAGCCCTTGCCGGGAACCGGAAACCCGCCGTTTCCTCCGAAAGGAGGCGGCATTTGCCCATCTTTTTTCGGGGGCTCTTCCCCGTCCCACTCATCCATGCGGAAGTCTTCGCCAAAGCCTTTGCCGCCGCCCATTTTCATACTGTCGGGTTTGTAGAGACTGCCGGGATTTTTGCCGTAGTTGCGGGCAAGAAAGGCATCCTCCACACCCTCCACGGCAAGATAGAGACCCCAGTCTTCCCCGTTTACGGTGATATACACGAAACTGCACGGCGGGGCGGCCACACCAAAATACCCCATCATCTGGTAGGTGAGGAAGTCCTTCATATAGGTATTGTCCTGAATGATGTTGTTGAGACTCAGCTTATCCAGTCCGTGATAGCGGCAGGCGTCATTATAGTGGTCGAATTCGATTTTAAAGCTGTAACGGTCGTTGCCGTAATGCGCTACCTGTGTGAGGGAGGTGTTGCCCTTGGCGCGGATTGCGGCCTTTTGATAGGATTCGCCGTCTATGGTTACCTTGCATTCGGTGTAGGTTTCATCGGTACAGGTATCGAGAAAACTTTGCCAGTCGTCCATCTCAATGTTTATGCTATGGACGAAGGAAGTGTCAAATAAAAGAGATTCGTAGGCGCTTCCTACGCTTGCCATGGTTTCAACTGCGCCGCCATCGCCGCTGCCTGAAAAGAGGGTGGCGATACACAGAACCGGAACCAAAAGGGAGCAGTACAGTTTTTTATAGGATCGTCGTGTTATCATGGGAAACCTCCATTGCCATTCAAATAGATCATAACACGGCGGAAGTTTTTGTGTAAATCGGTGAAACTGTGATATTTTTGTGAACAGTGCCGGGGAAAAGCCGTTGAAAATACGGGACAGGGAGTGTTATACTTGAAACATTGAGGTGAGTTTATGACTACGAGAGAAGAAGCGCTGCGTTTTGGCATGACATTTCCGGATGTCTATCAGGATACGCCTTTTCACGACGCCAATTGGGTGCTGGTGAGATGCCGTAAAAACAAAAAGGCTTTTTTGTGGACTTACGAATATGAAGGTTCCATGCGGATTAACATAAAGGTAGATCCCGAATGGCGGGAATTCTGGCGGCAAACTTACGCTTCCGTGATTCCCGGCTACCATCAGAATAAGGAACACTGGAATACGGTAATTTTAGACGGTTCGATTCCAGATCAGGAGATCAGGCGCATGATAGCGGAAAGCTACGATCTGGTTCTGGGTGGAAAAAAGAAAAATAACAGGTAATATGGTAGCCTTTTCGCCTGAAGGGCGTAGGCTATAATAGGGATTTTCAGGAGGCGGAGAGAGAATATGCAGTTGTTTGCGGGATTGATGATTCCCTTTGCGGGAACCACCCTCGGATCGGCGATGGTATTTTTTATGAGAAGAGGGATGAATAAGGGAGTGGAAAGACTTCTTCTCGGTTTCGCATCGGGGGTCATGATTGCTGCGTCGGTGTGGTCGCTTTTGATTCCGGCGATCGATATGGCAAAAGAACAGGGACAGATTGCGTGGATACCGGCAGCAGGAGGCTTTTTAGGCGGCATGGCGTTTCTTCTGGTGCTGGACAGTCTGATTCCGCATCTGCACATGGAAAGCGATAAACCGGAGGGCGTGGAAACCTCGTTAAAAAAAACAACTATGCTTGTCCTGGCGGTAACCCTGCATAATATTCCCGAAGGAATGTCCGTGGGCGTGACCTTTGCAGGCGCCCTGATCGGAGATGCGGGCATCACTATGGCGGGAGCTTTTGCGCTGGCGGTGGGTATCGCGATTCAGAATTTTCCGGAAGGGGCGATTATCTCCATGCCGCTTCGCAGTGAAGGCGTTTCCCGGGGAAGGTCTTTTGCCTATGGGGCGCTTTCGGGCATTGTGGAGCCGATCGGCGCGTTTATCACGATTTTGCTGGCGGAGCAGATTGTTTCGGCGCTGCCTGTGCTTTTGGCTTTCGCGGCGGGCGCAATGATCTACGTGGTGGTGGAGGAGCTGATTCCGGAGGCGCAGGCAGGAAGCCACAGCAATATCGGGACAGTGGGTGTGGCCATCGGCTTTGTGATTATGATGATTCTGGATGTCAGCCTGGGGTGATAATGCCGAAAGGCAGGTATTCTCTGAGAGGACGGGAGGATAAGCGTGTGAAAGAGAACGATCTGACGGAGGGGAGCGTAGGAAAAAACCTGATACGGTTTGCGCTCCCGTATCTTTTGGCCTGTTTTATGCAGACTTTTTACGGTATGGCCGATTTGTTTGTGGTAGGATTGTACAATGGTTCGGAGACCACCACGGCGGTGTCCATCGGCAGTCAGGTGATGCACATGCTCACGGTGATTATTGTGGGACTTGCCATGGGAGTTACGGTGCGGATCGGCAGATATGTGGGGGCGAAAGACGATCGTGCGGCAGGCAGAACCGTTGGTGCGGCGGTGATATTCTTTGCGGCTTTTGCAGCAGTTCTCACAGCGGCTCTTCTGCTCTGTGTCAATTGTATAACGGACGTTATGCTTACGCCTGTAGAGGCTGTGGGAGAGACGAGGCTCTACCTGCTCATCTGCTTTGCGGGGGTGCCGTTCATCACAGCCTATAATGTAATCAGCAGCGTTTTCCGGGGCGCGGGTGACTCAAGGCGGCCCATGTATTTTGTGGCGGTTGCATGTGTGGTAAATATTGTGCTGGATTTTGTGTTTATCGGCGGCATGGGACTTGGCGCGGCGGGCGCCGCTCTGGGAACGGTTTTCGGACAGGCAGTGAGCGTACTATTTTCTTTTTTTGTGATGCGCGGACGGGATTTCGGCTTCCGGGTGACCAGACAGGATATCCGGATGGACACAGAGGCGATTGCCCAGATCTGTAAGGTGGGTGCGCCCATTGCCTGTCAGGACGGGCTGATTCAGGTAGCTTTCATTGTGATCACGGTGATCGCCAACAGCAGGGGACTGATCGTCTCCGCAGCGGTAGGCATTGTGGAAAAGATCATCAGTTTTATGTTTCTGGTGCCATCGGCTTTTCTCTCGGCGATCTCCGCGATCACGGCACAGAATATGGGGGCGGACAAGCCGGAGAGAGCGAGGGCTTCTCTGGGGTATGGCCTGCTTGTTACGGTCTGCTGGGGCGCTTTTTGTGCACTTTACAATCAGTTTCTGCCGCACACGCTGGTGGGGCTGTTTACGAGAGACGGGGCGGTGCTGGCGGCGGGCTGTGCCTATCTGCGCGCCTATGCATTTGATACCCTTTTTGCTGCGGTGCACTTTTGTTTCAGCGGGTATTTCTGCGGGGATCAGAAGGCGGGAATCTCCTTTATACATAATATCATAGCGATTGTTATGGTTCGCATACCCGGGGCATATCTCGCAGGGGTTTATTTCCCGGACAGCCTCTATCCCATGGGGTGGGCAGCGCCTTTGGGATCGCTGCTCTCCGCGTTGATCTGCATCGGATTTTATACTTACTACCGAAAGTGTGACCGGGCGGCGGCGCTATGATTTGATCTGCCGCCGCAGCGCCCACAGCGCCAGGAGATTTGGCAGAGCCATGAAGCCGTTGATCAGATCGGTGCACTCCCATACAAGACGCATGGGGATGATAGCGCCCAGATAGATCATCACAACATAGAAAAGTTTATAGAGCGGGATACCCCGGCTCCCGGCGAGATATTCCGTTGCCTTCTCTCCGAAGTACGACCAGCCGATCAGGGTGGTCAAGGCGAAGGCGCAGAGGGAGACGGTGAGGAACGCATCTCCCACATAGGGCAGGTGGGAGAAGGCGGCGGCGGTCAGGTCAGTCTCAGCCACCCCGGTGGCGGAGGTTGGATCGAAAAGCATGTTGCAGACGATGACAAGCCCTGTGAGCAGACACATAACCACTGTGTCCCAGAAAACGGCGGTCATGGAGACATAAGCCTGTATTTTGGGATCTTCGGTGTGGGAGGCCGCCGCGGCGATGGCGGAGGTGCCGATGCCTGCCTCGTTGGTGAAAAGCCCTCTGGCGATGCCATAGCGGAGCGCCCGCTGCAGGCCTGCCCCGGCTACGCCGCCGGCGAAGCTTGCAAAGGAGAAGGCATCCGTTATGATCCAGACTACGGCGGTGACAAGCTGGTGCCTGTAGAGAACAAGCAGCAATACACAGCCGAAGAGATAGAGAAAGGTGATGGCAGGCACTGTGCGTTCGCAGAGACTGCCGATGCTTTTGATGCCGCCCAGAATTACGGCGCCGGTTACGACGGCGAGGACGATACCAACGAGATGAGGGGAGAGCCCGAAACTGCGTGATGCCGCCCCAGTGACAGAGTTTGCCTGTGTGGTACAGCCAACGCCAAAGGCAGCAGCCAGTGTGCACAGCGCGTAAAAACCGCCGAGCTTCTTGTTATGTAAACCATTTTTTAATACATACATGGGGCCGCCGGTGTAGATGCCGTCCTCCCTTTTTTGGCGGTAGAGGAGGCTTAAATAACATTCGCCGTAGGCGGTTGCCATGCCGAGGATTCCTGTGATCCAGCACCAGAAGATCGCGCCGGGGCCTCCGAGGGCGACCGCTGTGGAGACGCCGATGATATTTCCTGTGCCGAGGGTGGCCGCCAGCGTGGTGGAGAGGGCTGAGAAGGGCGACAGGTTCCGGCGGTCGTCTGTTCCGGAAGACGGTTCCCCTGTAGAAAACAGGGAGAGGCGGATCGCCCGGAAAAGGTTTCTCTGGGGAAAATGCAGACTGCAGGTGAAATAAATATGAGTGCCCATAAGCAGGACAATCAGGGGAAGCCCCCATATCAGATCGTTGATTTGTTCTAAGATCGCCATAGTCGACATGGAAAGTACATCCTTTGGTTGTTAGCATATCCTATGTGGAAGACGGCGAAAAAAGAACTTGCGGAAGGAGGGAACAGGATGAACGGGGAGGAAAAGAAACGCGCCTATGAGTGGGCGAAAGCCCTCTGCCATTACGCCGGTGAGGATGAGGCGTTTCTGGAACGTTTTTTTGGGATGCTCACGGCATCGGAGGGAGTGTCGAGGGAATTTTTATACTATCTGGAACACCAGAATTTCCTCTGTGAGTATCAGGTGGCAGGTTACAGCCTGATAGACATTATGGTATGGCAGATGGATCACTTCAAGGCACAGCTTGACAGGGATCGCACACAGATGAAGAGCAACGGGGATAAGATGCTTCTGGAGGCATTTCATACCATGCTGCTGATGGAACAGGATCCACAATATTATGTAAACTTAATGCAGAGCGAGACCGGAACGGACTATCCGGGGAAATACAACTGAGAGATTAAATAACAAAATTTATTGTAAAACATAGGAAACGGAGCATATTATGATAAAAGAAGATATCAGAATCAAACAACTCATCGTCCACATTCTGGATTCCACCATCGGGATGCCGGTGCTCTCCGACACGGAGTTAGAGTACGGCTCGGAGGTGGCAGATTTTGTGCGGGAGCATATCGGCCGGATCGGTGGCGGAGACGACGCCAGAGAGTGCCGCTTTTACGAGCGGGAGTCAGAGATCTGTCAGATGCTTTCCGTCTACGAGGATGAAAATTTCGTAGAGGTAAGCCAGGAGATCGCGGGGCTTCTGTTTGAGATCATGAGCGCCAATATTGATATTCCCCCGGCAGATCTTATGGTGGCGCGTTTTCGGGAGGGGGAGGAGGAGTATCTGGCTCTTCTTAAAATGAATTATAGGGCGCAGTATACGCACAGGACGATGCCGCTTGAGGGGGAAGGAAACAGCAACGAGCTGATCCGCCACAAGTCCATCCTGCCCTCCCAGACACAGCGTCTCACCGAGGCGGCGATTATCCGGCTCTCGGATCTGGCTCTGTGGGTGGTGGAGAAAAAATATGAGGTGAATGGGGAGAAGACGGATTATTTTTCTTTTCTGTTTTTAAAGTGCAGTGCCCATCTCTCCCACAAGTCGAAGCTTTCCATCGTGGGACGCGCCGTGGAGAGCGTGCAGAAGGAAGGATTTGCGGAAACGGAACGCTTTGAGAGGCAGATGCGTGCCAAGAGTATCATTCAGGAGGAGATAGAGGAGAACGGCGGCTTCGCTGTGGAGGAGATCGCAGAGAAAATCTTTGATGACCAGCCGGAATTAAAGGTGGCTTTTCAGGATAAAATGGAAAAGTACAATATGGTTAAGGAGACGATAGTGCCACAGAGTGAGAACACGACGCGAAAGTACCAGAGCCAGCATCTTTTTACGGATACCGGGATCGAGATCAAGATTCCCATGGAGCAGTACAAGAATCCCGGTTGCGTGGAGTTTATCACGAATCCTGACGGGACGGTCAGTGTCCTGATCAAAAATATTGAACATCTGGAAGCAAAGTTTTAAGGCGCACAGGCATACGGCGGGGCGCGCCGGTGACAGGAGTGCAGAATATGGGAACCATTTTAGACTATCTGAGAGAATACGGTGACTACAGTCTGGAGGAGAAACCCTTCAGCGATGTGGACAGTCTGGTGATCAGCCAGCTTTCCTATCTGAAATTCGACGGCATCGTGCCGGGGCCGGAAGAGGGAGCACCGGTGAGCCTTGCACAGATTGCCGCCCATGAGGACTATGACCACCTCTATGCGGATGAGCGGTATCGGAAGGATAATACGGCGCTCTTTACGGGCGTTTTGAAGAGCAGGCGCTTCGGCGGAATGCAGTTTTGGAATTATGTAAACCAAATAGAACCGGAGCAGGAGAGCCAGTTTTCCGCTGTGGTGTGCAATCTTTCCAGGGAGCTTGTCTATGTGGTCTTTCGGGGCACGGACGAGAATATTGTGGGCTGGAAAGAGGATTTGAATCTGGCATTTTCTGAGCCGGTGCCGGGGCAGAAGCGGAGTGTGTCTTATCTGGAACAGGCAGCGCGGACGATATCGGGAAGTTTTTTTGTGGGCGGACACTCCAAGGGCGGAAATCTGGCGGTCTATGCATCCATGCACTGTGATCCACAGGTGAGAGGGCGGATTGCCGCCATCTATGACCATGACGGGCCGGGTTTTCGGCCGGAGGTGAGGATGCAGGGGGCATGGCAGGAGATCGAGGGCCGTATTCACAAGACGGTGCCGCGCTCCTCTCTGGTGGGAATGATTCTCTACACGGAAGGCGATTATCAGGTGGTGGAGAGTAAGACCATCGGGCCGGCCCAGCACAATCCGTATACATGGCTGGTGGATAAGGATGGTTTCCGCATTGTGGATGAGATCCGGCCGGGACAGAAGTTTATAGATCAGGCAATCAACGAGTGGATTCTGTCATTGGATCAGGAACAGATGCATGTGTTTGTGGACACCCTGTACCGGGTGGTGCAGGCGTCGGAGACTGACAACCTCATTGACTTTACCGCGCATTGGTTTCACAGTATTCAGAAGATTGGCAGGGCAATGAGCGAGGTGGACGAGGAGACGGTCGGGGTGGTGATGCAGATCATGCGCGCCTTTTTTGAAGTGCTGTCTCAGCGGAGCGAGAAAAAGTAGGAGAGGAGAGAATCGCCGTTGTGGTCAGGAAGCCGCTCCGGATGCCATTGTACGGCAAGAATGGGGAGGTTTACATGGGACAGCCCTTCAATCACATTATCTTTCGCGCGGCAGACCGGAACCAGCCCTTTTCCGGGACGGTTTATGGCCTGATGGTGGGCGGAGTTTACCAGAGCGCTGTTTCCATAAAGCTGATAAAAGAAATCACGGCGGCTTAAGTCGCAGTGGTAGACATAGTGAAACTGGTCATGCCCTGTCCATTTGTGGGTGTCGGCGGTGTCGATGTGCTGTGTGATGTCACCGCCGAAATGGACGTTGATGATTTGAAGCCCTTTGCAGATGCCGAGCACGGGCTTTTTTTGTGCCACAAAGCGGGAGAGAAGCCGAAACTGCAAAAGGTCGAGCTCTGTGTCCACGTTTCGGGAACCGTGATACGTCTGGCCGAAAAAGGCGGGCGTAATGTCGCCGCCGCCGGGGAGGAGCAGATGCGTGGCCCAATCTGCGGCTTCGTCCTGAAGGGTGGTGCGGTGGGAGACACCCAGCCGTTCCAGCGCTTTTTCGTAATTTTTTGTATCTTCACTGCGGCCGGCGATGATGACGGAGGGGAGAGAGGACATGGTGGCTCCTTTCTGCAATGGGAAAGTGTTATTTTATTTTATATTTTATGCAGGAGGCGGAGAATGGCCTGAAAAAGATTTTAGAAAATTTATCAAAAAAAGAAAAAAAACAATTGCTTTATGTGGAAAAAACCAATATAATTTTAGGTACAATTAAAATAATTTATAAAATTAAAAAACTTTTCTGGAAATCGAGAAGGAATGGAAGTCAATAAAATAGATAAGAGGAGGGAAAAAGGGCGTATATGGCAAAATTATTGATCAATGAGAAAAACAGGAAGGGACATATAAATCCTGAGATTTACGGACATTTTTCAGAGCATCTGGGAAGGTGTATCTATGAGGGGCTCTATGTGGGAGAGGATTCCGACATCCCTAACGTGAACGGCATGCGCAAGGATGTAGTTGACGCTTTGAAGGAAATGCAGATTCCCGTGCTGCGCTGGCCGGGCGGCTGTTTTGCGGACGAGTACCATTGGAAGGACGGTATCGGGCCCAAGGAAGGCCGCAAGAAGATGATCAACACCCACTGGGGCGGCGTGGTGGAGGACAACAGCTTCGGCACGCATGAGTTTTTCGAGCTTTGCGATCAGCTTGGCTGTAAGACCTACGTGAATGGAAACGTGGGCAGCGGCACCGTGCAGGAGATGGGCGAATGGGTAGAGTATATTACTTTCGACGGCGTTTCCCCCATGGCGGATCTGCGCAAACAAAACGGCCATGAAAAGCCCTGGAAGATTGATTATTTTGGCGTGGGTAATGAAAACTGGGGCTGCGGCGGCAATATGACGCCGGAGTACTATGCAAATCTTTACAGAAGATATCAGACCTATGTAAGACATTATGACCATGCGGCGCCGATCAAGAAGGTTTGCGGCGGCCCCAATGTGGCGGATTATTTCTGGACGGAGGGCGTGTTAAAAACCTGTTTTGCAAAGCCGCAGCCCGGCAATACCCCCAGCGGATACATGGACGGCCTGTCTCTTCATTATTATGTACATCCGGGTGGATGGGATCACAAGGGCAGCGCCACTGAGTTTGACGAGAAGACCTGGTACACGACCCTGAACAAGGCGGTTTACATAAAAGAGCTGGTAGAGCGTCACGGCGCAATCATGGATCAGTATGATCCGGAGAAAAAGATCGGCATGATTGTGGACGAGTGGGGGTGCTGGTTCGACGTGGAGCCAGGCACTAATCCGGGATTTCTGTATCAGCAGAACACCATGCGCGATGCGGTTGTGGCAGGTGTGACGCTCAATATCTTTAACAAGCACTGTGACCGTGTCAAGATGGCGTGTATCGCGCAGATGGTCAATGTGCTGCAGTCCGTGATTTTGACGGAGGGGCCGAAGATGATCCTGACGCCCACCTACCATGTCTTCCATATGTACAGGCATCATCAGGACTCTGATCTTGTGGAGAGCTGCATTGAGGGCAACAAGACAATCGGTACAGACGAGGACAATCAGGTGCCTTTCCTGGACGAGTCCGTGTCCGTGGATAAGGATGGCTATGTGAATGTGACGCTGACGAATCTTTCAGCAAATGAGGACGCGCCGGTGGAGATGTCTTTCATGGAACTTGTGCCTGAGGAGATTACGGCGGCGGTTTTAAGAGGCGAGATGCACGCCCACAATACTTTTGACGATCCCGGGAAGGTGAAGGAAGAAGTATTTGACGCCTACGAGAACAAGGACGGGAAGATCAGCTTTACGATGCCTGCGGGCAGCGTGATCAGTTTCCGTATCCGTTAAGGGAAAAAGAGCCGGAAAGGAGCGGGCAGCGTATGGAACAGGAAAGCAGACGCATCTGCCGCAAATGTCTCACCAGAGACATGGATAAAAAGGAGTATTTTGAAAATCTGCATACCTACATTGCCAATCTGGATGAGGATTTAAAGGTTGAAGAGCCGCTTTACGAGAAGCGGCTCTCTCTGTGCAAAGAGTGTGACCTGCTTCTGGACGGTATGTGCAGGGCATGTGGGTGCTTCGTAGAACTGCGGGCGGCGATGAAGAAAAACGCATGTCCCTATGATAAATGGGGTGCTTTAGATATTACTTAAAAAAGAATAGATATCACTAAATGAAAACACTAATCCCCCAG